>CAYXPI010000134.1:0-10383 GCA_964467005.1 uncultured Limibaculum sp. | reverse complement strand
CTCGGGCAAGGGCGGGGTCGGCAAGTCCACCGTCTCGGCCAACCTCGCCGTGGCGCTGGCGGCCCAGGGCCAGCGGGTCGGGCTGTTGGACGCCGATGTCTACGGCCCATCCCAGCCGCGGATGCTCGGCATCTCGGGCCGCCCCTCCTCGCCGGACGGCACGACGATCCTGCCGCTCCGCAACCATGGGGTGACGGCGATCTCCATCGGCATGATGGTGCCCGAGGGGGAGGCCGTGATCTGGCGTGGGCCGATGCTCATGGGCGCGCTCGAGCAGATGCTCCGCCAGGTGCAGTGGGGCGGGCTCGATGTCCTCCTGGTCGACCTTCCGCCGGGCACGGGCGATGTGCAGCTCACACTCTCTCAGAAGGCCGAGGTGACGGGGGCGGTCGTGGTCTCCACGCCCCAGGACATCGCCCTCCTCGACGCCCGCAAAGCCCTCGATATGTTCAAGAAGACCGCGACGCCGGTGCTCGGGATCATCGAGAACATGTCGAGCTACATCTGCCCCAAATGCGGGCACGAGGCGCATGTGTTCGGCCATGGCGGCGCGAAGGCGGAGGCGGAGAGCCTCGGCCTTCCCTTCCTCGGTGAGGTGCCGCTCGATCTCGAGATCCGACTGGCGGGCGACGGTGGCGCGCCCATCGTGGCCGCGAAGCCGGCGAGCCCGCAGGCCCGCGCCTTCCTCGACATCTCCGAGCGCCTGCTCGGGCTGGACGCAATGCGATGATCGAGACGCTGGCGGCGCCCTCCTTCCCGCCGCTCTTCACGGGCGAGCGCTTGGCCGCCGGCCAGGACCCGATGGCCAAGGCCGTCTCGCGCGCGGCACTCGGCACCGATGCCGGGCTCGTCGTGTGGTCAGCGGAGGTGGAGACGGCTCGGGCCGCCATGGTGCTGGCGCCGGAGGTCGCGCTGGACCGGGCGACGACGGTCGCCTTCGCCCTCGCGCTGGGATTGGGGGACGCGCTGGGCGCCCTCGCGCCGCCGGAGGTCGCCGTCCATTTCGTCTGGCCGGGCGGGCTCCGGGTCAACGGCGCGCGCGTCGGGCGCCTCCGGGCCGCCGCGGCCACGGACAACCCCGGGGCGGTGCCGGACTGGCTGGTGGTGGGCATCGAGGTCGGGGTCGCGCCCGCGCGCGGAGATGAGCCGGGGGAGGATCCCGAGCGCACCTGGCTCTCGGAGGAGGGTTGCGCGGAGATCACCGCCATCCGGCTCATCGACGCCTGGGCGCGGCACGCGCTCGTCTGGATCAACACCTGGCAGGATCGCGGCATCGGCGCGGTCCACGAAGCCTGGCGGGCGCGGGCCTGGGGCCTCGGCGAGCCGCTGGAGGAGGGCGGGGTCTTCGTCGGCCTCGACGAACTCTGCGGCCAGCTCGTGAAGAGCCCCGCGGGCACCGAGCTCCGCCCCCTCGCCCGGCATCTCCTGGAGCGCGCATGAGGCTCGCCCGCACCATCCGCTTCGACGAAAGCGACGCCCGCGTGTTCGAGACCGCGGCCGATCCCGGGGAGTGGGCGATCTCCGGCGCCTTCGCCTTTTCGGACTGGACGGAGGATCACCTCACCGGCCAGGCGCGCCAGGCCTTCGCCAATGGCTGGCTGGGGCTCACCAGCTTCGGCCGGGCCACCTTCGTCGCCGTCACCGAGATCACCGAGGCGGAGTACGCGGCCCAGATCGAGCGACTGGCCGAGCATTTCGTCGAGGCCTGGGGCGCGCCGGATCTCGCCGCCGCGCGCCCAGTGGCCGCGGAGGAGCTCGGCTTTATGCGCAGCATGTGCGACGATCACGACCCCAACACGCTCCTCGTCGTGGAGCGCAAGCTCGTCGCCTCGGGCGTGGCCGAGAGCTTCCGCGCGATCAAGGCGCAGGACGCGCGGCTCGAGGCCTTCGCGTTGCACGGGACCCTGGACGATCTCGGCGAGGGCTGAGCCTCACCGCGCGAAGGCGCCCACGAGCTCGAGATGCGGGGACCAGCGGAACTGGTCCACCGGCTGCACCCAGAGAAGCCGATAACCCCCGTCGAGGAGGATCCGCGCGTCGCGCGCGAAGGTGGCGGGGTTGCAGCTCACGCTCGCGATCTTGGGCGGCGGGGTGTCGACGATCTGCTCCATCTGCGCCCGGGCGCCGGCCCGCGGCGGGTCGATCACCACCGCGTCGAGGCCCCTGAGCTCGTCCCGCCGGAGGGGCCGCTTGACGAGGTCGCGCGGGAGCGTGCGCACCCGGCGCAGACCCTCGGCGCCCCGCCAGCCCTTGTCGAGTGCGGCGATGGCCTCGGCCTCGCCCTCGACGGCCAGCACCTCCGCCGCCTCGGCCAGCGGCAGCGCGAAGGTGCCCGACCCGGCGAAGAGATCGGCCACCCGACGGACCTCCCCCACCGCCTCCCGCACCGCGGCGACGAGCGCGGCCTCGCCCTCGGCGGTCGGCTGCAGGAACCCGCCCGGCGGCGGCACCACCCGGGCCCGGCCGAAGCGCTGGACGGGCTCGGCGATCGTCACCGCCACCTCCCCGTTCCAGGCGAGGCGCGCCAGGCCCGCACGGGCCGCCATGCCGGCCAGGAGCGCCATCCCCGGCCGGTCGAGCGGCTTGGCCTCCGTCACCGCACAGTCCACGCCCCCCTCGGCCAGAGTGAGGGTGAGCCGCGGCTGGCCCTTGCGCGAGGCCGCGAGCTCCGCGATCTCGGCGAGGCGGGGCAGGATGTCCACGAGCTCCGGCTCGGCGACGAGGCAGGCCGCCACGGGCACCACCGTGTCGCTCCCCCGGCCGTGAAAGCCGATCTCCACGCCCGCCCGCGTCCGCTTGGCCGCCACCGTGATGCGCCGCCGGGTGCCAGGCCCCGAGGTGAGGATGGGCCGGATCTCCACCCCCTCGATCCCGCGGGCGGCGAGGGCGGCGCGGGCCTGCGCCTCTTTCCAGCGGGCGACGAAGGCGTCGGACCCGTGCTGGAGCGCGCAGCCCCCGCAGGGCCCGAAATGGGGGCAGCCGGGCTCCACCCGCTCCGCCGCGGGCTCCAGCACCCGTTCGAGCGTCGCCCGGTCGCCCAACCGGCTCGCCACCACCCGCTCTCCGGGAAGCGTGTGGGGCACGAAGACCGAGCTCCCGGCCACGATGCCGTCGCCCTGCGCCCCCAGCCGCTCGATCACGAACTCCTCGCTCACACTCCGCCCTTGCTTGACCGTGCCGCCCGCCGCGCCACCCTGAGCAAGATAGCCAAGACCGGAGATGTCATGACCCGCCTTCTCATTGCCGTCCTGACCGCCCTTGCGCTCACATCCGCGCCCGCCGCTGCCGACCCCACGGCCGACGCCGCCATCGAACGGGTGATCGCCGACCAGATCGCCGCCTTCCAGCGCGACGACCTCACGGCCGCCTTCGCCCATGCCTCGCCGCGCATCCAGTCCCAATTCGGCACGCCGCGCAATTTCGGCCGCATGGTGCAGCGAGGCTACCCGATGATCTACCGCCCGGCGCGCTACGAATGGCGGGCGCTGGCCGAACGGGGCGGCGCCTTCGTAAAGACCGTCTTGTTCGAGGACGCGGCCGGCCGGCTCTTCGAGGCGGATTACCTCATGGCGCGGTCGGACGGGCGCTGGCGCATCGCGGGCGTTTCCCTCCGCGAGGTGCCGGGCCTGTCGAGCTGAGATTTAGAACGGCTGCCAGACGCTGAACTGGAAGCCAAGCCCTTCGTCGAGGTTCAGGAGGTCCTGGCTGAGGCCGAACTGCAGCGTCGTCTTCTTGGGCGGCGCGCCGTTCTCGTCCGGTTGGTCCGACAGCCGGAAGCTGTAGGTGACCGAGGGCGCGACCTTGAGGCTCGCCTCGTCGGAATCGCCGATGGGGTAGGTGCTGTAGACCGCGAGGAGACCCATACAGCAGTCGAAAGGCTGGGCGCCCACGGTGATGTCGGCGCGGATCTCGTCGTCGTCGCCGTCCGTTTGCAGGTGATAGCCCGCCTCGGTCGAGACGAAGGCGTTGCCCCAGTCGAAGCCGAAGCCCTTGCCGTAGAGGAGCCGGAGCGAGACCTCCTGGGTCGGGTCCGCCCCCGGGCCGCCGAAGCTCCCGCCCAGGAGATCGTTGACCGGCTGCTTCACGCCCACCTGCACCGCCGCCACGTCGCCGTGATCGCCTTGCCAGAAGCGGTAGCGCCCGAAGAGCCCGAGCTCCGCCGTGTTGCCCCCATCATCGCTCGTCACCTCGATGAACGCCGTGCCCCCCACGGTGATCCCCTCCACCACGCCATACTCGAAGAAGAGCGCGGTGAAGGTCGAATCGTCGTCCGTCGGCCCGCCGGCAAGGCTCGAGAAGGGGCTCGCCCGGCGACTGACGGAGCTGATCACCTGCCCGGAGCCCGGCGCTTGGGTCCAGGCCCCGGCCTCCACGGGGCTCGGCCCGGCCATGGCCCCTGCGAGGAGAGCGAGCGCCCCCGCACCCAGTCCGACCCACCGCATAGCGCCCCCAACACCGACCCTCGGATGGCGCAGGCTTGCGCGAGAGTGGTTAACAGGGCGTTTACTCCATGCAATTTTCCGCGAATTGTCCCAGTCGGAGGTGGCGATGCCCGAGATCCGAGACCCCGAGGTGCTGGCCTTCGTCGCCGAGGTCGAGGCGGCGCCCGCGCTGGCGCTCGACGCGCCCATGGCGGCCCAACGCGCGGCCTACGACGCGATGGCCGAGCGCTTCCGCGCACCCCGTCCGGGCGGGCTCGCGGTGGCGGAGGACACACTGGCGGGCCCGGGCGGCCCCATCCACCGCCGCCACTATCTCCCCGAGGCGGGGGGCCCCGAGCGGCTTGTCTACTGCCATGGCGGCGGTCACACGCTGGGCGGGCTGGAGAGCCACGACGATGTGTGCGCCGAGATCGCGGCGGGCACGGGGCTCGCGGTTACGGCGGTGGACTATCGCCTCGCGCCTGAGCATCCCCATCCCGCGGGCTACGAGGACGCTCTGGCCGCAGCGACGGCCGCCCTTGCCGAGGGGCCGGTGGTGCTGGTCGGCGACAGCGCAGGCGGCGGGCTCGCGGCCTCCGTCGCGCACGCGTTGGCGGGCCACCCCGGCCTTCTCGGCCAGGTGCTGATCTATCCGGGGCTCGGCGGCGAGGCGCTCGGCCTTCCCTCCTACCGGGATTGCGCGGAGGCCCCGCTTCTCGCCACGGCGGATGTGGTGGGGTTCCGCCGCCTGCGCGCGGGCGATGGCGTGCCGGAAGGCGACCCGACCTTCGCCGTCCTCGCGGCGCCG
The DNA here is from genome assembly GCA_964467005.1 of uncultured Limibaculum sp. GTDB lineage: Bacteria > Pseudomonadota > Alphaproteobacteria > Rhodobacterales > Rhodobacteraceae > Thermohalobaculum. The sequence goes on along the minus strand of CAYXPI010000134.1, from coordinate 5,154 downwards.
GTGCCCCAAGGCGTCGCGCCGGCCTTTGTCTCCGCGGCCGAGGTCGACCCCCTCCGCGACGACGGCCCGCTCTATGCCGAGCGTCTGCGTGCCGCCGGCGTCCCGGCCCGGGCGGTGGTGGAGCCGGAGCTGCCGCATATGTGGCTCCGCGCGCGGCATCGGAGCGCCCGGGCCGCCGCGGCCTTCGCCCGGGTGCTCGCGGCCATCCGGGCCCTCGCCGAGGGCCGGGCGCCTTAGCGCTCGGTAAACTTGAACTCGATCCGCCGATTTCGGGCGAAGGCCTCGGGCGTCGTGCCCTCGTCGATCGGGCGATGCTCGCCGAAGCCGGTGGCGGCGAGGCGGTTGGGCGGCACGTTCTCGGTGTCGATGAGATAGCGCACCACCGAGAGCGCGCGGGCCTGGCTCAGCTCCCAATTGTCGGCAAAACGCCCGCCGGTGATCGGCTGGGGGTCCGTGTGGCCGTCGACCCTGAGCACCCAGTCGAGATCGGCCGGCACCGCCTCCGCCAGCTCGCGCAGCACCGCGCCCAGATTGGCCAGCTCCGCCCGGCCCGCCGCCCCGAGGGTGGCCGAGCCCGTCTCGAACAGCACCTCGGACTGGAAGACGAACCGGTCGCCGTCGCGCTGGATGTCCTCGCGCCCGCCCAGAAGCCCCTCCATCCGCTGGAAAAACTCGGACTGGAAGCGCTCGAGGTCCGAGACGCGCCGGGCCATCGCCGCGTCGAGCTGGGTCCCGAGCGTGTCGATGCGCGCCAGGTTCTCCTCCTCTATCGCCTCGGCGAGCTCCAAGAGCTCCCGGAGCCCGGTCACTTGCACGCCGAGCCCCTCCACCTGGCGCTGGAGCCGGCGAAGCTCGACCGTCTGCGCCTCCGCGGCGCGGCGGGCGGCCTCCTCGGCGGCCAGGGTCTCCTCGAGCTGGGCGGTGAGGGCGGCAAGATCGGCCTCCGCCAGGGCCAGCGCCTCGGCCCCCTCCTCGGCCGTCTCGAGCGCGCGCGCCCGGGCGGCGAGCTCGCGCCGCAGCCGCTCGACCCGGGCCGCTTCGGCGAGCCGCGCCGTCTCGGCCGCGTCGAGCTCCGCATCCCGCTCGGCGAGCGCGGCCTCCGCCGCGGCCTTGAGCGCGGCCAGCTCCCGCCGCGCCCGGGCCTCGGCGTCGAGATCCGCCTCCAAGGCCTCGATCCGCGCCACCGCGAGCGCCCGCTCCGCCGCCAGCGCCCGGCGCGCGCGCTCCTCCTCGCTCAGCGTGGCCTCCAGCGCCTCGATCCGGGCGAGGGCGGCGCCTTTGAGCGCCTCCACCTCCCGGCGTTCCCGGCGAAGCGCCTCCAGCGTGTCCGGCGCCGGCGCCGCGAGGAGCGCGTCCCGCTCGGCCGCCAACGCCGCGTTCGCCCCTTCCACCCGCTCCACGAGGGCGAGCGCCGTCGCCGCCTCCTCCGCCAGCCGTGCGCGCACCACCTCGCCCTCCCGCGCCTCCTCGCTGAGGGCGGCGAGCACGGTCTCACGCCCACGGCGCTCGGCCTCGGCCCGGGCCACCAGGCTGAGCGCCGCCGCACGTTCGGCGTCGAGCCGCGCCTTCTCGGCCCGGAGCGCATCTTCGGTGTCCGCCAGCCGGGCGATCTCTCCGGATTGGCGGGCCCGCTCGGCCTCCAGGCTCTCCACCGCGCTCCGGAGCGCCGCGCGCTCGGCCTCCAGCGCCTCGGCGTCGGCCGCGCGCGCGTTCCGCTCACGGCGGACCTCCGCGAGGGCGGCGACGAGCTCGGCCCGCGCGCGTTCGGCCTCCGTAAGCTCGGCGTCCCGCGCCTCCGCCGCGGCTTCGGACTGGGCGAGCGCCTCGGCCGTCCGGTCCCGCTCCAGCCGCAGGAGCGCCGCCGTCTCCTCCGCCGCCGCGGCCTCGGCGCGGATCCGATCGAGCTCGGCGGCGAGCGTCGCCCCCTCCTCCAGCGCCCGCTCCCGGGCCGCCGCCGCATCCGCCAACTGACGCTCGAGCGCTGCGGCCTCCGCCTCCTCGTCGGAAAGCGCCTGGCGCAGGCCCTCATTCGCCGTCTCCAGCCGCTCGGCGCGGCGCCGCTCCCCGCCCAGCACGTCGCTGAGCCCCTGGATCTGCGCGCTCAAGGCCGCGATCTGGCTGATCTGACGGTCGATCTCGGTGGCCTGGGCGCCGATCAGCTCCTCCTGCGCGTCGAGCCGCCGGTCCTGCCCGAGGATCGTCTCCCGCAGCGAAAACTGCACGATCATGAAGATCGACAGCACGAAAAACACGATGAGGAGCAGCGCGGTCAGCCCGTCGACGAAACCGGGCCAGATGCTGGTGTCGAGCCGTCCGGCTCCGCGCCGTGCCAGCGGCATGGGGTCAGCTCCCGGTGGTGTCGCGCGTGCGCACGTCGATGAGGTTGATGAGCGCGCGAAGCTCGGAGCGAAGCGCGGCGGTCGTCTCGTGCCGGCCGACGGCGAGGTCGTCGGCCATCAGGCGGAGCTGCTTCTCGAGCCCGTGCATCGCCATCGCCACATCGCCGGGCTGGCCGGGCGCGCCGCCGGCCGAACGCTCGAGCGCGTGGGCCACCGCCTGCTGCCCGCTCGCCACCTGTCCCGAAGCCTGTTCGATCCGCTTGAGCGCGGTGAGGATCGCATGATCCCGCGTCGCCGCCCGGTCGCGCGCGTCCCGCATCTCGGCGAACAGTTCGGAGACAAGGCCGCGCTCGTGGTCGATCTGCCCGGCCATGGCCGCCACGACATCCGCGGCCTGGGCGAGCCGGTTCTCGGCCTCCACCCGCGCGCCCTCGGCCCGGGCGGCAAAGTCCGAGGTGCGCTCGAGCCCCTCGTCCACCCGCTCGAGAAGCGCCACCAGCGCGCCGTCCGGCCCCTCCCCCTCGGAGACGAGCCCGAGCCGGGTGAACCCCGCGAGCCACTCCTCGAGCTCTCGGTAAAACCGGTTCTGCCCGTGGCTCGCGAACAGCTCCAGGAGGCCCACGATCAGCGACCCCGCGAGCCCCATGAGCGAGGAGGCGAAGGCGGTGCCCATGCCGCCCAGTTGATCCTCCAGCCCGATCATCAGCCGCTCGAACACACTTGTGTCCGAGGTGTCGCCATCGGTGGGCGCGAGGCTCCGGATCGTGTCGACCACCGCGGGCACCGTGTTGGAGAGACCCCAGAAGGTGCCGAGAAGCCCGAGAAAGATGAGAAGGTTGGTGATGTAGCGGGTGATGTCCCGCGCCTCGTCGATCCGCACCGCGATGGAATCGAGGATCGTGCGCGTGGTCGAGGCCGCGAGGCGCTTCTTCACCCGGCCCTCGCGCATGATCGGCGCCATCGAGGCGACGAGCCGCGGCGGGCGCGCGATCTCCTGGCCCTTGAGCCCCGCCTGCAGGTCGCGGAGCCAGTTGGTGGCCGAGATGAGCTGGCCCACCTGCCAAAAGGTGGCGAGCACCCCGATGAGGAACACTCCGAAGATGAACCCGTTGAGATAGGGGTTGGCGAGGAAGACCGTCTGGATCTGCGCGGCCAGCACCGTGGCGCCCGTGCTGACCAGGATCAGCACCAGAAGCATCAGGAAGATCTGCCGCGTCGGTTGGGAAAACTCGACCTGGCTGTCGAAGCTCATCGGGGCCTCCGAAAGGATAGCCTCACAATACGGGGCGCGCAGGGTTTTTCCAGGGGAGATGGGCGCGTCGGCCGGCCCTCGGCCATGCGGCGGATCAGGGGGCGGTCAGGAGTTCGGCCAGGGGGCCGTGAAGCTCACCGTTGGCCGCGAGCACGTGGCCCGTCTCGAGCGGATTGCCGGTGCCCGGCTGGGGCTCGAGGGCGGTGGCGATCCCGCCCGCCTCGCGCAGGATGACGAGCCCCGCCGCAAGGTCCCAGGCCTGGAGCTCGCGCTCCCAAAAGCCGTCGTAGCGCCCCGCGGCCACATAGGCGAGGTCGAGCGCCGCGGCGCCGTAGCGGCGCACCCCGGCCGTGCGCGGCATGAGGCGGGCGAGGTCGCGCAAGCTGTCCGGCAGCGTCTCCTTGTCGGCGTAGGGGATACCTGTGGCGAGGAGGGCGGAGCCCAGATCCCGCCGGCCGGACACGCGGCACCGCCGATCGTTGAGCCAGGCGCCCTGCCCCTCCTCGGCCACGAAGATCTCGTCCTTCGCGGGGTCGAACACCACCCCCGCCACGAGCTTGCCCTTATGCTCGAGCGCGATGGAGATGGCCCAATGCGGCAGCCCGTGGAGAAAGTTGGTGGTGCCGTCCAGCGGATCGACGATCCAGCGCCGGGTGGGGTCGGTGCCCGGGGTCTCCCCGGTCTCCTCGCCGAGCCAGCCATAATTGGGCCGCGCGCCCAGAAGCTCCTCCTTCAGAAGCTCCTCGGCCTTCCGGTCCGCGGCGGTGACGAAATCCCCCGCGCCCTTCACGCTCACCTGAAGGTTCTCCACCTCGCCGAAATCCCGCACCAAGCCCCGGCCGGCCTTCCGCGCGGCGCGGATCATGATGTTGAGGGTGGGGGATGCGGACATCGCGGCTCTCCTGAGCGCCGCCGCCCAAGAGTTCGGTCTCGACGAAGACGAGCTCCCCCGGCCCGGCATTGACCACGTCGTGCGCGACCCCCGCCTCCCGAAAATACGAGCGCCCCGCCACCATCTCGGCCCGGCTCACCCGGCCCTCGGCGTCCAGGATCTCCACGGTGCCGGAGGTGACGGGCGTGATCACGTAGTCGTGCAGGTGCACATGCCATCCGGTGGCCGCCCCGGGGGTGAAGCGCCACTCGGTCACCCGCACACGGGCGTTCTCCACCGTCACGCTCGCCGCGGCCGGCGCCCGGCCCTCAGGCACGCTCGACATAGTCGAAGGTCTCGGTGGAGACGACGATCTTCTCCCCCTGCTCCACGAAGGGCGGCACGGCCACCCGCACCCCGTTGTCGAGCACCGCGGGCTTGAAGCTGTTGGCCGCGGTCTGGCCCTTGATCGCCGGCTCGGTCTCCGCGATCTCGCAGACCACACGCTCGGGCAGCGTCACCGAGAGCGGCTCCTCGCCGTAATACTCGATCGTCACCGTCATCCCGTCCTGCAAGAACGGCCGGGCCTCGCCCAGAATGTCGGCCGGCAGCTCGATCTGCTCGAAGGTCTCGCTGTCCATGAAGGTCAGCATCCCGTCGGTCTCGTAGAGGAACTGCTGGTCCTTCTGCTC
>CAYXPI010000133.1:0-10490 GCA_964467005.1 uncultured Limibaculum sp. | reverse complement strand
CAGGAGCAGATCGAGCAGGCCGAGGCGGAGCGCATGATGAAGCGCTTCCAAAAGGGCCGGTTCGACATGAACGACCTCAAATCCCAGCTCGAGCAGATGCAAAAGCTCGGCGGCATGGACGGGATCATGGGAATGCTGCCCGGCATGGCAAAGATGGCCAAGCAAATGGGCGAGGCCGGGATCGACGACAAGGCGATACGCCGTCAGGTCGCCATCATTCAGTCGATGACCAAGGAGGAGCGCAAGAAGCCCGAGATCCTGAAAGCCAGCCGCAAGGAGCGGATCGCCAAGGGCTCGGGGCTCGAGGTGCAGGACGTGAACCGTCTCCTCAAGATGCACCGTCAGATGGCGGATGTGTTCAAGAAGGTGGGCAAGATGGGGAAGTCGGGCCTCCGCGGGCTCATGGGGCAGATGATGGGCAAGGGGGGCGCGATGCCGCCGGGGATGCCCGGCATGCCCCCGGGGTTGCCGCCCATGCCGATGGGCGCAGGCCCCGCGGGGAGCGACGGCCCGGCCGAGCCGACGGCGCCCCCGGGTCTGCCCGGTGGCCTGGGCGGCATCGCTGGGGCCGCAGGGGGCATGGGCCTGCCGCCCGGGCTCGCCTTCGGCGGGGGCAAGGGCAAGGCGAAGTCCAAGGGGCGGAAGCGGTGACCGCTCTCACGATCCCGACCCTCGAGACGGAGCGGCTCGCCTTGCGCGCGCCGCAGGCCGGTGACCTGCCGGCCTGGACCGCCTTTCTGGGCTCCGAGCGCGCGCGCTTCGTGGGCGGGCCGCTCTCGGCCGAGGCCGCCTGGCGCGTCTTCGCCACCATCGCAGGCCACTGGCTGGTGCGGGGCTACGGCGCCTTCGTGCTCACTCTCAAGGGCTCGGATGCGCCCATCGGCTGGGCCGGCGCCTGGCACCCAGCGGACTGGCCGGCCTGCGAGCTCACCTATTCGCTCTGGTCGGCGACGTGGGAGGGCCGAGGGCTGGCAGGCGAGGGTGCCCGGGCGGCGCGCGACCATCTCATGGGGACCTGCGGCCTTCGCGAGCTCATGAGCTATGTCAACCCGGCCAACACCCGCTCCGCCCGCTTGGCCGAGCGCCTGGGTGCTGTGCGCGACCACCGCGCGGCGCAGCCCCCGGGCGCCCCGGGCCACGCCTACCGGCACGCGCTCCCCGCTGCTGAGGTCGCCGCATGATCGACGCGCCGCAGATCGAGACCGAGCGCCTTGTCCTCCGCATGCCGCATGGCGGCGACGCGGCGGAGCACGCCGCGATGCGCGCGGCCAATGACGGCTGGGATCGGGAGACCGCCTGGCGGAGCCTCGCGACGGTGATCGGGCACTGGGCGATCCGCGGCTTCGGCGTCTTCAGCGTGATCACGCGGCAGGACGGGCGGTTCGCCGGGCTGGTGGGTCTCTGGCGGCCCGAAGGATGGACCGAGATCGAGCTCAGCTGGCATCTCGCGCCCGCGCTCCAGGGCCGTGGGCTTGCGACCGAGGCCGCCCACGCCGTGCGCGCCCACGCGGCCGAGACGCTGGGCGTCCGCCGCCTGGTCTCTTACATCTGGGCCGAGAACGCGCGATCGCAGGCCGTGGCCGAGCGCCTCGGTGCCACCCGCGACGGGCGAATCACGCTCAATGACGGCTCCGGCGTTCACCGCGACGACGAGATCTGGCGGCATCCGGACCCGGAGCGCGCAGGATGATCCCGGTGCTTGAGACCGAGCGGCTCCGGTTGCGCGGCTATGGGCTGGGCGATTTCGACGCTGATGCCGCATTCTCCGCCTCGGGGCGCACCTGGCATATCGGCGGAGCCCTCGACACCGCGGGCGCGTGGAAGCTCTTCGCCGCCGATGTGGGGCACTGGCAGCTCAAGGGGTTCGGCTGGTGGGCCGTCGAAGCCGAGGGCCGCCCGGTCGGCACCATCGGCTTTCACCACCCGCCGCAGCATCCCGAGACCGAGCTCGGCGGGTGCATCTGCGAGGGCGCCGAGGGCCGAGGCGTCGCGTGGGAGGCGGCCCAGGCCGTGCTCGACCACGGGTTCGGCACCGCCGACTCCGCCACGGTGGTCAGGGATATCGCGCCCGGCAACGCCCGGTCGATCCGGCTGGCCGAGCGGCTGGGGGCCCGGCGCGACGCGGCGGCCGCTCGGCCGGCCATCGCCCCGGACGTGCTCGTCTCCCGCCATCCGACGCGCCGGGGGTCGGCATGACCGCGATGCCCGGCATCCAGCGCCCGATTGGCCCGCCCCACATGCGCGGCCCGAAGCCGAGGAGAGGTGCATGACCGACACCGCGCGCGCGGAGGAGCTCTTGGCCGGGCTCCGCCACTCGATCGACAATCTCGACGCCATCCTCGTCCACACCCTGGCCGAGCGGTTTCGCTGCACCCAGGAGGTGGGCGGTCTCAAGGCCCAGCACGGGCTGCCGCCCGCCGATCCGGAGCGCGAGGCCCGGCAGATTGCACGGCTCGAGCGCTTGGCCGAGGAGAGCGGCCTCGACCCCGAGTTCGCCAAGAAGTTTCTCCGCTTCGTCATCGACGAGGTGATCCGCAACCACCGGAAGGTGCAGGGCGCCCCCGATGCGTGACCCCGCCTCCGAACCCCCAGGCACAGGAAAGGACAGCCATGGCCATCAAGATTAGGCTCGCCCGCGGCGGCTCGAAGAAGCGGCCCTTCTACCGCATCGTCGCGGCCGACAGCCGGATGCCCCGCGATGGGCGCTACATCGAGAAACTCGGGACGTACAACCCGCTTCTTCCGAAGGATTCGGAGGATCGCGTGAAGATGGATCTCGAGCGGGTGCAGCATTGGCTCGGCCAGGGCGCCAAGCCGACCGATCGGATCCAGCGGATGCTCGAAGCGGCGGGCGTGATGGAAAAGACGGTGCGGAGCAACCCGCAAAAGGCGGAGCCCGGCAAGAAGATGGCCGAGCGCGCGAAGGAGCGCGAGGAGAAGCGCCTGGCCGCGGAGGAGGCCGCTCGGGAGGCCGAGGCGGCGCCGGCGGCCGAGGGCGGCGAGGGTGCGACCGAGGAGGCCGCGGCGGGCTGAGGCGACGGATCGCCGGGCCCGTCCGGGAGCCCCCGCCCGCCCGCCCGGCTCCCGGTCGGGCCCGGCAGGCGCCCGGCGTCGGCCGGCGGTCGAAACGCGGAGGGCGGGCGCGATGGGCGCGGGCCCGGCGGATCGGATGGTGTTGGTTGGCGCCGTGGCGGGCGCCTTCGGCGTGCGTGGGGAGGTGCGGCTCAAGAGCTTCTGCGCCGACCCCGCAGCGATCGCCGCCTACGCGCCCCTGGCGGACGAGGCGGGGCGGAGCTACACGCTCACGCTGTCCCGCCCGGTGAAGGGGGGCTTTGCGGCCTGGCTCGGCGGAGTGGGCGACCGCGAGGCCGCGGAGGCGCTCAAGGGTACCCGGCTCTACGCGCCGCGCGACCGGCTCCCGGCTCCGGGGGAGGACGAGTTTTACCACGCGGATCTCGTAGGGCTCGCGGTGGTGGACCCCGGCGGCGCGCCGCTCGGCCGGATCCGGGCGATCCACGACCACGGCGCGGGGGATGTGCTCGAGATCCTGGGGGAGAGGGGCGAGATCCTCATGCCCTTCACCCGCGCGGCGGTGCCGACGGTGGATCTGGCCGCGGGCCGGGTGGTGGCGGATCCGCCGCCGGGGCTCCTGGAGGCACCTCGGGACGCGGCGACCGGAGCCAGGGTCGCCGCCGTGGCGCACATTCTTCGGGAGGTGTGGGACCCCAGCGGCGCCCGCGCGCCGGGTGAGCCAGACCGAGAGCACGATGCCCACGCGGCCGAGATCGCCGCGCTCCTGGCCGACGGTGCCGCGGCGGCGGAGATCGACGCGTATCTGGCCAAGCTCGAGGTCGAGGTGATCGGCGCCTCCCGGCCCGGCCCGCGGGCGGAGGCGGCGCGGCGGATCGCCGTCCTCGGCCGCGGCGGCGGGAGCGGCCGATGACGGGCCCTTGGCATACGGAGCGGCTGCTGCTTCGACCCTTCGTGCCGGAGGATGCGGAGGCCGTGCACCCGGCGCTCGACCGGGACCCGGAGGTCTGGCGCTTCGACCCCGGGCATCCGCGAAGCCTCGCCGCCCGACGCGCCACGATCGCCCGCTACGCCATGCTGTGGGAGCAGGTCGGCTTCGGACCGGCCGGCGCCTGGTGTCGGCGGACCGGGCGCTTTCTCGGCCAGGGCGGGCTCAACCCCTATCTCTACCGGCATCGGGACGGCACGCAGACCCTGGAGGTGGAGGTGATGTTCAAGCTCGCGCGCGCCGCCTGGGGCCAAGGCTTCGCCACCGAGATCGCGCGGTTCTGGGTGGATCACGGTTTCCGCAGGCTTGGCCTTCGCCGCATCGCGACCGCTCCGGAGCGGGCCAACCGCGCCTCGGTCGCCGTTCTGGAGCGGCTGGGCTGCCGGATCTTCGACGACTGGCTCGAGCCCGACACCGTGATCGCCGTCCTCGAGCACCCGGAGGCGCCCGAGGGCGAGCGCCTCGAATGAGCGCGCCGACCCGCCCCCGCTCAGCCGGGATGTTCTCGGCCCGTCCCTCTGCCGCGCCCGCGCCGCTTGTGGAGGGGCAGCGGGGGGCGGAGGCCTTCACCGCGCGCGTGCTCACGCTCTATCCGGAGATGTTTCCGGGCCCCCTCGGCGGGTCCCTTACGGGGAAGGGTCTGAAGGACGGCATCTGGCGGCTCGAAGCTCTGGACATCCGAACCTTCGCACGCGATAAGCACCGAACCGTGGACGACACGCCCGCGGGGGGAGGGCCTGGGATGGTGCTCCGCCCGGACGTGGTCGCGCGAGCCCTCGATGCCGCCGCCCGGGACACGCCCCGCGATCCGTCGCGTTGGCCCGTGCTGCTTCTGTCGCCGCGGGGCCGGCCCTTCGATCAGGCCCGGGCCCAGGTCCTGGCCGCGGCGGAGGGGATCACGCTCCTCTGCGGGCGGTTCGAGGGGGTGGACGAACGGGTGATCGCCGCGCGCGGGCTCGAGGAGCTCTCGCTCGGCGACTTCGTGATGACAGGTGGCGAGATTGCCGCCATGGCCGTGCTCGACACGGTGGTCCGGCTCCTGCCCGGTGTGCTCGGCAACGCCGAGAGCGCGGTCGAGGAGAGTTTTCAGCGGGGGCTTCTCGAGCATCCGCACTACACGCGGCCCCAGATTTGGGAGGGCCACCCCATCCCGGAGATTCTCCTCTCCGGGCACCATGGGCGGATCGCCGAGTGGCGGCTCGCCGAGGCCGAAAGGCTCACACGAGAACGCCGTCCCGACCTCTGGCGGGCCTATTGCGCGAGCCGCGCGGGCACCGATGGAGACCGAGAGCTCTCGGACGCGCCCCCCACCGCCGGTCAAGGCGGGAGAGATGAGGACTGAACGATGAATCTGTTGCAGCAGCTCGAGGCCGAGCACATCCGGGAGCTTGGCAAGGACATCCCGGATTTCGCCCCGGGCGACACCGTGCGCGTCGGCGTGAAGGTGACCGAGGGCAGCCGCACCCGCGTGCAGAACTTCGAGGGTGTGTGCATCGGCCGGCGCGGGGGCTCCCAGCTCGCGGCCTCCTTCACCATCCGCAAGATCAGCTTCGGCGAAGGCGTGGAGCGGGTGTTCCCCCTCTACTCGCCGCAGATCGACTCGATCACGGTGGTGCGCCGCGGCAAGGTCCGCCGGGCGAAGCTCTACTATCTTCGCCAGCGTCGCGGAAAATCGGCGCGGATCGTGGAGAAGACGAACTACCGCCCGCTCAAGACGAAGGGCGAGACTGCGGCCGGGTCCCAGCCCGACTGAGCCGCGCCGCCTGCGCCCGCGTCAGTGAATGCGGGCGCCCACGGCCTCGATCGAGCTGTCGACCAGCCCCGCGGCCTGCTCCTCGCCCAGCCGATCCGCGATGATGCGGCTCGCCGAGGCGATGGCGACATCCACCGCCCGGTCCCGCACCTCGCGCACTGCCTGAGCCTCGGCCTGGCCGATCTGCTCTTCGGCCGCCTTCAGGCGCCGCTCGACGGAGGCCGCGAGATCCGCCCGAGCCTTGGCGGCGGCGGTCTCCGCCTCCTCCTTGGCGTGGGCCACGATGTCCTCCGCCTGGGCCGCGACCTCCTTCTGCTTGCGCTCGAACTCGGCGAAGAGGGCCTGGGCCTCCTCCCGGAGCCGGCGCGCCTCCTCGAGATCGCGGCGGATGCGATCCGCCCGGTCGTCCAGCGCCTTCAGGATCAGCGTGTGGACGCCGCCATAGGCAAGGATAAGGAAAAAGATCGCGAGGCTGATCGCGACGACGATGTTGCTGTCGTAGAGAAAAGACATCCTCGCCCCTCAGCTCAGCTGGTCTTTGACGGCGGCCTCGACCGCCCCGGGCTCGGCCAGCCCAGGGATCACGGCCTCGACGACGGCCCCAGTCGTGTCGACCGCCACCGCTTCGACCGCGGCCAGGGCGCCGTCGCGGATCTCCTTGATCCGGCGCTCGGATTCGGCCGCCCGCGCCGCGATCTCCTCGTCGGCCTTCACCATCTCGGCCTCGATGTCCGACTGGATCTGCGCCTTGGTCTCGGCGGCGATGGCCTGGGCCTTCGCCCGCGCCTCCGCGAGGGCCGCGTCATAGGCGGCCTGGGCCTCCTCGGCCTTTCGCTTGAACTCCTCGGCCCGGTCGAGATCGTCGGCGATGGCGTCCGCCCGCTCTTCGAGCACGCTCGAGATCCGCGGCAGCGCGATCTTCGTCAGCAGCTGGTAAAGCGCCAGAAGCGCCACCACGAGCCAGAAAATCTGGCTGGGCCAGGTGTCGAAATCGAGCTGCGGCAGGCCGCCCGAGCCATGACCGGCGCCGGCCGCCTCCTCGCCATGCGTGTCCGTCGCCATACCGCCCCTCCGCATTGGCGCCTCGCGCCGCCCAGAGGGGCGGGGCCACAGTCGCGCACCGCCCCCCCGGGCCGGTACGCGCGGTTAGGGCGGATAAGACGGCGGAGAGCAGGAGGGAAGCGACGACGGGGGCGAAGAAGCCAAGCGCCTCGGCGAAGGCGAGGCCGATAAAGAAGTTCGGCGCCTGCGACTGGGCAGCCGCCGGGTTGCGGAGCGCGCCGGCGAGGTAGTTGCCCGCCACATGGCCGATGCCCACACCGGCGCCTGCCATGGCGAAGCAGGCAAGCCCGGCCCCGATGTAACGGCCCATATCGGCGATATCACCTTCCATCTCACTCTCCCTTGGATGATGGCTTGAGAACTGGACGTCCGATCCTCAGTGCATGTGCAGCGCGTCGTTGAGATAGACGCAGGTGAGGATCATGAACACGTAGGCCTGGATGAAGGACACCAGGAATTCGAGCGCGGTCATGCCGACGAGGCCGATGAGCGGCAGGAAGGCAAGGAACCCGATCCCCCCCGCGATCATCATCGAGAAGAGCCCGGCGAACACCTTCATCACTGCGTGCCCCGCCAGCATGTTGGCGCCGAGACGGATGGAGTGGCTGATCGGGCGCACGAAGTAGGAGATGATCTCGATCACGCAGAGCACGGGCTTCAGCCAGCCCGGCGCGTCCGCGGGCCAGAAGAACTCGAGAAAGTGAAGCCCGTGCTTGTGGAAGGCGATGACCGTCACGCTCACGAACACCGCCAGCGCCATCACGCCCGTCACCGCGATGTGCGAGGTGGGGGTGAAGCTGCCCGGGATCATTCCCAGCATGTTGCAGAACAGAATGAAGGTGAAGAGCGTGAAGATATAAGGGAAGTACTTCATCCCCTCGTCGCCCGCCACGTCCGTCACCGTCTGCCGGACGAAGCCGTAGAGAAGCTCTGCCACCGATTGGGTGCGCGTCGGCACCAAGGCCCGGCCGCGGGTGCCGAGGATGGTGAGCGCGGCGATCGCGAGCACCGAGAGCGCCATCCAGATCGTGGAGTTCGTGACCGAGAGCGGCGTGAGGTCACCGCCGAAGACCGGCGAGATCGTGAACTGGTCCATCGGGTGGATGAAGCCGCTTTCCGGGCTCGCCGTCGCCATCTCGTCCCCTCTCGTCCTTCGCCCGCGGAGTTCAGTCCGCTGGCGTGGTCCTCTCGGTCTTGGGGTGTGCGCTCCCCGCAGCCGTCCGGCTTTCGACCTCTTTGGCCGAGCGGATCACGATGCGGATGCCCGCCACGAATCCCAGGAAGCCGAAGATGATCACAAAGACCGGCAGCGTGCCGAAGAGCGTGTCCAGCCCCCATCCCATCGCCCCGCCGACCAGGACGCCGACGACGAGCTCCGTCACCATCCGCCAAGCCAGAGACCCGGCCTTGAACTCATCCCCCGCGCGAGACCGCGAGGGGCGTTGCGCCTCGCGCGCGGCCGCGATCTGGTCCCCGAGACGCTCGAGATGGTCCGAGCCGCCCGACCCGTTTCCCGTCTCCCGTCCCATTCCCGCCCCGCCGCAGGGGTGCCCGGGCCGCGGCCCCAGCGTTGTGCAGGTGCATACGGAGGGGCCTCTGGGCTGTCAATGGGGCGCAAGGGGTCGCCTTGCGGCATTCGGTCCAAGGCTCATTCCGCGGCGAGCTCGACCCCTTGCGCGAGATCGACCGAAACGATCCGGCTCACCCCGCGCTCCACCATGGTGACCCCGTAAAGCCGGTCCATCCGGCTCATGGTGAGCGGATGGTGGGTGATCACGAGAAAGCGCGTGTCCGTCCGGCGCACCATTTCGTCGAGCAGCGCCATGAAGCGAAGCACATTGGCGTCGTCGAGGGGCGCGTCCACCTCGTCGAGCACGCAGACCGGGGCCGGGTTGCGCAGGAACACGGCAAAGATGAGGGAGAGCGCCGTCAGCGCCTGCTCGCCGCCCGAGAGGAGCCCCAGCGTCGCCAGCTTCTTGCCCGGCGGCTGGGCCAGGATCTCGAGCCCCGCGGCCAACGGGTCCTCCTGGTCCACCAGCACGAGCCGCGCCTCCCCCCCGCCGAAGAGCGTGCGGAAGAGCTCGCCGAAGCGGGCGTTCACGGCCTCGAAGGCCTCGGAGAGCCGGGCCCGGCCCTCGCGGTTGAGCGCCCGGATGCCGGTGCGGAGCTGGGCGACGGCCGCCTCGAGATCGGCCTTCTCCGCCGCCACCGCCTCGGCCTCCGCCGCGATCTCGGCCAGGTCGCTCTCGGCCCGGAGATTGACCGCGCCGAGCGCGTCGCGCTGGCGGCTGAGCTTCGCAACCTCGGCCGCGAGCGCCTCGGGCGTGGCCGTCTCGCCGGGGTCCACGAGGGCATCCGGGGCCACCCCTTGCTCCGCGAGCAGCGCGCGCTCGAGCTCGGCACGCCGGGCGGAGGCCGCCGCCTCCGCCGCCTCCGCGCGGGCGAGCGCGTCGCGGGCCTGCGACGCGGTGCGTCCGGCCCGCCGCTCGGCCGCCTCCGCCTCGGCCAGACGGTCCTCCCCCTCCTTGAGGGCGGCCTCGGCCGCGCGCACGCGGGCCTGGGCGGCGTCGCAGCGCTCTCGGCTTGTGGCCACGGCGTCTCGGCCGGGCTCGACCCCAGCGCCCGCCGCCATCTCCTCGGCCTCCGCGGCCTCGAGACGGCGCGCGAGTTCGGCTTGCCGAGTCTCCGCCGCCCGGCCCCGCCGGGCCCAGCCGCTCCGCTCTCCCTCCACCCGGGCGCGCCGACTTTCGCGCGCCAACGCCTCACGCCGGACCGCGTCGAGCGCGGCCCGCCGCTCCAGCGCGGCCCTCCGCGCCGCGGCCAGCCTTGCCTTCGCCTCCGCCGCGGCGCGCTCCGCCGAAGCCGCGTCGGGCAGCTCCGCGAGCGCCGCCGCGGTCTCGGCCAGGGTGCCACGCCGTCGCGCCAGAGCCGCCGCCGTTACCTTGGCCCGATCTTCGGCCGCCGCGAGATCCGCCCGCGCCCGGGTCACGGCCGCCGTGGCCGCGCTCGCCTCGGAGCGCGCGGCGAGATCCCGCTCCACGGCGCGGTCGAGCGCGCCGCGTGCGTTACGCTCCTCCTCACGGGCCTCAGACGCCTCCGCGGCCGCCTGCGCGGCGTCGGCCACCGCCCGGTCCCGATCGCGCGTCGCCGCCGTCACCGCCACCGACAGGGCCGCCAGTCGACTCCGGCGCTCGAGCGCCCGGGCGGTCTCGGAGGTCGCGCCACCCGCCCGGCGGGCGAGCCCGTCCCAACGCCAGAGATCTCCCGCGGCGCTCACCAGCCGCTGGCCGGGCGCCAGAGCCTCCTGCAGCCGGGGCCCCTCGGACGGTTCCACGATCCCGACCTGCCCGAGCCGAAGCGCGAGGCACTCCGGCGCCCGCACATGCGCTGCCAGGGGCACGGCGCCCTCCGGCAAGGGGCGCAACCCGGGCGGCGGCGACCGCCAGGCCCAACCCGGGCCGCCCGCCTCCGTTCGCTCGCCGAGATCGAGGTCGTCGCCCATCGCCGCGGCGACGGCCCGCTCGAAGCCAGGGGCGATCTCCACCCGATCCACCACGGCGCCCGGGGCCCGGCCCTCCTCCGCCACCAGCGCGGCAAGGGCGCTCGCCTCGCTCTCGAGCGCTGCGAGCCCGGCCGCGCCCTCCGCCGCCGCCGCGG
>CAYXPI010000132.1:0-10506 GCA_964467005.1 uncultured Limibaculum sp. | reverse complement strand
TCGGCCGGACCTCCAGGAGCAGTTCAAGGAGCTCTACGGCTACGACCTCGGCGTGCCGGTCAACTGGTCGGCCTACGAGGACATCGCCGAGTTCTTCAGCGAGCACGTCCAGGAGATCGACGGCGTGCGCGTCTACGGTCACATGGACTACGGCAAGCGCGCGCCCGATCTCGGCTGGCGGATGACCGATGCCTGGCTCTCGATGGCCGGCGCCGGTGATCAGGGCAAGCCCAACGGCGTGCCGGTGGACGAATGGGGCATCCGCATGGAGCCGGGCACCTGCAACCCGGTCGGCGCTTCGGTGACCCGCGGCGGCGCGGCCAACGGGCCCGCGGCGGTCTATGCCATCCGCAAATGGGACGAGTGGCTGCGGAACTACGCGCCCCCGGCGGCGGCCAACTACGACTTCTACCAGTCGCTCCCGGCGCTCTCCCAGGGCAACGTCGCCCAGCAGATCTTCTGGTACACGGCCTTCACCGCCTCGATGGTGGCGCCGCGCGAGGACGGCAACAACACCGTCGATGAAGACGGCAACCCCCTCTGGCGGATGGCGCCCTCGCCCCACGGGCCTTACTGGGAGGAGGGCCAGAAGCTCGGCTATCAGGATGCGGGCTCCTGGACGATCCTCACCTCCACCCCGCTCGACCGCGCCAAGGCCGCCTGGCTCTATGCCCAGTTCGTGACCTCCAAGACCGTCGACACCCGCAAGTCCCATGTCGGCCTCACCTTCATCCGGGACTCCACGGTGCGGCACGAGAGCTTCACCGAGCGCGCGCCCAAGCTCGGCGGCCTCGTCGAATTCTACCGCTCGCCGGACCGCGTGCTCTGGTCTCCCACGGGCGTCAACGTGCCGGACTATCCGAAGCTCGCGCAGATCTGGTGGCAGCAGATCGGCGACGTAAACTCCGGCGCCTTCACCCCGCAGGAGGCGATGGACCGGCTGGCCGAGGAGATGGACATCACCATGGCGCGCATGCAGCGGGCGGATGAGGCGGCGGGCGTCTATGGCGGCTGCGGGCCGCGGCTCAACGAGGAGCGGGACGCGGAGTACTGGCTCTCCCAGCCCGGCTCGCCCAAGCCCAAGCTCGAGAACGAGAAGCCCCAGGGCGAGACCATCGCCTACGAGGATCTCATTCAGCGCTGGCAAGAGGCGAACTGAGGGCGCGGGGGCCTTCTGGCCCCCATCACCTCGCCGAACCGCCATGGGCCTCGAGCTGACCGACATTTCCCTCACCCTGGGCGGCGAGGTGCATCTTCAACCCACCTCGCTCACGCTGGAGCGGGGTGGATTCACGGTGTTGCTCGGGGCCACGCGGGCGGGCAAGACGACGCTCATGCACCTCATGGCGGGGCTCGAGAGGCCGGACACCGGGCGCATCCGGTTCGACGGGCGCGACGTCACCGGCGTCTCGGTGCGCAAGCGCAACGTCGCCCTCGTCCACCAGCAGTTCATCAACTACCCGGCGATGAGCGTGGCGGAGAACATCGCCTCGCCCCTCAAGGTCGCGCGCCTGCCCAAGGCCGAGATCGAGGCCCGGGTGCGCGAGACGGCGGATCTCTTGCGGCTCACGCCGATGCTGGAGCGCCGGCCCTCCGAGCTCTCCGGCGGGCAGCAGCAGCGCACGTCCATCGCGCGGGCCCTGGTCAAGCATGCGGATCTCGTGCTGCTCGACGAGCCGCTCGCCAATCTCGACTACAAGCTCCGGGAGGAGCTGCGCGAGGAGCTTCCCCGCCTCTTCGCCGAGCGGGGTGCGGTCGTCGTCTACGCCACCACGGAGCCGACCGAAGCGCTCCTCCTCGGGGGCCACACCGCCACGCTCCACGAAGGGCGGGTGACCGGCTATGGCCCCTCGGGCGAGCTTTACCGCCGGCCGGGGGACCTCACCACGGCGCAGGTCTTCTCCGAGCCGCCGATGAACCTCGCGCGGGTGGAGAAGGCGGGCCAGCGCGTCACTTTGAGCGAACCCGGGGCCGAGCCGGTCTCGTGGGAGGCGCCGATGCTCGCCGGCCGCGCCGATGGGCCGCTCACCCTCGGCCTCCGCCCCCATCTCGTGCATCCGGGCGCGGGCGCGGGCCCAACGGTCACGGGCCGGGTGCTGGTGACCGAGCTGTCGGGCTCGGAGTCGGTGGCGCATTTCACGTTGGGGGAGCGGTCCTGGGTCGCGCTCGCCCACGGCATCCACCCGCTTGAGATCGGGGAGACCGCGGCCTTCACCCTCGACACCGCCCAGGCGCTCTATTTCGCGCCCGACGGCACGCGGATCGCGGCCTGACCCGATGGCGCGCATCACCCTCGACGGCCTGCGCCACAGCTATCTCGGCCGACCCCGCGACGACGCGGCCGAAGACTGGGTGCTCCAGGGCCTCGACATCGACTGGGACGACGGCGGCGCCTACGCCCTCCTTGGCCCCTCGGGCTGCGGCAAGACCACGCTTCTCAACATCATCTCGGGCCTCGTCCGCCCGAGTCGCGGGCGCATTCTCTTCGATGGCACCGACGTGACCCGCAAGGCGCCGGACAAACGCAACATCGCCCAGGTGTTTCAGTTCCCCGTGATCTACGACACCATGACGGTCCGGGAGAACCTGGAGTTCCCGCTCCGCAACCGCAGGGTGGCGGAAGGCGAGATTGCGGCCCGGGTCGCGCGGATCTCCGAGATGCTGGAGCTCGATCCCCTCCTCGACCGCCGGGCCGCCGGCCTCACCGCCGACAGCAAGCAGAAGATCTCCCTCGGCCGGGGCCTCGTGCGCGAGGATGTGGCGGCGATCCTTTTCGACGAGCCGCTGACGGTGATCGACCCGCATCTCAAATGGCGCCTCCGCTCCAAGCTTCGGGAGCTGCATCAGCGGGTGGGGCGCACAATGATCTACGTGACCCACGATCAGACCGAGGCGCTGACCTTCGCCGACCAGGTGGTGGTGATGGAGGCCGGGCAGATCGTGCAGGTGGGCACGCCAGAGGGGCTCTTCGAGCGCCCGCGCCACACCTTCGTGGGTCATTTCATCGGCTCGCCGGGGATGAACCTTCTGCCGGCTCGCGTCTCTCAAGGCCGGGTCTGGATCGCCGGCACGGAGGGCGAGACGCCGGTGGAGGTCGCCAATCAGGAGGCGTTGCGCGGGCTCGAAGGGCCGGCGGAGCTCGGCATCCGCCCCGAATTCGTGCGCTTTGCCGGCGCGGACGAAGAGGGGCTGGCCGCCACCCTCGCCAGCGTGGCCGATGCCGGGCGCTTCCGAGTGGTCGAGACCCGGCTCGGCGGCGTGCCCCTCCGCCTCCTTGCGGCGGAGGGGGTGGAGATCCCGGCCGAGCCCCGGCTCTCCTTCGAGCCGCAGCGCACCTATCTTTACGCGGGCGGCTGGCTTGCGGGGGCCGCATGAGCGCCAAGACCCACACCCAGAAGGGCTGGCTCTTCGTCTTGCCGGTGCTCGTCCTCGTGGCGTTCAACGCGCTCGTGCCGCTCATGACGGTGGTGAACTACTCGGTGCAGGAGTCCTTCGGGGCCAACACCTTTTTCTGGACCGGGCTGCAATGGTACGAGGAGCTCTTGCATTCCGAGCGCTTCCAGGCCGCGCTCGGGCGTCAGCTCCTCTTCACCGGCATCATCCTGGCGATCCAGTTGCCGCTCGGGGTGGCCATCGCCCTCTGCATGCCGCGCTCGGGGCCCTTCGTGCCGGTCTGCCTCGTGCTCATGGCGCTGCCGCTCCTCATCCCGTGGAACGTCGTCGGCGCCATGTGGACGATCCTCGCGCTGCCGGATATCGGGCTCCTCGGCTACGGGCTCAACGCCGCGGGCTGGGACTACAACTTTGCGCAAGACCCCTTCGACGCCTGGGTGACCATCATCCTGATGGATGTGTGGCATTGGACCTCGCTCGTGGTCCTCCTCACCTATGCGGGGCTTGTGGCGATCCCCGACGCCTACTACCAGGCCGCGCGGATCGACGGCGCCTCGCGCTGGGCGGTGTTCCGCCACATCGAGCTGCCGAAATGCAAGCGCGTGCTCCTTATTGCCGTGCTGCTGCGCTTCATGGACAGCTTCATGATCTACACCGAGGTTCTGGTGCTCACGGGCGGCGGGCCCGGCAGCGCGACCAACCTCCTCTCCATCGACCTCGTGAACATCGCCCAGGGCAAGCAGGATCTCGGCCCAGCGGCGGCCATGAGCCTCGTCTACTTCCTCATCACCCTGGCGGTCTCCTGGGTGTTCTACACCGTCATGACCCGGGACGAGCAATGAGATACGTCACCTGGCTCGTTCCGGCCGTCTACATCCTCATTCTGATGGTGCCGATTTACTGGCTCGTCATGATGTCGTTCAAGACGACCAACGACATCCTCGGCGGCTTCTCGCTCTACCCCGACGTCTGGACCTTCGAGAACTACCACACGATTTTCACGCAGCCGAGCTGGTATTGGAGCTACGTCAACTCGCTGATCTATGTGTCGCTCAACACGGTGATCTCGGTCACGGTCGCGCTGCCCGCGGCCTACGCCTTCTCGCGCTACCGGTTTTTGGGCGACAAGCACCTCTTTTTCTGGCTGCTGACCAACCGAATGGCGCCGCCCGCGGTCTTCGCGCTGCCTTTCGTGCAGCTCTACTACGCCGTCGGCCTCTTCGACACCCATCTGGGCGTGGCGCTGGCCCACACGCTCTTCAACGTGCCGCTCGCGGTCTGGATCCTCGAGGGGTTCATGCGGGGGGTGCCGAAGGAGCTCGACGAGACGGCCTATGTCGACGGCTACTCCTTCCCGCGCTTCTTCCTGACGATCTTCCTGCCCACCATCCGCTCGGGCGTGGGTGTGGCGGCCTTCTTCTGCTTCATGTTCTCCTGGGTGGAGCTTCTCTTGGCCAAGACGCTCACCAAGATCGACGCCAAGCCCATCGCCGCCGAGATGACGAAGACCGCGTCCTCGGCCGGTTACGAGCTCGGGCTCCTCGCCGCCGCCGGGGTCTTGACGATCATCCCCGGCGCGATCGTCATCTACTTCGTGCGGAACTACATCGCGCGGGGCTTCGCGCTCGGTCGGGTGTGAGCGTGGCGCCGCAACCTTGCGTCAACCCGTCTGGGGGAGGCTGCCGCCCTGGTGCAGGTCGCCGGCGTCCGATTCGGGTAATCTTGGCCGGTTGGCGGGCCTGGGGGCTCGTCATGCCCGCCAAGTGCGGCTACATGGGTCGGCTGGAGCGCGGGGCATCCGAGCCCGCGCGGAGCGGCCCGGTCCGATGATCGGAACTGGGCTCAGGAGGGCGCCGATGTGGGAGTGGCGCAAGGTCTGGACCTTGGAAGCGTGGGTGACCCTCGCCCTCGCCGTGCTGCTCATTGGCCTCGTCCTGTGGCGGCTCGACATCCTCGACCGCGGTCCGGACTGGCCGCGGCTGCCGGAGCGGCCGGCGCTCATCGTCGCCGTGTGGCCGGAGGGGCAGGGGCTGGTGAGCCGCGCGGTTCTCGTGCCGGGCGACCATCTCGCGGCTCTGGCCGATGGCGGCGGGCTCTTCGCGGCCATTCACAGCCTGCCTGGCGTGGCGCTGGAGGACGGGCGGTTCCGCGTGTTTCGCCTGGCGGACGAAACGGAGATTGTGGCGGGGGGCGAGGCGGCGGCGGTGGCCCGGGGCAATCGCTGTCTCCTGGCGCTCGACACCCGCGTGATTGCGGCGATGGGCGGCCCTCTCACCGCGGTCGTGAGCGTGCGCGCGCAGCTCCCGGCGGTGGAGGCCTGCGAGCTCGATGGGGGCCCGGCGGGGGCGGCGGGATGAGCGTGCGGCGCTGGCTCGGGGGGGCGGCGGCCTTTCTGGCGGCCCTTGCCGCGCTGTCCGGGGCGGCTTGGCTCGTGTCGCCGGAGGCGTGGCTCGAGGCCGCGGGTCTTGCGGCCGAGCCCGCGCCGGCCGCGGCCACCACCGGCGGCTGGGGCGCTGCGCCCGCACCGCCGGTCGAGCCGCCGCTCGTCGATGTCTCGGGCCTCGCCTGGATGGCCTGGACGCCCGAGACCGGCGCCTTCTTCCTTGGCATCCTTGCCGCCCTCTCCACCATGATCGGGGTGGAGATCGTGGCGCCCGGCGGCGGCCCGCGGCAGGGCGTCTTCGGCATCACCACCACGCGGGGTGATCGGCTGTTCATCACCCTCCTCGGCTCGGCCTACATTCTTCTGGCCTGGCTCGGGCTCGCGGGCGCGCCCGTATGGGGCGGCGTCGGCCTCGCCCTCGCCTGGGGCGTCTTCGTCTTCTGGAAGGTGTGAGCGCACACCCGCTGCCCGCGCGCCGCCGCTCGGCCAGGCGTTGAGCGTTTCGACGGCGGCGATCTGCGCCCCGCGGCCCACGAGGACGCGGGCATCGGCGTCCACCGTGTGGTGGATCGCGGAGGCCGCCGTCCAGACGAGGACGAACCCGCCGGCGATCAGCATGACGTCGCGCCATCCGAAGCCCTGGCCGACGAGCGTCAGCAGGGTTGCCTGGAGCGAGACGATGCAGGCGACGGTGCCGAGGAGCGCGAGGCCGGGCCGCCGGGCCCTCGGGCGCTGCGTCGCGGGCCATGCCTTGGTGATGACCGAGATGAACAGCCGGTGGTCGGTCCCCAGGACGCGGTCCATCGCGATGGGGGTCGCGAGCGCCACCCAGGCGCCCCAGTCCGAGAGGAGGGCGATGGCGTGCATGACGGGGCCCTGCGGAAGCGGTTCGGGTGGGCGACGGCCGCCTGACCGGTTGCAGCCCCCCGGCCCGGCTGCGGTTTGGCGGAACCGCCGGGGCGCGCTAGGCTTGTCTCTCTAAGGAGAGATGCCATGCCCGACACCACGCCCAGCGAGGCCGCCCCGCACGACCTCGAGGAGCTCCGCGCCGCGCTCCGCCGCGCCACCCTCCGCCCGGAAACCGAGGCGCTCGAGGAGGCGCTCGACACCCTCAGGCTCGACGCCGACGCGCGCGGGGCCATCGCCACGGATGCGGCCGAGCTCGTGCGCGCGGTCCGCGGCTCGGACGGGCCCCAGCTCCTGGAGAGCTTTCTCGTGGAGTACGGGCTCTCCACCACCGAGGGGGTCGCGCTCATGTGCCTGGCCGAGGCGCTCCTGCGCGTGCCCGACGCCGAGACGATCGACGCTCTCATCGAGGACAAGATCGCGCCGTCGGACTGGGGGCGCCACCTTGGTCGCTCCGCCTCGAGCTTGGTCAACGCCTCCACCTGGGGGCTCATGCTGACGGGCCGGGTGTTGGAGCCGGGGGGCGACAGCCTGGCCGGCGTCCTCCGCTCGGCCATCAAGCGCCTCGGCGAGCCGGTGATCCGCACCGCCGTCGGCCAGGCGATGAAGGAGCTCGGGCGCAACTTCGTTCTCGGCCGCGAGATCGGGGAGGCCATGCGCCGCGCCGCGCCCCTGGAGGCGGAGGGCTACACCTTCTCCTACGACATGCTGGGCGAGGGCGCGCGCACCGAGGCCGACGCGCGGCGCTATTACCTCTCCTTCACCGGCGCCATCGCCGCCATCGCCAAGGCAGCGACCAAGCCCAGCCCCCGGGAGATCCCGGGCATCTCGGTGATGCGCTCGGCGCTGCATCCGCGCTGCGAGGAGGCGCAGCGGGCGCGGGTGCTCGACGAGCTCGTGCCCAGGGTGATGTCTCTCGCCCTCCTCGCCAAATCCGCCAATATGGGCTTCAACATCGACGCCGAGGAGCAGGACCGGCTGGATCTCTGGCTCTCGGTGATCGAGGCGGTGCTGGCCGATCCCGCGCTCGCCGGCTGGGACGGGTTCGGGCTCGTCGTCCAGGCCTATGGGCGCCGCGCGCTCCCGATCATCGACTGGGCCTATGCGCTGGCCGAGGCGCGTGACCGGCGGCTGATGGTCCGCCTCGTGAAGGGCGCCTATTGGGACACGGAGATCAAGCGCGCCCAGGTGGAGGGGCTCGCGAGCTTCCCCGTCTTCACCTCGAAGGTGGCGACGGATGTCACCTTCCTCGCCTGCGCGCGGCGGCTCCTCGACCGGACGGATCGGCTCTACCCCCAGTTCGCGACGCACAACGCCCACACGGTGGCGGCGGTGCTGCGGATGGCCGGCAACGCGCCTTTCGAGCTTCAGCGCCTCCACGGCATGGGCGAGCGCCTCCACGCCATCGTCCAGGGCCGGGGCGACGCGCCTTGCCGCATCTACGCCCCCGTGGGCGCGCATCGTGACCTCCTCGCCTATCTCGTGCGCCGGCTTCTCGAGAACGGGGCGAATTCCTCCTTCGTCCACCAAATCGTGAATCCGGAGGTGGCGCCCGAGGAGATCGCGGCCGATCCGGTGGCCCGCCTCGCCTCGGTGACCGTGCCCAACCCCGCCATCGCCACGGGGCCCGAGCTCTTCGCGCCGGAGCGGGTGAACTCCCGCGGCTGGGACCTGGGCGACCCGCTGGTGATCGCCGAGATCGAAGCCGCCCGCGCGCCCTGGGCCGAGCATGCCTGGGAGGCCGCGCCGCATATTGCCGCCGGCGTGCACGGCACCCATCGGGAGGATCGGTGGAACCCCGCGCGGCCGGATGACCAGGTCGGCCATGCGATGGACGCCGCACCGGGCGACATCGAGGCCGCGCTCGCCGCGGCCGGGGAGGGGGCGCGGGTCTGGGCCCACACCCCGGCGGCCGCCCGCGCCGCCGCCCTCACCCGCGCGGCCGATGCCTATGAGGCCGCGGCGCCAGAGCTGTTCGCGCTCCTCGCCCGGGAGGCCGGAAAGACTCTTCCCGACGCCATCGCCGAGCTCCGGGAGGCGGTCGATTTCCTGCGCTACTATGCCGCCCGGGGGCTCGAGCTCGAGCGTGCCCCGCGCGGGGTCGTCGCCTGCATCTCGCCCTGGAATTTTCCGCTCGCCATCTTCACCGGCCAGATCGCGGCGGCGCTGGCGGCGGGCAACGCCGTCCTCGCCAAGCCCGCGGAGGAGACGCCGCTCGTCGCCGCCAGGGCCACGGCGCTCCTCCACGGGGCGGGGGTGCCGCGTGCCGCCCTTCAGCTCCTGCCCGGTGACGGGGCCGTGGGTGCTGCGCTCACCACCGACCCGCGGGTGCAGGGGGTCGCCTTCACCGGCTCCACCGAGACCGCCAAGATCATCGACCGGGCGATGGCCGAGCATCTCGCCCCAGATGCGCCGCTGGTGGCCGAGACCGGCGGGCTCAACGCCATGATCGTCGATTCGACCGCGCTGCCCGAGCAAGCGGTGCGCGACGTCCTCATCTCCGCGTTTCGCTCGGCGGGGCAGCGCTGCTCGGCGCTCCGCATGCTCTACATCCAGGAGGATGTTGCGGAGGGTGTCCTCGACATGCTGACGGGGGCGATGCAGCTCCTCACCCTCGGCGATCCATGGGACCTTGCGACGGATGTGGGCCCGGTGATCGACGGCGCCGCGAAGGACCGGATCGACACCTATCTCGCGCGCATGGCGGCCGAAGGCCGGGTGCTCGCGCGGTGCGCGGCGCCGGCAGCGGGGGCGTTTGTCGGGCCCGCGATCGTCCAGGTGTCTGGGATCGAGGATCTCGAGGCGGAGGTGTTCGGCCCGGTCCTCCATGTGACGAGCTTCGCGGCCCATGAGCTCGACCGGGTGGTGGCGGCCGTGAACGCCAAGGGCTACGGCCTCACTTTCGGCCTCCACACCCGGATCGATTCGCGGGTGCAGCACCTCGCGCGCGGGTTGCGGGTCGGCAATCTCTACGTCAATCGCAACCAGATCGGCGCGGTGGTGGGCTCGCAGCCCTTCGGCGGCGAGGGGCTCTCGGGCACCGGGCCGAAGGCGGGGGGGCCTGACACGCTTGGGCGGTGGACCGTTGGGGAGGCGGCGGCCCATGCGGCACCGGACGGGCGCGAGATCCCGGCCCTCAAGGTCGCCGAGGCGCTGGCGCAGCTCGACCGGCCGGCCGCGTCCACCGCGGCGGACACCCTGCCGGGGCCGACGGGCGAGCTCAACCGCCTGAGCCGTCACCCGCGCGGACGGGTGCTGTGTCTCGGGCCGTCCCGCGCGGCGGCGATGGCCCAGGCGGCGCGGGCCCTCGCGGCGGGGAACGCGGCGCTCATGGTGGCGCCGGGCGCGGCGGCGGCCGAGATCTCGACCGCCGGGGCGGTGCTCGCGCTCGACGGGCATCTGAACCCGGCCGCGCTCACGACCCTCGAGGGGATCGACGCCGTGGCGTCGGACGCGGCCGGCGATCGTCAGCGGCGCATCCGGCAGGCGCTGGCGGCGCGGGAGGGCCCGATCTTGCCGCTCCTGCGGTCAGCGGATCCCAAGGCCCGGTTGGAGGTCGAGCGGCATCTGTCGGTGGACACGACGGCCGCGGGGGGCAACGCCGCGCTGCTCGCCGAGATCGACGGAATGTGACGCGGGCGGCCCGATCCCGGCCCCGCACCCCCCCCCCCACCCCCCCCCCAACGCCGAAGCCCCGGCACCCCGCCGCCCGCCCGAGCCGCCCGTGACCGAGGAACGCGACACCACGATCCCCCAGGTCAGGCGGACGCTGACCGTCGCGAGGCGGGCGCTCCGGCGTTTGTAACTGACGAAGCTGCCGCAGC
>CAYXPI010000131.1:0-10520 GCA_964467005.1 uncultured Limibaculum sp. | reverse complement strand
GGTGGTGGTGCCGGTCTGGATGCAGACGGTGGCGCCGTCGAGCTCGGAGGCCGAGGACACGCCGAGAGAGGCCGGCACCATGAAGCCCTGACCGTCGTAGTAGTTGATGCCCACGAAGTCGAAGCCGAGATCGACATCGCGCGACAACGTCCAGGTGGTGTTGCGGGCCAGCATGTCGACCTCGCCCGAGGCGAGCGCGGTGAAGCGGGTCTTGCCGGTGGTGGGGGTGAACTTCACGGCGGTCGCGTCGCCGAAGATCGCGGCGGCGACGGCGCGGCACATGCCGACATCGAAGCCGTCCCAGTTCCCCGCGTCGTCAGTGAAGGCGAAGCCGGCGAGGCCGGTCGACACGCCGCACTGCACAAACCCTTTGGATTTCACGTCGTCGAGGGTGGCCGCGCTGGCGAGGCCGGCCGCGAGGGCGGTCGCCGCAACGGTGCCGAAGAATGCGAAAGTCTTCATGTCGTACCTCATACCTGTTTTCCGCGCAGGACAGCGGAGCCGGGCGGGACCCGGCATGGTTCGTTGTTGGGGATGGCCCCCATCACGAGGTTTGAACAATCGGGCCAACGGCCGTCAAGGCAGAGTCGGTGAGATTGCGGAAAATTTCATCAAATCCCTGCGCTTGACGAGACGGCTTCGAGGGCTAAGCGACCGACCTCCCGGATCGGCCCGAGCCCGGGCAAGCCTGATGCCCAATCCCGCGGCAGAGGGCGCCGGCCCCGCCCCTTGACCCGGATCCGGGCCTGGACCACGGTCGCGGTTCTGCCGCCCCGGGCGGTGCAACCGAAGGACCCTGCGCCTATGAAGGATGCGACCCGCGCCGTGACCGCCGGCCGGAGCCCGGGGCCCGACCGCCGCTTCGTCAACCCGCCCGTCTACCACGCCTCGACGATCCTCTTCGACGACATCGCGGCGCTCGCGGCGACAGAGGGCACCCGAAAGGGCGACGCGGTCACCTATGCGGTCCACGGCACGCCGGGCACCTACGCCTTCGAGGAGGCGCTGGCCGCGCTCGAGGGGGGATATCGCACCCGGATCTGTTCGGCGGGGGCGCAGGCGCTTTCGGGCCCGCTCCTCGCCTATCTGTCAGCGGGCGACCATGCGCTGATCCCGGACGCCTGCTACGGCAACACGCGCGACATCGCGATGGGCCTCCTCCCCCGGTTCGGGATCGAGGTGGATTATTACGATCCGCTGGTGGGCGCGGGGATCGCCGATCTCATGCGGCCCAACACCCGCGTGGTCTATTGCGAGAGCCCGGGCAGCCAGACCTTTGAGGTGCAAGACATCCCCGCCATCGCCGAGGCCGCGCATGCCCGCGGGGCCATCGTGATGCTCGACAACACCTGGGCCTCGCCGCTCTACTTTAAGGCGTTCGAGCATGGGGTGGATGTCTCGATCCAGGCGGTGACGAAATACGTGGCCGGCCATGCAGACCTGGTGATGGGCGCCGTCACCGCCACCGAGGCGGCCTATCCGACGCTTCAAGAGGGGTGGTACCATCTCGGCCTCTCCGGCAGCCCAGACGACACCTTCCTCGCTCTGAGAGGCCTGCGCACCATCCATCTCCGCCTGCCGCGCCATTGGGAGACCGGGGTGGCGCTCGGCGAGTGGCTGCGGGCGCGCGACGAGGTGGCGGAGGTGCTGCACCCCGCCATGCCCCACGACCCCGGGCACGCGATCTGGGCGCGGGACTTTATGGGCGCGGGCGGGCTCTTCGCCTTCTGGCTCACCGAGCGGCTTTCGGGCCGCGACCAGCAGGCGGCGTTTTTCGGCGCGCTCGATCTCTTCGGCATCGGCTTTTCCTGGGGGTCCTTCCAGTCGATGATTATGCCGGTCAGGCCCCGGCGCACCGCCTCTGCCTGGCCGCGGCCGGGCCAGCCCAAGGGCCAGCTCGTGCGCATCCATGCGGGCCTCGAGGATCTCGACGACCTCCGCGCCGATCTCGACCGCGCCTTCGCCGCGGCGCGCGCGGTGTAAGCGGCGCTTCCGGCCTGCGGAGAAGGCGGGGCGCGCCCCTTTCCGCGCTGGACAGGCGCGCCGATCTGTTCTTAGGCTTGCGAAAAAAGAGGGAGGGCCTGTTCGATGGAGATGTCCGGCGAGCGACTGATCGCGGCCGAGCGTGCCCGCGTGTGGGCTGCACTCAACGATCCGGAGGTGCTGAAGGCCTGCATCCCCGGCTGCCAGTCGATGGAGAAGACCTCCGAGACGAGTTTCGAGGCAGTGGTGAAGCAGAAGGTGGGGCCGGTCTCGGCCACCTTCAAAGGCTCCGTGGCGCTCTCGGATGTGGTGGAGGGCGAAAGCTACACCATCTCGGGCGAGGGCAAGGGCGGGGCCGCGGGCTTCGCCAAGGGAGGCGCGGATGTCCGTCTCGAGGACGTCCCCGAAGGAACCAAGCTCGCCTACGACGCCGAAGCCAAGGTGGGCGGCAAGCTCGCGCAACTCGGCGGGCGCCTGATCGACGGCTTCGCGAAAAAAATGGCGGATCAGTTCTTCGACAAGTTCAAGGCCGAACTCGAGGGCCCGCCGGCCGAGGCCGCGGCCGACCCTGCGCCGACCGGCGATGCCGAGCCCGAGGACGAGCCCGATGGCGACGGGCCGGGCGCCGCGCCCGACGCGCCCAAGAAATCCTGGTTTAAGCGGGTGATCGGCAGCTGAGCCGGCGCCCGGTCACGAACGACTGAGAGAGGGAGACGGCCGTATGGCGACTGTATCGATGACCGTGAACGGAAAGACGGTCTCCGGCGAGGTCGAGGGGCGCACGCTCCTCGTCGACTTCTTGCGCACGGGCCTCGGCCTCACGGGCACGCATGTGGGCTGCGACACCTCCCAGTGCGGCGCCTGCGTGGTGCATGTGGACGGCAAGAGCGTGAAGGCCTGCTCGGTCTTCGCGCTGGCTTGCGAGGGCGCGGATGTGCTGACCATCGAGGGCATGGCCAATCCGGACGGCTCGCTTTCCGTGATCCAGCAGGCGTTTCAGGACCACCACGGCCTCCAATGCGGGTTCTGCACGCCCGGCATGGTGATGTCGGCCGCCGATCTTCTCGCCACCAATCCGAGCCCGACGGAGCACGAGATCCGTGAATGGCTCGAAGGCAATATCTGTCGCTGCACCGGCTACCACAACATCGTGAAGGCCATTCAGGCCGCGGCCAGCCAAGCCGCGCCGGCCCAGGCCGCCGAGTAACGCTCAGCACGGGCCGAACCGCGCCCTGGGGAGAGCGCTCCCCAAAACGAGGCGCGGCGGGCCCACCCACCCCAGGGAGACCACGCATGCCCAAGGATCAAGGGATCGGCGCGAGCTCGAAGCGCCGCGAAGACGTCCGCTTTCTCACCGGCACCGGCCAGTACACCGACGACATCAACCGCCCGGGGCAGGTCCACTGCCATTTCCTGCGCTCGGATGTGGCGCATGGCCGGATCCTTCGGATCGACACGGGCGCGGCGGCCACCATGCCGGGCGTGGTCGCGATCCACACCGCGGCCGATCTCCAGGGCCTCGGCGGGGTGCCCTGCGGCTGGCAGGTGACGGACAAGAACGGCGCGCCGATGAAGGAGCCCAAGCATCCGATCCTCGCCGAGGGCAAGGTGCGCCATGTGGGCGACCCGGTCTGCGCCGTCCTCGCCGAGACGCTGGAGCAGGCGATGGACGCCGCCGAGGCCATCACCCTCGAGATCGAGCCCCTGCCGGCGGTGGTCGACATGGCCGCGGCCATCCAGGGCGGCGCGGCGGTGCATGACGAGGCGCCGGACAATCTCTGTTTCGACTGGGAGTTCGTCGCGGAGAACAAGGCAGCGGTGGACGCGGCCATCGCCTCGGCGGCGCATGTGACCAAGCTCGAGCTCGTCAACAACCGCCTGGTCGCCAATCCGATGGAGCCGCGGGCGGCCATCGGCGAGTACGATCGGGCGCGGGACGAGCACACGCTTTGGACCACGAGCCAAAACCCCCATCTGATCCGGCTCCTGATGGGCGCCTTCGTCCTTTCGATCCCCGAGCACAAGCTGCGGGTGGTGGCGCCGGATGTGGGTGGCGGCTTCGGCTCCAAGATCTACCACTACGCCGAGGAAGCTTACGTCACCTGGGCCGCCAAAGCGGTGAACCGGCCCGTGAAATGGACCGCCTCGCGGTCGGAGGCCTTCCTCTCCGACGCCCAAGGCCGCGACCATGTGACGACGATCGAGCTCGCCCTCGACGCCGAGCACACCTTCACCGCTCTCCGCTGCCACACGCTGGCGAATATGGGCGCCTATCTCTCCACCTTGGCGCCCTGCATCCCCACCTGGCTGCATGGCACGCTCTTGGCGGGCAACTACAAGACCCCGCTCATCTACACCAATGTGAAGGCGGTCTTCACCAACACGGTGCCGGTGGACGCCTATCGGGGCGCGGGCCGGCCCGAGGCGACCTTCCAGATCGAGCGCGTGGTGGACAAGGCCGCGCGCGAGCTGGGGGTGGACCCCGCCGAGCTTCGCCGGAAGAACTTCGTGCCGACGGACGCCTTCCCCTACCAGACGCCCGTGGCCGTGCAGTACGACACGGGCGACTACGGCGCCACGCTCGACAAGGCACTGGAGATCGCCGACGCCACGGGCTTCAACGCCCGGCGGGCCGAGAGCGCGGCGCGCGGCAAGCTCCGGGGCCTCGGTCTCGCCTCCTATATCGAGGCCTGCGGGATCGCCCCCTCCTCCCTCGTCGGCGCGCTCGGCGCCCGGGCGGGCCTCTACGAGGCGGCGACGGTGCGGGTGAACCCGACGGGCTCCGTCTCGGTCTTCACCGGCTCGCATTCCCACGGCCAGGGGCACGAGACGACCTTCGCCCAGGTGGTGGCGGACAAGCTCGGCCTCGACGAAGGCCAGGTCGACATCGTGCATGGCGACACCAACCGTGTGCCCTTCGGCATGGGCACCTACGGCTCGCGCTCGCTCGCGGTCGGCGGCTCGGCCATCGTGAAATCGGTCGAGAAGATCGTGGCCAAGGCCAAGAGGATCGCGGCCCACCTTCTCGAGGCGTCGGAGGACGACATCCAGTTCGCCGACGGGCAGTTCACCGTGGCGGGCACGGATCGGGCGATCGGCTGGGGCGATGTGTGCCTCGCGGCCTATGTGCCGCACAAATACCCGATCGAGGAGCTGGAGCCGGGCCTGGAGGAGACCTCCTTTTACGACCCGGCCAACTTCACCTACCCCGCAGGGGCCTATGTGTGCGAGGTGGAGGTCGACCCCGAGACCGGAGTGGTCGAGGTGCTCGCCTTCACCGCGGCGGATGATTTCGGCAATGTGGTCAATCCCATGATCGTCGAGGGCCAGGTGCATGGCGGGCTCGCCCAGGGAATCGGCCAGGCGATGCTCGAGGCCTCGATCTACGATGTGGACGGCCAGCTCACCTCCGCCTCCTACATGGATTACGCGATGCCGCGCGCGGCGGACCTGCCGACCTTCGCGGTCGACCACTCCTGCAACACGCCCTGCACGCACAACCCGCTGGGGGTGAAGGGCTGCGGCGCGGCCGGGGCCATCGGCTCCCCGCCCGCCTTCGTCAACGCGGTCATCGACGCGCTCTCAGGGCACGGGGTGACTCATATCGACATGCCGCTCACGCCCAAGCGCGTCTGGGAGGCGATCCAGGCCGCGAAAGCCTGACCAGAGGAGAGGGACATGTACGCATTCGACTATGTGAAGCCCCAGTCGATCGCCGATGCGGTGGCCGCGCTGGCGGTGGAGGACGCCCAGGCGATCTCTGGCGGGCAGACGCTCGTGCCCACGCTCAAGGCCCGGCTCGCGAGCCCGAGCCAGCTCGTCGACCTCGCCGGCATCGCCGAGATGCGCGGGATCTGCTTCGAGGGCGACGCGGTGACGGTGGGCGGCGCGACCTCCCACGCGGAGGTGGAGCGCTCGGAGGAGGTTGTGGCCAAGTTTCCGGGCCTTGCGAGCCTCGCCTCGCGGATCGGGGACCCCCAGGTCCGCAACCGCGGCACCATCGGCGGCTCGGTGGCCAACAACGACCCCGCCGCCTGCTACCCGGCCGCGGTGCTCGGCACCGGCGCGACGGTGATCACCAACGCGCGGGAGATCCCGGCGGACGACTACTTCCAGGGCATGTTCACCACCGCCCTCGAGGAGGGGGAGATCGTGGTGGGCGTGCGCTTTCCCATCCCCGAGCGCTCGGCCTACGCCAAGTTCATCCAGCCGGCCTCGCGCTTCGCGCTCACGGGCGTCTTCGTGGCGAAGTACGCGCAAGGCGTGCGGGTCGCCGTCACCGGCGCGTCCGAGAGCGGGGTGTTTCGCTGGGCCGAGGCGGAGCGCGCGCTCTCGACCGAGTTCGCGGAGGGTGCGCTCTCGGGGCTTTCTCTTCCGGCCGAGGGCATGATCCGCGACATCCACGGCTCGCCCGAGTACCGCGCCCATCTCGTGGCCGTGATGACGAAGCGGGCGGTGGCCGCGGCCGCCTGACCGCCCAGGGGGGGGCGCGCTCCCCTTCCCATCCACACCGCGCCGTGTTAGCCTTTTGTTCTAGGTTTGCGCCGGTGAGGACACCGCATGACACTCGACATGCCTGGAACGGCGGGAGGCATAGGCGCGCTCTCCGGCGCCGCATGGCTCTCGCTGGCGGGCGAGGTCGCCGCGCTCTTGCCCACGGGGGCGCTCTGGCTGCCGGGGTCCCGCCTCCTCGCGGTGGGGGATCTCCATTTGGGCAAGTCCGAGCGTCTGGCGCGGCGAGGGGGCGCGCTCCTCCCCCCTTACGAGACCGCGGACACCCTGGCGCGCCTCGCCCGGCTGGTGGAGGCCGTTGAACCGTTGGAGGTCGTCTGCGTCGGCGACAGCTTCGACGACGGGGGGGCCGCCGCCGCCCTCGCGCGGGAGGGGCGCGACCGGCTCGGCGCGCTCATGTCCGCCCGTGGCTGGACCTGGATCGCCGGCAACCACGACCCCCGGCCCACCGGGCTCGGCGGAATCTCGGCGCCAGAGCTCACGCGGGGGCCCGTGCTCTTCCGCCACATCGCGGGGCGGCGACCGCCGGAGAACGGGGTCGAGGTCTCGGCGCATTACCATCCCAAGGCGCGGCTCTGTCACCGCGGGCGGCGGATCTCCCGGCCGTGCTTTCTATGGGACGGCGCGCGCCTCATCTTGCCGGCCTTCGGCACCTACACCGGCGGGTTGGACGCACAGGACCCCGCGCTCCGCCGCCTCCTCGGGCCAAGAGCGCGGGCCTATCTCACCGGCCGGCGGGTCACGTCTCTGCCGGTCGCCTCTCTCGGCTGAGGCCATGGCCCGGGACCACCGCCCCCAGGACCCGGACTATGCCGCGAAGGTCGCCGCCTCCTTCGCGCGCCAGGCCTTCATGGCGCATCTGGGGGCCGAGCTTGTCTCGGTCGGCCCGGGGCTGGTGGAAACGGCGGCCGATCTCCGCCCCCACCTCACCCAGCAGCACGGGTTCGGCCATGCGGGGCTCAGCTGGGCCCTCGTCGACACGGCGATGGGCTTCGCCGCGCAGTCGCTGATGCCGCCCGGCCGCACGGTGCTGACGGCCGAGCTCAAGATCAATCTCCTGGCCCCGGCGGAAGGGCGCCGGCTCGTCGCCCGCGGCGAGGTGGTCCGCGCCGGGCGCCGGCTCGTCGTGGTGCAGGGGTTCGTGCGCGCGCTGGGGCCGGATGGCGAGGCGGAGATCGCGCTCGCCACCGGCACCTTCGTCGCCGCCGCCACCGAGGAGCGCGGCTGACCCCCTCAGGCGGTGAGGCCCTCGGGCGGCTCGAGCCCCGTCGCCCGACAGGCCGCCGTCAGGGTGTTGGCCAGGAGGCAGGCGATGGTCATCGGCCCCACGCCGCCCGGCACCGGCGTGATGGCGCCGGCCACCTCGGCGCAGCTCTCATAGGCGCAATCGCCCACGATCCGGGTCTTGCCCTCGCCAAGATCGGGGGCCGGCACCCGGTTGATCCCGACATCGATCACCGTCGCGCCGGGCTTCACCCAGTCGCCCGTCACCATCTCCGGACGCCCGACCGCGGCCACGAGGATGTCGGCCCGGCGGCACATCTCCGGCAGATCGCGCGTGCGGCTGTGGGCCACCGTGACGGTCGCGCTGTCGCGGAGGAGGAGGTTGAACATCGGCTTGCCCACGATGTTGGAGCGGCCGATCACCACCGCCTCGGCCCCCGAGAGGCTGCCCAGCCGGTTGCGGAGCAGCATGAGGCAGCCGAGCGGCGTGCAGGGCACCAACGCCTTCTGCCCGGTGCCGAGGAGCCCGACATTCGAGATGTGGAAGCCGTCAACATCCTTTGCCGGGTCGATCGCGTTGATCACGGCCTCGGCGTCGATGTGGTCCGGCAAAGGCAGCTGCACCAGTATGCCGTGCACCGCGGGGTCGGCGTTGAGGCGGGCGACCTCGGCCAAAAGCGTCGCCTGATCCACGCGCGCGTCGAACTTGGTCTCGAAGGAGGCCATCCCGGCCTCCCGCGTCTGCTTGCCCTTGTTGCGCACATAGACCTGGCTCGCCGGGTTCTCGCCCACCAGCACCACCGCGAGCCCCGGGGTCAGCCCATGCTCCGCCTGGAGTCGGGCCACCTCCGCCGCCACCTCTCCCCGGATCCGGGCCGCGAAGGCCTTTCCGTCGATCACATCCGCCGCCATGGCGCCTCTCCCCTTCGTCCTCTCGTTGGCCGCGCGCCCGGTTCTGGGCGACTCGCGGTCTGCGGGTGGTATCATCGGTAGGTGAGACGCGTCATCGCCCTGATCTTCGGGAGAGTGCCATGCCCCGCCGTGTCGCCGCCCTCGTCGCGGCCTTCCTCTTAATGCCGGCCTTCGGTTTGGCCGAGCCCGTGGGCCGCTGGACCCCGGGACAGGTCGAGGGCCGGCCCGGCGCCTCGGTGGTCACCCTCGTGGGCCGCGACGGGATCTCCGCCACGCGAGCCGCCGTCTTTTGCGACCGGGCCGGCCACTTGGCCGCGACCCTCGCGCGCCGGCCAGGCTTTCCGGCGGACACGGCGCTCACACTCACCCTGACCGCGGATGCGGGGCAGGCGCTCCTTTCCGGCACCACCAACCGCTACGGCGTCCTCGTGCTGGCCGAGGGCGGGGCGCTCGAGCTGGCCCGGCTCCTCGCCGCGGCGCGGGCGGACGCCGTCCTCACCCTCGCCGATGGCACGCCGGCGGGCCGGGTGAGCGTCGTGGGCTCCACGACGGCGATCGGGCGCGTCGAGCGTCAGTGCGGCGCCGTCGGCTGAGGCGCCGGCGCTCTGGCCGCGAGCCGAGAACCGTGGTCAACTCGGGGCAAAACCGCGATAGGGGACCCGCCGCCATGACGCTCAAGCTCGACCCGCTCGAGACCCGCAGCCCGGAGGCCCGGGAGGCCGGCCAGTTCGCAGAACTCCGCCAGCAGATCGCCCACATCCGACAGACCGCCCCGGGCATGGCCGCGCATCTCGGCGCGGTCGAGGCGGCCGCGCTCAGCGGTCGGGCCGCGCTGGCCGAGTTGCCCGTGCTGCGCAAATCCGCGCTGGCCGAGCTCCAAAAGGCCGACCCGCCCTTCGGCGGGCTCGCCGCGCGCCCGCCCCACGGGTTCGACCACATCTTTCAGTCCCCGGGGCCAATCTACGAGCCGGGCTCGACGGCGCGGGACTGGTGGCGCTTCGCGCGCGCGCTTCGGGCCCTCGGCCTCGGCGCGGGCGACATCCTGCACAACAGCTTCGCCTACCACCTCACGCCCGCGGGCCAGATGATCGAGAGCGGGGCCCGCGCCATCGGCGCCACGGTCATCCCTGGCGGCGTGGGCAACACCGAAGCCCAGGCGCGGGCGCTGGCCGAGATCGGCGCCACGGCCTATGCCGGCACCCCGGACTTTCTGAAGGCGCTCCTCGACAAGGCCGAGGAGCTGGGCCTCGTCCCTCGCGTGACACGGGCGCTCGTCTCGGGCGGGCCGCTCTTCCCCGAGATGCGGGCGGGCTATGCCGCGCGGGGGGTTCTTTGCCTCCAATGCTACGCCACCGCGGATCTCGGCCTCGTGGCCTACGAGACCGCCGGGGCGGACGGGCCGACCCCAGGCATGGTGGTCGACGAGGGCGTGATCCTCGAGATCCTGCGCCCCGGCACGGGCATGCCGGTGCCCGAGGGCGAGGTGGGTGAGATCGTCGTGACCAGCCTCAACCCGGATTACCCGCTCGTGCGCTTCGCCACGGGAGACCTCTCGGCGATCCTGCCCGGCGCCTCGCCCTGCGGCCGCACGGGGCCGCGCATCCGCGGCTGGATGGGCCGGGCGGACCAGACGACCAAGGTGCGCGGCATGTTCGTCCGCCCCGAGCAGGTGGCGGAGGTGCTCGCGCGGCATCCCGAAGTGACGAAGGGGCGTGTCACCGTGACCCGGGTCGGCGACGCCGACGCAATGGTGCTCGCCGTCGAGACCGGCCGCCCAAGCGCGGAGATCGCCGCCGCCGTGGCCGAGACGTTCCGCGATGTCGTGAAATTGCGGGCCGAGGTCGAGGCCGACGCGCCGGGAAGCCTGCCCAACGACGGCAAGGTCATCG
>CAYXPI010000130.1:0-10607 GCA_964467005.1 uncultured Limibaculum sp. | reverse complement strand
CCATGTCGAAGAAGAGCTTCACAGCAGCGCCGAAGCCCAGGCCGCTCACGGCTGAAGCCATCGAGGCGTATGAGACCGGCGGGGCAGGGCATGACCGTGCTGCGGTGGTTACGCCCGTTCAGGCGGCTGCGCCGAAGCCACAGGAGCACACCAAACGCCTCAGCCTCGATCTACCGGCAAGCGTGCATATGCGCTTCAAGACCGCATGCAGCGCGACAGGGCGCAAGATGGTGGGCGAGATTCAGGACTTCATCGAGCGCCGCACGGCCGAGCTGGAGGACGAAGCAGGAATTTCCCGCAAATGAGCATTTCCACAAATGTGGGTTTTAGGGGCTGCCGTGGTTTTCGTGCCAGCTCCGGCAGAAGCTGATGAAATGCTTTGAGGGTCGTTTCGGCTCTATTTCCTCTTTCCCGCACCACCGCCGCCATTCCACTTCGAGATGATGAATATCCCAGCCTGGCGCGACCGTCCGTGCATCGTGATACGCATCAGGATCGAGGCGTCCTTCATAGACTTCCTCACGAGGGGCAGGGACCGAACCGCGTGAGCGGAAGATCACCAGTTCGCCATCGAGCACAATGGCGTAATCCGGCATATGACTGTGCGCTTGATCCTCAGCGACGATTTTAGAGAGCAACCGCCGAAACTCCTTATCAGTCGAGTGCGAACCGCATTTGCGCTTAAGCTTTTCCAGGCCTATCTTCCACTCTGGTGATGTTCCGCAATGCTTGCGCCCGATTTCATAGAGCCGTCGTTCAAGGGGCTTGCGAAGCCGGAAGTAATTGCGATGCAAAGTCAGCACTTCGCGTGATTTAATCGCATTGAACACCCATTCGGAAAGCGTGACTTCGAGGTCCTGCATGCGGCCGTCGCGCGTCTCGCGGACAATGCGGAACCGGTCAATCAGGCCGAAGCCGTCCAGGATTTCTACGCTGCCCGTCGTCACGTTTGTTGTGATCCGCGTTCCGGAGAGGCGTTCGAGCGCCGCGCGGAGCTGTTCATAGCCGCGGCCATCCGTGCCCCGATTGGTAGCGGAGAGCAGATCATAAGCTTTGAAGCGCAAGGTCTGCGAAACCTCACTCTCGCGGCCGTCATTGATTGCCGCCATGACCTGAGAGATGCAGAAGATCAAAACGTCACGGTCGTGCACCGTGGCCAGACCCTTCACCGAGGGCGTGATCTCGATGAAGTTCCGGCCATTCTCATAGCGGCGAATGTTTCGATCCGGCTTGGTCGAGATTGAAAATACAGGGTGCTCCATCGAGGCCATGTCGCCCTTGGGCGCAGCATCGAAGATGTCGCACACGAAAAAATCTGCCTGCCGCATTCGGTCAGGAAGGAGAGGAGATCGATCTTTCGTGTTATCACCCACCATGCCCTATCATTCGTGCTTTCACACACCGAGTCAACGCTTTCGTGCTTTCACACACCAACATATCCACATTGTGTTATCACCCACCTTATTTCGTGCTTTCACACACCATGTTTCGTGTTATCACCCACCGACCAATCTATTTTTGTGTTTTCTTATAACACCTTACGACACGCTATCCACAGCGTAACACTCTGTATAACACATACTTAACACTCACGGCCTGTGGATAAGGCCCCCTTCGATCCCTGCTTTCAGAGCCGCCGTCGCATGGGGTCCTTGCTGGGGAGGGTCGGGGAGATCACCCGAAGGGCCGCAGCAGAGCGGAGGACGGCCCGACAGGGCCGTTGATCTTTGCGGCGCTCTCCAGCACCCATGCGATGAGATGGCGGGCTCTGGGAGCCGGGGATCGGTCCCCCTGCTTTTGGTGAGCTCGAGCAGCTCCTGGGCGCGCGTCTGCGCGCCAATGGTGCCGGCCTTTGGCCGGCATGTTTGTCTTGCGCCCCTCCGGGCTGGGCCTTGCTAAGGGCGCTGCCCTCGCGCGGTGCAAGAAAAATAGACGCCGACCGTGGCTCGCCCTGACGGGCTGCGCCCGCACCACTCGGCATCGATTTTTCCTGCACCTTGCTACCCCGCGTTCGCCACGTGGCAGGGTTGCAAGCGCGGCTTGCAACCGCAGACCAATTGGAGCCCAAATGGCCGGCAGTTGTTCGCTGTGCGATGTGATGATAATATTTAAAGAAAGGAGATTTTTATCATGACTGAGAAAAAGAAACCATACGACGTGCTTGTTGCCGAAGAGTATTCGATCGACGGCGAGATCCGCACCAAATTCTATTCCGTAGGCGTGGCCTTCGAGAACAGCAAGGGCGGGTTCAACGTGGAGCTCCCGGCAGGCATCGCGCTTTCGGGCCGGTTCGTCGTCCTGCCACGGCGCAGCAGCGCTGAGAGCACCCCGGAGGCCAATGAGAGCGCCGCCTAAGGCACGGGTCCTGGAGGGCTGGGCCGCGTTCGATGCGCGCGGACAGCTCCTCTGGGGCACGCTCAGGCCCAGCAAGGCCGATGCTGAGGCGAGGGCGGCCGGTTGGAACCCCGGCCTCGAGACAGCGCTCGATGAGCGACTCGTGGTCCGCCCGGTGCGCGTGACGCTCAGAGGGGAGCCGTAAGCCTCTCGCGCACCGTCCGTCGAATATTCTCCTCGCCGAACTTCACTAGACCCGCACAAAAAGACCAGTAAAGTACAGCCATAAATATGAAACCAATGTTGAAATCAGAAAATATGGCTGAGATATTGGACAACACAACGAGGAAACCGGTGCCGAGAAGACCAATTCCCGCGACGACGCTCAGGATGCTGAGAGGCACCTGGGGCGACACCGCCGGAAGATGAGCGAGGACCGCCGTGAGCGTGAGGCGTGGATAGTCGGGATCGGTGCCAGCTTCGGCGAGAAAGCTGGTGCTCTTGAAGTAGGGCACGCGCTCGAGGATGAGCGGGGTGCGGCCGTTTCTCAGGACGTATTGGCGGTTCATGTCGCGCTCGATGTCGAGGCGCACATCGCCGGGGCTGCGCAGATCCACCGCTTCGGTGTCGCGCAGGAAGGTGCCGCGTTTCAGCGTGCGCTTGCCGAGCTGGTTCGAGACGAAGTTGACCGTGGTGTCGTCGGTCACGCCGAAGACCTGGGTCGCCCGGCTCGAGCTGATGAAGCTTTCGGCCTCCGAGCCATAGAGCCGGTCGAGCTGGCCTTTGTCCTGGAAGAAGGTCCAGAGGAACATGTTGTAGCCGGCAAGCAGGCCATAGCCGCGCGAGACCTCCTTCATGGTGCCGAGCGAATGCGCCTCATCGATCAGGAAGAGGGTGGGGAAGGGCGCTCGGCCGGCAGCGACGAAGCGCGAGATCGCGGTGTTGACGAAGAGCCGGATGAAGCGCTTGTGCACATCGATGAACTGCGGCGGGATCACGAGGTAGAGGCTCGCGCCGCTTCTCGAGGACGATCCGCGGCGCTCCTCCCAAGCGGTGCGCTGCGCCTCGGTAGCATCGGCCGGCAGCCGGTGGAGCCTCTCGTCGCCGCGGAGCTCTTCCATCCGGAACGTCGAGCGGTCGAGCACCTTGCGCATGCCCGGCGAGGCGATCCAGTTGGTTTGTTCGAGGGCCGTGGCCTGGACCGAGCGGAACTCGTTGGTGGCGCCGCCCTGGAGCACGCGGAGCGCGGTGCGCTTGGCCACGCCGCCGGCGCGGTCGTTCATTGCCATGCGCGCGTGCAGCCGGTGATGATCCTCGGGCAGCTGCAAGAGCATGTCGTAGACGGTGAAGAGCGAGGGATTGCGGATCTCCGGATCGCTGATCGCCTGGGCGATGTAGCCGGCGATGAGGGATTTCGCGCCGGAGGTAAAATGCTCGTTCCGGCCGTCCGCCTCGGAGAGGATCAACGCCTCGGCGATCACGCCGATGTCCTCGACGATCGTATCGGCCTCGGGATCGAGGAACTCGAGCGGGTTGTAGGCGTCGGGGTAGGGCGTGACGCTCGAGAAGGGATCGATCAGGATCACCCGCTGTCCGAGGCGCTTGGCGACGAAGATCGAGCGCCAGGGACGCGAAAGCCTGGCCGGCCGGGATCGGCGCGCGGCGCAGGAGCGCAATGCCGAGCGGGCGCTGCGCGAGCAGCAGGCCCAGGTGATCGATCTGGAGCTCGCGCGCGAAGAGCGGGATCTCCGGGCCGCCTTCGAGCGGGCCAAGGCGCAAGAGGCGATCAGCGCCGAGCCGCAGCGGCAAAAAGCGGAGGCGGCAGCCCAGGAGCAGGCGCGCCAGGCGCGGCTCCAGGAGGCTCAAGCGGAGATCGCCCGCCTCCGGGCCGCTCAGGCCGAGCGGGGGATGGTCGGGCGCTTCTGGGCGTCGCTCACCGGCCGGGCCGCGCAGGAGCGCGCGCAGCTTCAGGATCTGCAGGCCCAGGTTCAGGAGATCGCGCCGATGACTGTCCCGGAGCATGATGGACAGGATGCCGCCGAGGCGGCGCAGCGCGACAGGCAGCGCGATGAGGATCTCCGGCGCCAGTTCGAAGCAGCCCGCCAGCAGGAGGCCGAACAAGAGGCGCAGCGCCAGGCCGCGATCGACCGTCAGCGCCAGGAGGCGGCGGAGCGTGCGGCCCAGGAAGCCGCGGAGCGACAGGCGCGGGAGCGTGACCTTCAACGCCAGTTCGCCGAGGCCCATGCGCGCGAGCAGGCAGACCGGCAGCGTGCCGAGCAGGAGGCCGAGGCCGCGCGCGCCCGCGCGCAGGAGCAGGCGGCCCAGGCCGATGCCGCCCGGCTCTCAGAGCAGCAGCGGCTCCAGGAGATGTTCCGTCAGGCCCATGAGGCCGGGCAGCAGCAGGATCGCAGTCGAGATATGGACTTCGAATAGGCGCCGGACGCCTGCGAGCAGAAAATCCACTCATCCAACCCGTTCAGATTTCCCCGGCCACCTCTCTACAGCCGGTCTACTCCTCTAAAAATACACCAAAAATGTAGGAGCGTGGCCGTCTGGTGCGGCACGTGCTCACGGATGAACTTCGAGCCATAGAGGACACTTTGAGCGTGGCGCTTGGAGGATTTGGTGCAGATTTCCACGTCGATGCGTCTGACGGAATCACGCTTTTCATGGAGGCCATCGTTACACAGACACTAGCAAACTGGATCGATCCACACCTGACTACAGTTTGCCCAGAGCTGGCGTGACTTCCAATCTGGCGGAAAGCCCATATCTGTGAGTGAGATGAACGCGGGGCGCATATCAAGAAGCTCAACAAGCGCTGATCTCCATCCGGCTCCATGGTTGGGATCAATGTGATTGAGCAACGCCATTAGGACGACCAGGCGTGAGTAGCATCTCGTGTTGTTCAATAAGTCGGCCTTGTAGGCCTTCGCCTTCTTTGGCGTGTCCACGAGAAGCTCCGCATTCCAGAGCCTTCCGTGATGAGCACAGATGTTTCGCAAGGCTGCGATCGAGCGAAACCATGAGACGCAAATCGTCTCATCA
This sequence comes from uncultured Limibaculum sp., assembly GCA_964467005.1. Taxonomy (GTDB): domain Bacteria; phylum Pseudomonadota; class Alphaproteobacteria; order Rhodobacterales; family Rhodobacteraceae; genus Thermohalobaculum. The sequence continues at coordinate 5,225 of CAYXPI010000130.1, read as the reverse complement.
AATCCGAAGCCCTGTGCGATCTCCTTCCGGTACACAAGGTCGAGGTCTGCGAACCACCTAGACAACTCACCAAATGTCGACGCCTCAGTAAGACACCAGATCGGAGGGAGATGGGGCTCATGGTACTCTTTTCTGTAGTGGGTAATGGATAGGTGCTTACCGTTCTCGCCCCTTTGACGGATGCTTGTAACCGCTCTCTTCAGCTCAAAAAAACTTTCATCGTAGTAGAAATGTGGTCCACCATGCTTGCCCATAACATTGATGACGTGGGCACGAAGGGCGACCTCAATGCGCTCAATAGCATCAAGACATTGGAGTCTAAGCTTTCGGTCAAAATTGTAAACATCAACGATCTGCTCAAATGTCGTTCCTGGATGAAACACCTTGGCAGCATCCTCGAAGGGCCGCATATAGATTTTCAGCCTATAGTAGCCTAAGTAGGTTAGGCAATTCTCTGCATAAGCGTCGTCAATGATGGCAAGTCCCTTCCCCTTTAAGAAGGCGATGAGGTCTGCCGGAGACTGAGCCGGTTTGGTAAACTTTCTTTTAGCCACAACGCATCAGAGCATCATCGGCCAAAAAAAATAAACCCCCTGGTGCGCATCCTAGGGAGAGGCGTGGGGGTTCTGATCACCACCAACATGGCCATATCCGCTCTTAACTCCAAGTTAAACCTGTTGAGGTTATCAAGGATGCGTTATACAACAACGAATACAACTTCGTTGTTGTATAACGCATCCTTGCGATCTTGTCAAGCCTCATGGTACCATATAAATAACTGAAATATAATGGCTTTTGGAATGGCTAAGAGCAAAAATGTTATGATAACAGAAGGCGAGGATGCTTATGTCAAGCGCCTTGAGGCGGACAAGCACGCGCTAGAGGAACGCATCAAGGAGCTGCAGGCCGAGGTGCGCACGATCAACAATCTAATATATCGCAGAAAATCGGAGCTCTTCGCAGACGGCACCGGTGAGGATCGCAACCTCAAGAACGCAGACCGGCTGTTCTTTGAGACGATTATCCTTGATGCCCTGAACAACTCGAAGCGAGGACTGCGTACGGGCGAGATCCACAGCACCATCACCAAGCAAGGATACGGGCTGAACTACAATACATTGCGCAGCTATATTACTCGGATGCGTGACAAAGGCCTCATAATAAAGAAGACTCCGACTTCCTATTACTGGATCGCTGCATCCGGCCAGACTATGCCCTCCTGACAGTTTTCACGCTGACCCGGAAGAGCTGCGCGATCTCTGAAAGCCTGCGGCCTTCCTCGTCCCTCATGCGGCGCACCTCATCGCGCTGTGTGGCTGAGAGGGCAGGGGGGCGACCTCCGATCCTGCCACGCTTCTTCGCGGCCTCCAGCCCCTCCTTGGTGCGCTCAGAGATGCGCTCGCGCTCGAACTGCGCAATGGACGCGAAGACGTGGAAGATCAGTCGGCCTGCGGGCGTGGTGGTGTCGATGTCCTCGGCCAGTGACCGAAACCCGCCACCGCGCTCCTTGATGGCCTCCACGATGTCGAGAAGGTCTCGCCGCGACCGTGCAAGGCGGTCGTATTTGGTGACGACGATCACGTCTCCTGGGCGAAGCTGATCGAGGAGCTGGTCGAGCTGGGGGCGCTTTCTGGCCGAGCCGCTGATCTTGTCCGCGAAGACGCGCTCCGCGCCTGCCGCTTCCAAGGCGTCGGTCTGTGCATTGAGGAGCTGGTCGTCTGTCGAGACGCGGGCATAACCGAAAATCATACTTTCATGGTGCCATAAACGTCCCAAAACTCATAAGGTTTTGGGTGCAGGGTTTTGTCCCGCGCAAGTCATTGGTTTTGCGTGGGGCAGGAGAGGGGGACAAAAACGACCGATTCTGACGCGATAGTTCTGATGCTGGGTTTTTGAGCAGCGCTCGCGCGCGCTTGAAACTTCGAAGATTGCGGTGGAGACTCGGCCATGAACCCTCCCCCACGCAACTGGACGGTTGCATTCCCTGTCAATGCGGAAGTGATATTTGAAGTTTAGGTGAAAACAAGATGCCCCGCTGCGTAGCCAATACAAAACGAGGCGATCAATGCCGAAACCAAGCGATCAAAAACTTGAAATTCTGCTGGATTCATCGAACTTCCGATTCAATCATAGCGCATTCTATGGCAGAGGGGAGCACCTCCCCTGAGGCTGCCGATCCCAAGCAAATCAGCCAGCACATTGCCGAAGTCTCTAAGAACGCGCGAGCGACATGGTTTGGTTTACTTGGATACCTGGCTTTCTCCTTATTGGTATTGATGGGCTTCAGGGATATAGATATATTTAAAGGGGGAAGGGGAATTGAATTACCATTTGTTGGAACAAAGGTTGAGCCGCTTCTATATATTTCTATTGCTCCGATACTATTCTTGATGATCCACATCTACCTGCATGTTCACTTGATGAAAGTTTGGGAAGCGCTGCCCCGCTTGGCGAAGCTCTTCGATAACGCAGAGCTTCGTGCTCACGAATTGCGCGAGAGAGTGTATCCGTGGCTGATAGCAGATTTCGCGCTACGCCGAGGGAAGAACCCCTTGATTGGCCACAACCCTCTGTCTCGCACTGCTGACATGGCAACGGTCTTCCTTGCCTGGACTGCTGTGCCGCTCATGCTGTGTTGGTTCTGGGTGATTTCTATGCCGCTTCATAGCCTTCCGCTCTCGGGATTCCTGGCTATGGTTTTTCTTGCTTCGATCTATGTCAGCTCGCTCAGCTTTGGCGAGATTATCCGTTTGATTTATCCGGGCCGTGAGAACTGGGCCTGGCCTGTGGGCCGTCTGTTGAGCATCTTCAATCATCGACTGAGTGGTGTCGCAACTGTCATTTTTATTTTGTGGCTTTCTGTTGAAACAACCCTTGGCGGACTGGTGCCAAGACTCTTCGGAGAACGCTACAGCTTGGTTGTCAGAACTGATCTGAGCCTCGAAGAGCTTTCTGAAAGGCCAGAGGACTGGATGCCTTTCGATCTTTGGATGCTCACATACGAAGAAGAGTTCCGACGCAGAGAAGGAATAGAGCGCGGCGTGCCGCTTTCAGCGGATTTGCAAGAATTACTCTCTACCGAAGCCACTTCACGACGCTCAGCTGAGTTATCCGCGCTATCGTCTCCTAGGTATCCAGGTTGGAACTTTGAAGGTGCTATTTTTGATCGATCATTCGTTGCTGGAGCGGACTTTCGCCGAGCTGACCTGAACGGAGCATCGTTCATGGACGCAGTGATGGAAGGTGTTGACCTTCGTGGAGCCAGCCTCAAGGGGACAAACTTTCAAGGTGCTCAACTTCAGCTCGCGCGATTGCGTGAGGCTCGATTGGAGGGTGCTCTTCTAAGGGGCGCGCAATTGCAAATGGCTGATGTCGGCTATGCGCGACTGGAAGGGGTATCGTTGGACTTTGCTCGTTTAGACCGAGCATATCTGGCACTCGCCCGACTCGAAGGCGCTAGCCTTGCTCGCAGTCGGCTCGATGGAGCAGATGCACGTCGCGCATCATTTGTAGGCGCAGATTTAAGGGAAGCCAGCTTAGTAGGTGCGAACCTTGCGGGCGCGAGGTTTTTTGGTGCGTCTCTGGCCGGTGCCAAGCTGCTTGAAGCTAACTGTGAGTTCACCGACTTCGATGCCGCGGTTTTGGATGCTACAGACCTAACTTGCTCCGGGCTTCTACAGGCCCAGCTTCGGCTGGCTGTTGGTGATGAGCGAACGGTCCTACCGGATGGGCTCTATGTGTTCTCGTGCCTCGTTCGAGATGACTTGTCAGATGAAGACCTCGGTAGGTTTGGGCCTAGCGTTTTTCCACAGCGTCGATCGTTCTGCGAGGATGGAGAAGTTCCAAGACGGATTGGGCGCTGATCCGGACGATGGTGCAAAACTCATACGTTTTTGAGCGGGTCAGAATCGATCGTTTTCGGCGTACCTGTTCTGACAGGCCATTTTTGACGCGACCGCATAACCGTGGACCGCTCAGATCGGCTTGTGCTGGCAACCTTCCCTGTCCATGACAGCGTCGCAGTGCTCAATTAGGATCATGATGTGGCTTTGGAGGCGAGGATGGCACTGGCACAGCTTCTCTACAGTGTACTTGTCAGCGGCGCCGCGCTCGTGGCGTCTGGGGCGATGACTGAGTTCGCCAAGGGCGCCGGCAAGGCGGCCTTTGAGGCACTCAAGAACCGACTGACCGCGGAGCATGGCATGAAGTCGCTACCGCTGCTGAAGGACGCAAAGACCAACCCGGCCTTCGAGGCGGCGGTCAAGGCGGAGCTGGAGAAGCCAGAAATCACCGCCGATGAGGAGCTGCTTCGGCTTGCCGAAACTCTGCGCGAGGCGATCGCGGCACTACCCGCCGAGATGCAGGCGCGTTACGCGGTAAACATCGACGAGATCAAGGCCGGCGGCGCGCTGCTGTTCGAGGCGGTCGAGGGTGTCAGGGCGAAGAGCGCGACATCTCGAGGCGACATGACGTTCAAGGGCGTCAAGGCACCACCGGGAAACTAACGGGCGGCGCGGAGCCGGACGCCACGTCTGCGTCGCCCCTCATTGGCGAAGCCAAGGCCGGTCGGGACATCAACATCATCCGGCAGGTTGGGATCAGCGCGGCAGGCGTCGCGCTCATCGTCGTCTGCGTCATCGCGGTGATGTGGCTCTTCCGCGCGCCCGAGGTGCGGATCGATCCCGATGTCGTCCTGGTCGTCGCCGAAGCGCAGGGTTACATCTCGCCGGAGCAGGCAGAGTTTCTCACCGAGCGGGTTGAGCGGGCCCAAGCAGACCTCGCCGAGTTGAGGCGGGCTCACCCGGATTGGAAAAGCGAGATCGACGCCGCAGTTCGGGCCTTCAACGCCGGTGAATTTGGTGACGCGCAGGACGCATTCGCCCGCGTCGATGCTCTGATCGCGGCGCGCCGCCTCGAGCTGCGGGTAGAAGAGGCGCGATCCAAGTACACCCAGGCGACGCTCTTCTATCCCTATCGATACTCGAGATCCGCACCACTCCTCTGCGACGCAGCAGAACTGGCTGCCACGGATTTCAAGTACTGGATCGAATGCGGCCGTGCACGTGTGGCAACCGGTGACTTAGGCGAAGCCCTCGCCGCCTTCCGAGCCGCGGAGGATTTAGCAAAGGACGCCGCGGGGAAGCGAGAGTATTCTGTCGCGCGGAACGAAATCGGCGACGTGCGCCGCGCCCAGGGGAACCTGCCCGCCGCGCTCGAGGCCTATG
>CAYXPI010000129.1:0-10757 GCA_964467005.1 uncultured Limibaculum sp. | reverse complement strand
ATCCCGTCCTCGATCAGCACCGTGCGCAAGGAGGGCGTGCCCTCGTCGTCCACCGTGAGGGAACCGCGCCGATCCGGAAGCGTGCCGTCGTCCACCACCGTGATGCCCGGCGCGGCCACGGGCTTGCCCATAAGCTCGGTGAAGGCCGAGGAGCCCTTGCGGTTGAAGTCGCCCTCGAGCCCGTGCCCGATCGCCTCGTGGAGGAGGATGCCGGGCCAGCCCGGGCCGAGGGCGACGTCCATCACGCCGGCGGGCGCGTCCTCCGCCTCGAGATTGACGAGCGCGATGCGAAGGGCCTCCTCGGCGGTCACCTGCCAGGCCTCGGCCGCGATCAGCCGCGCGAGCTCGTGCCGCCCGCCGCCGCCCGCGGTGCCGGTCTCGCGCCGGCCATTGGCCTCGACGATGACCGAGACGTTGAGCCGCGCCATCGGGCGGTGATCGCGCAGCCGGGTGCCCTCCGGCCTCAGGATCTCCACCTCCTGCACCGCGTTGGCGAGGCTGACCGAAACCTGGACCACCCGCGGGTCCCGCCCGCGCAGATAGGCGTCGATCTCCTTCAAGAGCGCGACCTTCAGCGCCACCGGCTGCTCCGAGACGGGATCGCCCGGCGCGTAGCGCGCGGTGTTGGTGCCCTGCGGCGGCTCGGCGGCCACGCCGCCCCCCGACCGGGCCGCGAGCTTCGCCGTCTCGGATGCGCGGCGAAGCGCCGCCTCGGTGATCTCGGTCGAATGCGCGTAGCCCGCCGCGGCGCCGGACACGCAGCGGAGCCCGAAGCCCTCGGCCGCGTCGTAGGTGGCGGTGCGCAGCCGGCCGTCGTCGAAGCCCAGGATCTCGGCGCGGCGGCGCTCGAGAAAGAGCTCGCCGTCCTCTGCGCCCGCCACCGTCTCGCGCAGGACCGCGAGCGCCCGCTCCGGGTCCAGCGTCGTCTCGAAAGGGCGGAACGGGGCCTGGGGCTCTGGCATTGGTCCTCCGACGCGATTGCTGCGTTGCACCATGATCCGGATCAAGGGGTTGGCCGAGAGCGGCGTCTTGCCGCAAAGCCGTCGCTTGCCGGGTGTCGACCTCTAAGTGATACAACACGACCGAAAAGGCAAACGGGTGTGCGACACGCCGCTCCTCCCGGCCTCGAGATCACAGGAGAACTCGCCATGCTGATGCGTTCATCCGTTTCGTTGTGTCTTGCCCTCGCGGCGGCGAGCGGGGCGCTGTCGGCCGCCGCGCAGGAGGTGACCGGCAAGCCGATCGAGCAGGGGATCAATCTCCAGCGCCCGGTGACCGAGCACGCGGCGGACCTCGTTTGGCTCGACGACATGCTCTTGGTCATCATCACGGCCATCGTCCTCTTCGTCACCGGCCTTCTCGGCTACACGATGTGGCGCTATCGGGCGAGCAAGAACCCGGAACCGCAAACCTTCACCCACAACGCGACCGTCGAGGTGGTCTGGACCGCCGTGCCGGTGCTCATCCTTGTGGCGATCGCCATCCCCTCGCTCCGCCTCCTCGACACGCAGCTGACGATCCCGACGCCCGAGCTCACGATCAAGGCGACCGGGTATCAGTGGTATTGGGGCTACGAGTATCCGGATGAGGGCATCACCTTCGACGCCTACCCGGTCGGCTACTACGCAGAGACCGAGGAGGAGCGCTACGCCGAGCTCGCCGAGGCAGGCTACGAGCGCGACGAGTATCTCCTCGCCGCCACCGCGCGGATGGTCGTGCCGGTCGACACCAATGTGCACCTTCTCGTGACGGGCGGCGACGTGATCCACAACTGGGCGATGCCCGCCTTCGGCATCAAGACCGATGCAATCCCGGGCCGGCTCAACGAAACCTGGTTCAACGTCTCCGAGACGGGAACCTATTTCGGCCAGTGCTCTGAGCTTTGCGGCATGCACCACGCTTACATGCCCATCACCGTCGAGGTCGTGACCCGCGAGGAGTACGACGCGTGGGTGGCCGAGGAGGTCGCCAAGCGCGATGGGCGCACCGACCTCGCACAGGCCGCCGACTGACGCACCGGCGCGCCCGTGCTCCGGGCGCCGCATCACCAGAGGACCGACTTGGCCAACGCAGTTTCCAATCTCTCCGGCGAGATCGCGCGCACCGCGCCCGAGGCCGCGTTCGGAGATTACATCGCGCTCTTGAAACCCCGGGTGATGCGCCTTGTGGTGTTCACCGCCCTCGCCGCCATGCTGGCCGCGCCCGGCGCGCTGCACCCGGTGGTGGGGCTCGCCGCGCTCATCTGCATCGCCGTGGGCGCCGGCGCCTCGGGCGCGCTCAACATGTGGTGGGACGCGGACATCGACCGGGCCATGCGCCGCACCCGAGCCCGGCCCATCCCGGCGGGCAAGGTCGAGCCTGGCGAGGCGCTCGCCCTCGGCATCGGGCTGTCGATCCTCTCGGTCGGGCTCCTCACGGTCGTCGCCAATCCGCTCGCGGGCGCGCTGCTCGCCTTTACCATCCTTTTCTACGCCGTGGTCTACTCGATGTGGCTGAAGCGCTCGACACCCCAGAACATCGTGATCGGCGGCGCTGCGGGGGCCTTCCCGCCGGTGATCGCCTGGATCGCGGTGACGGGCGAGGTCGGGGTCGCGCCCATCCTCATGTTCCTGGTGATCTTCCTCTGGACGCCGCCCCATTTCTGGGCACTCGCGCTCTACCGAAACGACGACTACGCCCGGGTCGGCGTGCCGATGCTGCCCGTGGTGGCGGGCGACGCCGCAACCCGCCGGCAGATCTGGCTCTATTCGCTCGCCCTCGCGCCCGTGCCCGTGCTTCTGGCGGTGTCCGAGGCGGGCGGGCCGGTCACGCTCGCCGTCGCCGTCCTCGGCACGCTCGCCTTCCTCGTCCAGGCGCGGGTGGTGGCGCTCCGCACCGCCGCGCTGTCGGGCGCCGACGGGCACCGGGCGGAGAAGCGCTTGTTCGGGCTCTCGATCGTCTATCTTTTCGCCGTCTTCGCCGCCGTCATCGCCGATGCCGGGCTCCGGGCGCTGGTGCCCGCGCTGCCCTGGCCGGCCTGGATCTGAGCCCGAAAGGAGCCGACCCATGCTGAACCGCGACCACGAGATCCACACCCGGCGCCGCGGCCGCAATCTCGGCGTGCTGGCCGTGCTTCTGGGCTTCATTGCGCTCCTTTTCTTCGTCACCATGGCGAAGATGGGCGGGCAGGCCGGCAATCCCTGGGGGTGACGTGATGGCAGCGACACGAGATCTTCGCCGCAAGGCGCTCCCCTTCGTCGGCATCGCCTTTGGCATGCTCGGCATGGCCTACGCCGCCGTGCCGCTTTACGACTGGTTTTGCCGCGTCACCGGCTTCGGCGGCCGGCCGATGGAGCGGACCGAGGCGGCGGCGGAGGTGCTCGACCGCACCATCACCGTGCGCTTCGACGCGTCGACCGAGCGGGGCATGCCCTGGACCTTTCGCCCCGTCGAGACCACCGCGACCATCCGCATCGGCGAGACGGGCCTCGCCTTCTACGAGGCGCACAACCCCACCGACCGCCCAGTGGCGGGCTCGGCCGCCTTCAACGTCGCGCCCTTCTCGATGGGCGCCTATTTCGTGAAGATCGACTGCTTCTGCTTCGAACAGCAGACGCTTGAGCCGGGCGAGACCGTGCTGATGCCGGTCACCTACTACGTGGACCCCGAGATGGTCGACGACCGCGAGACGGAGGGCCTCAGCACCGTGACCCTCTCCTACACCTTCTACGAACAAGAGATCGACCGCCACGCCGCGCTCGACGCCGACGACTGACCTGGGAGACCGGGGGCGCCGCCCCCTTGCGCCATCGGAGGACGCCATGGCCCACGAGAAAGACCACGACTATCACATCCTCGAGCCGAGCCCCTGGCCGCTTCTGGGGGCTCTCGGCGCGCTCCTCCTCCTCTCGGGCGCGGTGCTCTTCTTCCACGACGTCACGCCCTGGCTGATGATCGCGGGCTTCGCCGTGGTCTTCTACACCATGTATGTGTGGTGGTCCGACGTCTCGAAGGAGGCGGACCATGGCGACCACACGCCGGTGGTGCAGATCGGCCTCCGGATGGGCTTCATCCTCTTCATCATCTCGGAGGTGATGTTCTTCTCCGCCTGGTTCTGGGCGTTCTTCAAGGGCGCGATCTTCCCGGTGCCGGACATCGAGGGCGCGCTCCAGTCGACGCTGAACCTCCCCGTGGGCCCCTGGCCGCCGGAGGGGGTGGAGACCTTCAACGCTTGGGACCTGCCGCTCCTCAACACGCTCATCCTGCTGCTCTCCGGCTGCACCGTCACCTGGGCGCATCACGCGCTCATCGAGGGCAAGCGGCCCGGGCTCCTCTGGGGGCTGATGGCCACCGTGGCGCTCGGCGCGATCTTCACGATGTTCCAGGCCTACGAGTACAGCCACGCGCAGTTCCCCTTCGCCGACAGCAACTACGGCGCGACGTTCTTCATGGCCACCGGCTTTCACGGCTTCCACGTGCTGGTGGGCACGATCTTTCTCTTCGTGATTCTCATCCGGGCGCAGCGCAAGCAGCTCACGCAGGACCAGCACATCGGGTTCGAGATGGCGGCCTGGTACTGGCACTTCGTCGACGTCGTCTGGCTCTTCCTCTTCGCCGGCATCTACATCTGGGGCGCGTGAGGCCGCGGCTGTGGCGCGGGTGCGCGGCGCCATCGCTCCGATCGTGATCGGGATCCTGGGGACGGCCGTGCTCCTCGGCCTCTCCGCCTGGCAGGTGCAGCGCCTGGGCTGGAAGGAGGGGCTGATCGCCCGGCTCGAAGCCCGGCTCGCGGACGAGCCCGCGCCGCTCCCCCCGGAACCGCAGCCAGAAAGAGATGCCTTCCTCCGCGTGACTGTCGCGGGCCGGCTCGCGGGCGCACCCGCCTATGTCCTCACCACCGAGCGGCCCTTCGGCCCCGGCTACCGGGTGATCGTGCCGGTGGAGGCGGAGGGCCGTCGGGTGCTCGTGGATCTCGGCTATGTTCGCGAGGCCGAGCGCGGCAGCGCGCTGCCGCCCAAGGGCGCGGCGCTCACCGCCACGGGCGCGCTCTTCTGGCCGGAGGCGGACGCCTTCACCCCGGAGCCGGACCCCGCTGAGAGCCTCTTCTTCAGCCGCGAGGTCGGCGCGCTGGCCGAGGCGCTGGGCACCGAGCCGCTCCTGGTGGTGGCCGAGGCGCATTCCCTGGGCGAGCTCCCACGGGCCAAGGCGCTGGGGGTGGACCTGCCGAACAACCACCGCAACTATGCGATCACCTGGGCGCTTCTCGCCCTCACCTGGGCCACGATGTCGGTCCTGTGGCTCCGACGAGAGCGTCGGGCCGCGGCGCCCTGAGGCGGGCCTCGCAGGGATTGCCGCGCCGCCGGCCCTTGACGTATCACCCCTGCAGCCCCCAGGCGGGAGAGGACATGCGCTACATCAGCACCCGCGGGCGGGCGCCCGCCTTGCCCTTCGAGGAGACGCTGCTCACCGGTCTCGCGCGCGACGGCGGCCTCTACGTGCCGGATGCGCTGCCCGAGCTTGCGCCGGCGGATCTCCGCGCGCTTCGCGGCGCGTCCTATGAGGAGGTGGCGCACCGGGTGATGTGGCCCTTCGTCGAGGGCGCGCTGGAGGAGGACGCGTTTCGCGCCCTCGTGGACCGGGCCTATGCGGGCTTCGGCCATCGCCTGCGCTGTCCGCTTGTCCAGATCGGGCCCAACGACTGGGCGCTCGAGCTCCACCACGGGCCCACGCTCGCCTTCAAGGACGTGGCGATGCAGCTCATCGGCCGGCTCTTCGAGCATGTGCTGACCCGCCGGGGCGAGCGCGTGACCATCGTCGGCGCCACCTCTGGCGACACCGGCAGCGCGGCGATCGAGGCCTTCCGCGGAAACGCGGCGGCGGATGTCTTCATCCTCTTCCCCCACGGCCGGGTCTCGGAGGTGCAGCGCCGTCAGATGACGACGCCCGCGGAGGCCAATGTCCACGCGCTCGCCGTGGAGGGCGACTTCGACGACTGCCAGGCGCTCGTGAAGGCGATGTTCAACGACCACGCGTTTCGCGACGAGGTGCGCCTCGGGGCTGTCAACTCGATCAACTGGGCGCGCGTGATGGCGCAGACGGTTTACTACGTCACCGCGGCCTTGGCCCTCGGCGCGCCGGACCGCGCGGTGGCGTTCTCCGTGCCCACCGGCAATTTCGGCGACATCTATGCCGGCCACATCGCGCGCGGGATGGGGCTGCCGGTCGAGCGGCTCATCATCGCGACCAACGAGAACGACATCCTCCACCGCTGCCTCACCACCGGGCGCTACGAGCGGGCCTCCGTCGTGCGGACGACGTCGCCCTCGATGGACATCCAGGTGAGCTCGAATTTCGAGCGCGCGCTCTTCGACGCGCACGACCAGGACGCCGAGGCGGTGGCGGCGCTCATGTCCGAGCTCGGCTCCGGCGGGTTCACGCTGGGTGAGAACGCCCTGGCCCGGCTCCGTGCGGGGTTCGAGAGCGCGCGGGTGACCCGGGAGGAGGTGGCCGAGACGATCGCCCGGGTGAAGGCCGAGACCGGCCAGCTGCTCGACCCGCATTCCGCCATCGGCGTGCACGCGGCGGGCCAGCGGAGGGGTGATGCGGGGGTGCCCATGGTCGCGCTCGCCTGCGCCCACGCCGCAAAGTTCCCGGACGCGGTGGAGGCCGCCTGTGGCCATCGGCCCCCGCTTCCCGAACGCCTCGGCGATCTTTACGAGCGACCGGAGCGCGTTACGGTCGTGCCCAACGATCTCGCCTTACTCGAGGCCCTCATCCGGGAGCGGCGGCGCGCATGAGCGTGCAAACGACAGAGTTGGCCAACGGGTTCCGCATCGTCTCGGAGCGCATGGACGGGCTCGGCTCCGCGGCCCTCGGGGTCTGGGTCGAGGCCGGAAGCCGTCACGAGGAGGCGCGCGAAAACGGCATCGCCCATTTCCTCGAGCACATGGCCTTCAAGGGCACGGCCACGCGCAGCGCGCTCCAGATCGCCGAGGAGATCGAGGATGTGGGCGGCTATCTCAACGCCTACACCTCGCGCGAGCGCACGGCCTATTACGCGCGGGTCCTCCCGGCGGACGTGCCCCGCGCCCTCGAGATCATCGCCGACATCCTGCGCGCGCCGGCCCTCGCCGAGGCCGAGATCGAGACCGAGCGCGGCGTCATCCTCCAGGAGATCGGCCAGACCCTCGACACGCCGGACGACGTGATCTTCGACTGGCTGCAGGAGACCGCCTATCCCGACCAGCCGATCGGGCGCGCGATCCTCGGCCCGCCCGAGCGGGTGCGGGGCTTCTCGCGGGCCGATCTCGCGGGCTTCATCGCACGCCATTACGGGCCGGGGCAGATGATCCTCTCGGCCGCGGGCGCGGTGGACCACGACGGGATCGTGCGCCTCGCGGAGCGGCTTTTTGCCGATATGACGCCCCTCACGGTGCCCTCGGGCTCGGGTGCGCGCTATGCCGGCGGCGAGCGGCGGGTGCAAAAGGACCTGGAGCAGGCGCATTTCGCTCTCGCCCTGCCCGCACCGGGGTATCTGGAGCCCGATTTCTACGCCGGCCAGATCCTGGCCACAGCGCTCGGCGGCGGCATGTCCTCCCGCCTCTTCCAGGAGGCGCGGGAGAAGCGCGGCCTCTGCTACACGATCTTTGCGCAGGCCATGGCCTGGGCCGACACCGGGCTCTTCATGGTCTATGCCGGCACTGGCGGGGAGGACATTGCGGAGCTCGCCGACCTCACGGCGGACGAGCTTGCGCGCGCGGCCGAGGATCTCTCAGAGGCTGAGATCGCGCGGGCCCGCGCCCAGGTCACCGCCGGCTTGGTGATGGGGCTCGAAAGCGCCTCGGCCCGGGCCGACCGGCTGGCCAGCGCGCTCGCGATCTGGGGCCGGCCGATCCCGCTCGAGGAAACGGTGGCGAAGATCGAGGCGGTGGACCGGGACGCGGCCCTCGCCGTCGCCCGCCGGCTCGTCAGGGGCAGCCCCGCCCTCGCGCTCTATGGTCCCGTCACCCGGGCGCCCGAGGCCGACCGCCTCGCCGCGCGGCTCGCCGGCTGAGCCCATGTTCGCCCGCCGGCCCCGGCTCGAGCCGGAGATCGAGACCGAACGCCTGATCCTCCGCCCCCCGCGCATGGCGGATTTCGAGGGGTGGGCGGATCTGCGCGCTGAGAGCCGGCCGTTCCTCGTGCCCTGGGAGCCGTCCTGGACGCGGGACCATCTCTCCCTCCGCGCCTTCCGCAACCGGGTGAACTGGGCCGAGCGCGCGATCCGCCAGGGCGAGGCGCTGCCCCTCTTTCTGGCCGCCCGGGCCGACGGGCGGATCCTCGGCGGCATCACCCTCTCCAACATCCGCCGCCAGCCCGCCCAGGCCGGCACGCTCGGCTATTGGACTGGCGCGCCCCACGCGCAAAAGGGCTACATGACCGAGGCGCTCGCCGCCCTCCGCGACCACGCCTACACCGCGCTCGACCTCTCCCGGCTCGAGGCCGCCTGTCTGCCCGACAACACGGCCTCGCGCCGTCTGCTCGAGCGCTGCCAGTTCAAATACGAGGGCGTGGCCCAGGCCTATCTCCAGATCAACGGGCGCTGGCGGAACCACGTGCTCTACGCCGCCCTCCGGCCCGATCGGCGGGGGCGGGTGGAGGACTGAGCCTCAGGCGCTGCCGCCGGCCAGGAGGAGTGCGGGGTCGACCCCGATCTTGGCGAGCGCGCGCTCCCATTTCGTCGCGTTGTCCGCGCCGAAGAGGATGTCCGGGTCGGGCGGGGCGTAGAGCCAGCCGTTGCGCTGCATCTCCCGCTCGAGCTGGCCCGGCCCCCAGCCCGAATAGCCGAGCGCCACCATCGCGCGCTTGGGCCCCTCGCCTGCGGCCATGGCGTGCAGGATGTCGAGCGTCGCGGTCATCGCGGTGTCGGCGTCGACGGCGAGGGAGGCGTCGTCGGCCGAATAGTCGGAGGAGTGGAGGACGAAGCCGCGGGCCGTCTCCACCGGGCCTCCGAAGCGCACGCGCTGGCCGGCGATCGCGCTGGTCACGGGGATCGACAGGCGTTCGAACAGATCTTTGAGCGCGAGGCTCTCGGCGGGCTTGTTGACGATGAGGCCCATGGCCCCGGTGGCGGAATGGTCGCAGAGAAACACCACGGTGCGGTGGAAGCGCGGGTCCTGCATGCCGGGCATGGCGATGAGGAGCTGGCCCGTGAGAAAGTCCGACCGGATGCGCGGGCCCGATGCGGCGCGGGATGGGGCTCCAGGGTCTGGGTCGTCGCTCTCGCGCATCTCCGCTCGTCTCTCGCGCCCCGGTCCATCTCGGGATCGTTACCGCTCGCGCTTTTAAGCTGGCATATATCCCGCCCATGAGCACGCGAAAAAATCTTCTGGGCGCGGCGCTCGCGGGGGCCGTGGCGCTGGCCGGTCCCGCGGGCGCGCAGTCGCTCGTGTCGACCGGGCAGTCCTTTCTCGAGGCGAACCTCCTCGCGGGGCGCATGGCCGACGGGGCCCGGATCGCGGGGCTGCGGATGCGCCTCGCACCCGGCTGGAAGACCTATTGGCGAAGCCCTGGCGAAGCCGGTGTTCCGCCGACCTTCGACTGGGCGGGATCCGAGAACCTCCGGTCGATCGAGGTGCTGTGGCCGCGTCCGGAGATCTTCGAGAGCTTCGGCATCCGCACCGTCGGGTACTCCGACGAGGTGGTGCTGCCCATCCGGCTGGTGCCGGAGAACGCCGCCGCGCCGATCCGCCTCGCTCTCGAGATGCAGGCGGGGGTCTGCCGCGAGATCTGCGTGTTCGAGCAGGTCAGCCTGTCTCTCGTGGCGGCGCCGGGGGAGGCTTCGGATGTCGCCCCGGTGCTCGCCGCGCTGGCCGCGGTGCCCCCGCAGGGCGCGGAGGCCGAGATTTCGGTTGCCCACTGCCGCATCGAAGGCGCCGGCCGCGAGCGGCGCCTCGCCGCCGAGATCGCCTTGGCCGACACCGCGGGCCAGCCCACGGTGCTGATCGAGGGGCCGCCCGAGGCCTGGGTCTACGACGTGGCGGTCGACGGCCAGAACGAGCGCCTGGCCATCACCGCCACCCTGGCCGTGGAGGAGGGCGCCTGGATCGACCGGGGCGACATCCGACTCACACTCCTCGGCGACAGCTACGCCGCCGACATCGCCGGCTGCGTCGCCGGCTGAGCCCTCAGGCGCGGGTCAGCATCCCCTTCGCGGAGGCAAGCTCGCGCATCTTCTTCTGCAGCTTCTCGAAGGCGCGCACCTCGATCTGGCGGATCCGCTCGCGGCTCACCTTGTAGTGCTGGCTGAGCTCTTCGAGGGTGACCGGGTCCTCGCGGAGGCGGCGCTCGGTGAGGATGTGCTTCTCCCGGTCGTTCAGCCCCTCCATCGCCTGCATGAGCAGCTCCTGGCGCGCCTCGAGCTCCTGGCTCTCGGCATAGGCCATCGCCTGGTCGGCGTCTTCGTCCGCCAGCCAGTCCTGCCACTCCGAGGTGCCCTCGCTGTCGCCCTTCAGGGGCGCGTTCAACGAGCTGTCCCCGCCCGAGGACAGCCGGCGGTTCATCGAAACCACCTCGTCCTCGTTCACGCCCAGATCCTTGGCGATCTTCTCCACATGCTCCGGGCGCATATCGCCCTCCTCCAGCGCGCCGATCTTGCCCTTGGCCTTCCGGAGATTGAAGAAAAGCTTCTTCTGCGCCGAGGTCGTGCCGAGCTTCACCATCGACCAGGAGCGCAGGATGTATTCCTGGATGCTCGCGCGGATCCACCACATCGCATAGGTGGCGAGGCGGAAGCCCTT
>CAYXPI010000128.1:0-10776 GCA_964467005.1 uncultured Limibaculum sp. | reverse complement strand
CCTCCGCCCTGAGGCCCGCCCTCCTGAGGCCCGCCCCCCCGAGGTCCGCCCCCCCGAGGTCCGCCCCCCTGAGGTCCGCCGCTCTGAGGATCGCCCCCGCGAGCTTCGCCCCCGCAAGATCCGGGCGGAAGTTGTCGCGCGCGCGGCGGGCGTTCCAGGCCTCGACGCCTTCGCGGAGCCAGTCGAGGTGTTGTGGGTTGGCCATGGATCCCTGCGCTCAAATGCCCTTGGGGCGCCAAGGTGGCGCGCCGGGCGGGGGCGCGCAAGCCTCAGCCGAACTGGCCCTGGAGATAGGCGCGAGTGGCCGGGTGGTGGGGGGTTTCGAAGACCGTCTCCGTCGGTCCGATCTCCACGAGATGGCCCATGGCGAAGAAGGCCACCCGGTCCGCCACCCGCCGCGCCTGCTCGAGATTGTGGGTGATGATGACCACCGAGAGGTCCTGGGCGATCTCGCGGATCAGCCGCTCGATATGGGCCGTGGCGATGGGGTCGATCGCGGAGCAGGGCTCGTCCATCAGGAGAACCTCGGGCCGGACCGAAAGCGCGCGGGCGATGCAGAGCCGCTGCTGCTGGCCGCCCGAGAGGTCGATCCCCTCCGCCTCCAGCCGCTCCTCCACCTCCTCCCAGAGATCGGCGCGTTCGAGGCAGCGGCGGACGAAGGCGTCCATCTCCGGCCCGTCCTCCACCAGCCCGTGGATGCGCGGGGCGTAGGCCACGTTCTCGTAGACCGAGCTCGGGAAGGGGTTGGGCGCCTGGGCGACCCAGCCGAAGCGCCGACGGACCATCGGCGCGTCGACCTCGGGGCCGTAGAGATCCTCGGCGCCGAGGCGCACGCGCCCCTCCATGCGGGCGTCGCGGGTCTGGTCGTGCATCCGGTTGAGGCATTTCAGCAGCGTCGTCTTCCCGCAGCCCGAGGGGCCCATGAGGGCGATCACCTCGCGGGCGTGGATCTCGAGGGAGACGTCGCGGAGCGCGATGCGCGCGCCATACCAGAAGGACAGGCGCTCGACGGTGATCCGCGGCGGGTCGCTTCGGCCAGAGGGGTGCACGACCGTTTGGCCGAAACTCGCCTCCGGCGCCGCCGGGTCGAAGGGCAGCGTCATCGATCGATCCTCCCTCTCGCGGCCCGCCCGCTCTCGCGGCGGCGTGACCGGTTGCGCCCGGCCGTGGCACCCTGCGCGGTTGCCAGATCGGACGACAGTTGCTAGCGATTGAGTGTCTGAGAGAATACGTCGGGTTCAGGGTCGATGCCAACACCCTCCTCACCCCAGAGCGCGCCGCCGCGGCTGTCGCTCGACCGGATCGGCGTGCGCTTCGACGGGCGCGCGGCCGTCGACGGCGTGTCGCTCGAGGTGATGGCCGGGGAGGTGGTGTGCCTCCTCGGGCCCTCGGGCTGCGGCAAGTCGAGCACGCTCCGGATCGCCGCGGGCGTCGAGCGCCAGGACACGGGCCGGGTGCTGATCGACGGCGCCGTGGTCTCGGACGCCGGGACCCATCTGCCGCCGGAGCGCCGCTCCGTCGGCCTCATGTTTCAGGACTACGCGCTCTTTCCCCATCTCACGGTGGCGGAGAACGTGGCCTTCGGCCTCCGGGGAACCGGCAAGCGGGGGCGGCAGGGCTTCGTCTCGGATTACCTCGCGCGGGTGGGCCTCGGCGGCTACGAGGCGAAATACCCCCACCAGCTCTCGGGCGGGGAGCAGCAGAGGGTGGCCCTGGCGCGCGCGCTCGCCCCCAAGCCGCGGGTGATGCTGATGGACGAGCCGTTCTCGGGGCTCGACACGCGCCTCCGCGACAATGTGCGCGAAGAGACGCTCCGGATCCTCAAGGACGAGGGGACGGCGGTGCTCCTCGTCACCCACGAGCCGGACGAGGCGATGCATATGGCCGACCGCATCGCCCTCATGCGCGCGGGCCGGATCGTGCAGATCGGCGCGCCCTATCACATCTACAATTACCCGGTGGACCGGAAGGCGGCGGAGTTCTTCTCCGACCTCAACGTGATCCACGGGGTGGTGAAGGACCGGCAGACGGACACGCCCTTTGGCCTGTTCCTCACTCCCAAGATGCGCAACGAGGCGGATGTGGAGATCATCGCGCGGCCCCAGCACATCAAGATCGTGGAGGATCAGGGGGAGGGCGCGCGGCCGCTCATCACGCCCGCGGACGGGATGCCGGCGCATGGCTTCGTCGCGCGGGCACGGTTCACCGGCGCCCAGTCGCTCATCGAGGTGCGGATGGACCACGACGGCTCGGAGATCCGGGTGAGCGTGCCCTATGCTTGGCTGCCCCAGCCGGGGACGCCGGTCTGGCTCTCTCTGAGGCGGGACCGGTGCTTCGTCTTCCCTTGCGTCAATCAGAGGGTGGTGGAGAGCCCCTGGGCCGCGGAGTAGGCGGAGGGGCCGGCCCCCCGCGGCTCCGGAGGCCCCGCCCACCCGGGCCGGCGCGGCGCTGCGGGTCGGGCGGCGGGCCCCCCATCGGCCTCCGGAGCCGCGCGGGCCCCGCGGCGCCTTGGCGGCGGGAATGCGCCCTCAGGGGCTTTCGCCGGGCGCGGGCATCCAATATGTGTGAAGAAACCCGCGCGCCGAGACGCGCAACAAGGAGACACCCATGGGCCTCAGTGTGTGGCAGATCCTGATCGTCGTCCTGCTCCTCGTGCTCCTCTTCGGACGGGGCAAGATCTCGGAGCTGATGGGCGACATGGCGAAGGGCATCAAATCCTTCAAGAAGGGCATGGCGGACGAGGCGGAGGACCAGGCCGACACCGCCAAGCGCGTGGAGAACGCGGCCGACCCCACGATCGACGTGACGCCCAAGGCGAGCGAGCCGAAATCCGAGCCCAAGCGCGACAGCGCCTGATCCCGGGACCCGGGGGGCGCCCTCATGCTCGACATCGCCTGGACCGAGCTTCTGCTCATCGGCGTCATCGCGCTCCTCGTCGTGGGGCCGAAGGAGCTGCCGGGGCTTTTGCGCACCGTCGGCCGCTGGGCCGGCAAGGCGCGCGGCATGGCCCGCGAGTTCCAGCGCTCGATGGAGGACGCCGCCCGCGAGGCCGATCTCGAGGAGTTCAACAAGCTGCGCAACGTGAAGCGCGAGGTGGAGAACATGGCCAAGCTCGACTATTCCGAGCAGGCCAAGCGGGCGCAGTCCTTCATGACCTCGCCCAAGCCCAAAGAGGCGGAGGCGCCGGCCGCCGAGGCCCCGACGCCGGCGGCCACGCCCAACCCGGCGCCCAGCCCGGCGGCCAACCCGGCGCCCACCCCCGCGCCGGAGGCGCCCAAATCCGGCACCCATGACTGAAAAGCACATCGACGACAGCGCCGCGCCGCTGATCGAGCATCTCATCGAGCTCCGCGACCGGCTGGTCTGGTCCCTGATCGCGCTGGGCGCGGCCTCGGGGTTCTGTTTCCTGTTCTACCAGGACATCTACGCCTTCCTGTCGCGCCCCTTGTTGCGGGTGGACCCGGACGCGGTGATCCAGACGCTCAACCCGCAGGAGTTCTTCTTCACGGTCATGAGCCTCTCGATCTGGGGCGGGTTCTTCATCTCGTTTCCCGTGATCGCCTTCCAGCTCTGGCGGTTCATCGCGCCCGGGCTCTACAAGAACGAGCAGTCGGCCTTTCTGCCCTTTCTCGTGGCCACGCCCTTCCTCTTCATCGCGGGCGCGGCGCTGGCCTATCTCCTGGTGATCCCGCTCGCGCTCGACTTTCTCATCGGATTTGCCGAGAGCGCGGGGTCGAGCGAGACGATCCAGGTCGAGAACGTCAACCGCTTCTCGGAGTATATCGGCTTCATCAAGGTGATGCTCTTGGCCTTCGGCATGAGCTTCGAGCTGCCGGTGCTCCTCACCCTCATGGGCCGGGCGGGGCTCGTCACCGCCGACGGGCTCGCGCGCGGGCGCAAATACGCCGTCGTCGGCATCGCGGCGGTGGCCGCTCTCATCACCCCGCCGGACGTGATCTCCCAGATCGCCCTCGGCGTGCCGGTCTACGCGCTCTACGAGGTGTCGATCCTCCTCGTGCGGCGGTTCGAGCAGCGGCGCGAGGCCGAACGGGCCGCGGAGGAGGAGGAGGCGTGACGCTCGACGATCCGGTGTCGCGCCAGGCGGCGGCGCTGGAGCGCATCGCCGCGGCGCTGGAGCGCATGGCCCCGCCGCCCGCGCCCCCGCCGGATTTCGCGGCCGCGGACGCCTTCCTCTGGGCAACCGAGCCGGACCGCCTGATCCCCGTGCCGCGGGTCAACCGCGTGCCCGTGGGCCTTCTCGTCGGCATCGACCGGGCGCGCGACACCCTCCTCGACAACACCCGCCGCTTCGCCCGCGGGCTGCCGGCCAACAACGTTCTCCTTTGGGGCGCGCGCGGCATGGGCAAGTCGTCTCTCGTGAAGGCCGCCCATGCGGAGGCCAGGGCGGAGGGCCCGCTCACCCTCGTCGAGATCCACCGCGAGGACATCCCGACGATCCACCGCCTGCTCGAGCTCGTGCGGGGCACCGAGCGGCGGGTCCTGGTGTTCTGCGACGACCTCTCCTTCGACAAGGACGACCAGCATTACAAGAGCTTGAAGGCCGTGCTCGACGGCGGCGTGGCCGGACGGCCGGACAACGTCCTCTTCTACGCAACCTCGAACCGCCGCCATCTCATGCCGCGCGACATGATCGAGAACGAGCGCTCGACGGCCATCAATCCCTCCGAGGCGACGGAGGAGAAGGTCTCGCTGTCGGACCGGTTCGGGCTCTGGCTCGGCTTCCATCCCTGCGATCAGGACCAGTTCCTCGCGATGATCCGGGGCTATTGCGAGCGCTTCGGGATCGAGATGCCGGACGACAGGCTCCGCGCCGAGGCGATCGAGTGGCGGCAGGCGCGCGGCGCCATGTCGGGCCGCGTCGCCTGGCAGTTCGTGCAGGACCTGGCCGGGCGCGAAGGCGTGCGACTCGGCTGAGATGTGATATGGTTCCACAGCCTAAGCTGGGAAGCCCCATGACCGATTTCGCCGCGTTCGCCGCCGCCGAGCGCACGGGCTGGACCGACGCTGAGCGCGTCGCCGCCTATATCGCGCTCTTCGCCCCGGCCTCCGACCAGATCGTGCCGGCCATGGTCGCGGCGAGCGGCGCGGGCCCCGGCCGTCGCGTGCTCGATGTCTGCTCGGGCCATGGCAACGTCACCCAGGCGCTCGCCGCGACCGGCGCCGAGGTTACGGGCCTCGACTTCTCGCCGGCCATGGTCGTCGCGGCCCGGGAGCGGGTGCCGGCGGCCGAGATCGTCGAGGGCGACGCGCAGGCCATGCCCTTCGAGGATCAATCCTTCGACGCGGTGACCTGCAATGTCGGCCTCGGCCATATCCCCGACCAGGCGAAGGCGGTCGCCGAGATTGCCCGCGTGCTGCGCCCGGGCGGCGTGGCGGCGCTCTCCTCCTGGGTCGAGCCCGAGCGCTCGCCGACCTTCCAGGTGGTGTTCGCGGCGATCAAGGCGCATGCCGAGGATCTCTCCGCCGCCCCCGCCGGCCCCGACAATCATCTCCTCGCCCGCGAGGCGGAGGCGACGGCGCTGCTGGAGGGGGTGGGGCTGCGCGATGTGCGGCTCGCCCCGGTTGAGGTCGCCTTCAGGCTCGAGCGCGCGGAGGACTTTGCGGAGATCTTCCGCCGGGCCACGGTGCGCGCGCCGATGATCGTGGGCGCGCAGAGCGCGGCCCAGCAGGCGGCGATCTGGTCGGCCATGACCGCGGCGGTGGCCGAGCGCTTCGCCGATCCGGCGGGCGGCTTTCACGTGCCCTTTCCGGCGACGCTGACAACGGCCGTCAAGCGCTGAGGCCCGCGGCGCACCTTGAAAGGCGCAGCCCGACCGGCTCGCCTGCCGGCATGGGCGCGCGTCGGCCTGCTCGGCGGCCTCAGATAAAGTCCTCGGGGTTCAAGGGCGCCGAGCCGCGGCGGACCTCGAAATGCATCCGCGGCGGCGCGCCGCCGCCGGGGTCGAACACCACGCCGATCTGCTGGCCCCGCACCACGCGCTGGCCCTTCGAGACGCTGACCCCGGTGATCCGCCCGTAGGAGGTGAGGAGCTCGCCGTCGTGCCGGATGAGCACGATGGTGCCGAGCGCGCCGAGCGACTCCGAGACGAGCGCCACGGTCCCGTCCTCGGCCGCGAAAACGGGGGCGCCCGCGGGGGCGTCGAAATCCACGCCCTCGTTGCGGATCCTGCCGTCGCCCTCGCCGAAGGCCAGCGCCACGGGCCCGTCGACGGGCCGAGCGAGCCGGGTGGCGGGCGCGGAGGGGGTGACGATCGGGCTCTCCGGCAGAGGCGGGGAGACGGTGCCCTCCGGCCGCCGCGCGGTCTGGTATTGGCTGAGGCCCGGGCTCTCGAGCACCTCCACCGGCCCCGGTTCCGCCGGCAAGGGGCTGCCGGCCGAGGGCGGCTCCGCCAGGGCGCCGCGGGTTCCCGGCGTCTCGGTCTCGGGTTCGTCGGAGGAGCGTTCGATGGCCTCGAGGGCGAGCTCCGGGCTCCAGCCGCTGGCACTCGGCAGCGGGCTCTCGGCCGGGGCCGCGGCGAGGTCCGGGCCGGTCTCCGCGCCAGGGGGATCGGGATCCGCGCCGAGGGGCTGGGCCTCGATGGCGGGCACCGGGGCGGGGGCCGGCACGGGCGCGGCCGAGAAGGGCGCCGGCGCCGCGCCGTAGAGCGAGCCGTCCGGCCGCGGGGGCAGAACCAGAAGGTCCCCGCCCCGGAGCGGGCTCGTGGGCGCGAGGCCGTTGTAGGCGCCGAGCTCGGCGGCGGAGAGGCCGATGCGCCCAGCCACGTCCCCCACCGTGTCGCCCGGCTGCGCGCGGGCCGCCTGATAGCCGTCGAAGGTCACGATCCCCTCGGGGCTCACGGCCTGTGCGCCGCCGTCGAGCGCGGTGCCCTTGTTCACCACCTCCACGGGCGGCTGACGCTCCGGGCACCCGGCCAGCAGCATCACGAGCCCCAGGGCGGCCCAGCCGCGCGGGCCCACTCTCTCAATCCTCATGCGCTCTGCCCCATTCCTGCTCTGGCCCCGCCGGCGCGTCCGCGCGCTGCGGACCGGCCGGCTCTAGAGATCGGCGTCCTCCGCCGGACCCGCGATCAGGGGGACGAACAGCACCTCCCCAAGCTCGGTGTAGGTCAGGCCGGTCTCGCTCTTGTCGATCTTGATCAGCTGCTGCACCTCGTCGGATTGCCCGACGGGCAGCACCATTATGCCACCGATGCGGAGCTGGTCCAACAAAAGGCGGGGGGTGTCGTCGGCAGCCGCGGTCACGAGGATGCGGTCGAAGGGCGCCTGCTCGGGCCAGCCGAGGGTGCCGTCGCCCGCGCGCAAGGTGACATTGGCGAGCCCGAGCCGCTCCAGCCGCTCCCGCGCCACGAGGGCGAGCGGGCGGTGGCGCTCGATCGCGTAGACCCGGCGGGCGAGGCGGGCCAGCACCGCCGCCTGGTAGCCAGAGCCCGCGCCCACCTCGAGCACCTTGCAGCGCCGCGTGACCTCCAGCGCCTGGGTCATGAGCCCCACCACGGTGGGTTGAGAGATCGTCTGCCCGCAGCGGATGGGCAAGGGCGTGTCGGCGAAGGCGCGCTCGCGGAAGGCGGTCTCGACGAAGGCCTCCCGCGGGGTCTGCTCCATCGCGCCGAGCACGTCCCGATCCGTCACTCCGGCCTGGCGGAGCGCGAAGATGAGCTGCATGAGCTGCTCGGCCCGGGTCCCCGCTTCGGCCATCGTCCACTCCCCCATGGGCCCCCGCGGGCCGCTCCCGAGCCTAGCCCGCCCGGACCGCCCTGTCAGCAGATGAGATCCCGCGCTCAGCCGAGGGCGGCCCGCGCCGACTCGAGGAGATCGTCCGCCGTGAGCTGGGGCCGGAGGGGTGTCACCGTCACATGCCCCGCGACGAGCATCCGCGCGTCCGACCCCTCCGGGGCGGTGGCGTTGGCCGTGCGGTGGCGGAAGAACTGGAACTCCCGTCCGTTGGGCGCGGTGTAGGGCACCACGTCGAAGGTCGAGCCCGCGCGCAGCCCCTGGGGACACACCGCGAGGCCCCGGCACGCCTCCGCCCGGACCGCCGGAAAGTTGACGTTGTAAAAGAGGTTGGGCTCCCACGGCATGGCGAGGACCCGGCGCACCGCCTCCGCCCCGAAGGCGCGCGCGGCCTCCCACATATCCTCCGGCGCCCCCTCGGCGCGGGAGTAGAACTGGCTGAGGGCGATGGCCTTGTGCCCCGCGATGGCCGCCTCCATCGCCGCGCCCACGGTGCCGGAATAGACCACATCCTCCGCCACGTTGTGCCCCCGATTGACGCCGGAGAGGACGAGGTCCGGCGGGCTCCCGGCCATCAGGCTGTGGATGCCCACCAGCGCGCAGTCCGCCGGATAGCCGTCGACCGAGAAGCGCCGCTCGGCGATCTTGGTGATCCGGGTGGGGTTCACATAGGAGATGGCGTGGGAGACGCCCGAGCGCTCGTTGTCCGGCGCCACCACCCAGATCTCGCCCTCGGGCCCGGCGATCTCGGCGGCGATCGCCTCGGCCACCGCGAGCCCGGGCGCGACGATGCCGTCGTCATTGGTCACTAGGATGCGCATCTCTCTCCCCCTGCCTGGCGACGGGGTTGTAGGCGGCGGGGCGCCCGGCGTCCAGCGACCCGGGCGGGTCGACGGTCTGGGAAGGGGGTGGCGCTTGGCCTCAGGCCCGGGCGGAGGCCCCGCGCCGGCGAGCCGCTAGGGTGAGCGCGCCGAGCCCGCCGAGGAGGAGAAGGGCGGAGGCGGGCAGCGGCACGGCGGCGGCGTTGCCCGTGTCGAGCGTGAAGGTCTCGCCCGGGGCGAGGGTCACGCTGTAGCCGAAGAGAAAGCCGATGTCGTCCGGCCCGAACACCGAGGGGCCGGTGGTGCCGCCCGTGAGGTCGCCGACGCTCGAGATCGTGCCGTTGCGCACGAGCGTGTCGAGATTGTCCTCACCGAGCTGCCAGCCGTCGATCGGGCTGGCAGAGGTCCAGGCGACCCGGGTGGCGCTCGCCCCGTCCTCCTGGAAGAGGGTCTGGCTGGCTTCGTCGAAGCTCGCGCTGTCGTCGTCCGGCGTGTTCTCGAGCTGGAGGTCGAGATAGGCGAAGATGTCGACGCTCTGGGTTACGGCGGAGGTGTTGGTCACCTCGAGGGTCTGGGTGAGGTCGAGCCCGCCCTCGTCGAGCGCGTAGGTGAGGGTGATCGCGAAGAGCGCGGTCGTGTAGTCGACCACGATCGCGTTGACGAAGGGGTCGTCGTCCGCCGTCGCGCCCGCGAAGGTGAAGGTGCCGAGATCCGCCGTGGTGCCGCCCTGGGCGAAGAACCACTCGAACTCCGCGAGCTGATCGACCCCCGCCACGGACCAGGTCGAGAGCTCGTCGAAATCTGCGGGGTCGGAGTTGAGCGCGATGCTGCCCACGCCGGCGCTGACGCCGCAGGGGTCGAGCCCGCCGCCGAAGCAGGCGACCGGGGCCGCCGCGACCGTGGCCGCCTGAAGGCCGAGGACGGCGGCTCCGAGCCCCGCGGCTGCTCTCCGTGACCAAGCCATTCCGTCGCCCCGTTCTTCGCAAATTCATTTCGAAATCACCGCGAAAGTCCAGGATTGGCAATCGACAAGTGGGGAGGCTGTGGTCGGGGTCCGTCCGCCATCGGGCCGATCAGGGCTGCAACGTCTCTGCGAGATCGGCAGAGGCCTCCGCGACGACCGGTGCCGCCCGCATACGCGTGGCCGGCGCGCGCGCAACCCGGCCCGTCGCGGCCAGCCCGCGGGCCAGCGCCCGGCGCCCGATCTCCGGGAGATGCACATCGAGATCGTCGGCCGCGTCGGGGACGAGGGCCAGCCCCGCCGGCCCGGGGCCGATCATTCGTCTTGCGCCGGCCATGAGGCACCCGACACTCGGCGTGGTGGAGGAGCGTGCGCCGGTTGAAGCCGACCCCGAGACGAAGCGGCTGCGCGTCGGCCTCGACCATGCGGGCGAAGGGGCTTGCATCCCGCAGGACCAGGGGAGCGGGTGGGGGTGTCCGAGCCAGGCGGCACTCGGCCCCAGGGCGGCGACCGAGGTGGCCGGGTGCGCGCTGTCGACGA
This sequence comes from uncultured Limibaculum sp., assembly GCA_964467005.1. GTDB lineage: Bacteria > Pseudomonadota > Alphaproteobacteria > Rhodobacterales > Rhodobacteraceae > Thermohalobaculum. The sequence goes on along the minus strand of CAYXPI010000128.1, from coordinate 702 downwards.
CGCCGGGGCGGGCGAGGCCGGCCCGCGGGATCGCGCCGGTGGCCACCGGGCGCTCGGCGCGCGGGCCGGCGCCGCGCCGGGCCGCCTCGGCCATCACGGGCTCGGGTAACCGCGCGTGGCGGCCGGGATGCGACACGGCCGCGCGGAAGGTGGGGACCGCGCGCGTCCCCTCGGGCCCGAGCGCGGCGCGGAGCGCGTCGACGACGGAGGCCGCGCCGCCTCCACCCCGAGCGCGCGGAGATCGGCCGCGATCTCGCCGGCGCCGGCCGCGGTCTCAGGCGAGCGCGCCGTCCGGGGCGATCCGCCGCGCGCCGCCGAGATAGGGCGCCAGCGCCGCGGGCAGCGTGACCGAGCCGTCCGCCTCCTGCCCGTTCTCCACCACGGCGATGAGACAGCGCCCCACCGCGAGGCCCGAGCCGTTGAGCGTGTGCACGAAATCGGGCCGCTTCTCCCCCTCGGCGCGGAAGCGCGCGTTCATCCGCCGGGCCTGGAAGTCCCCGCAGACCGAGCAGGAGGAGATCTCGCGATAGGCGTTCTGGCCGGGCAGCCACACCTCGATGTCGTGGGTGCGCCGGGCGCCGAAGCCCATATCGCCGGTGCAGAGCACCACCGTGCGGTAGGGCAGGCCGAGGCGCTCGAGGATGTCCTCGGCGCAGCGGGTCATCCGGTCGAGCTCGGTCCGGCTCTCGCCCGGCGCGGTGA
>CAYXPI010000127.1:0-10905 GCA_964467005.1 uncultured Limibaculum sp. | reverse complement strand
CGATGGTCAGAAGCGTCTGAGCGGACGCCTTGAACAGCAGACCATAGACCGCCGCGTTCGCCAATGTCTCTCGGACCGATGGCGCGACAAGTCTCAGCTTCGGCGACGCGAAGATGACAACGGCGCTCCTCGATCGCCTCACCCATCACTGCGAGATCCTCGAGACGGGCAACGAGAGCTGGCGCTTAAAGAACCGCGCCTGACCTATCAGCCGATCAAACGGCCGCTGCCTGACCGCCCCTCCGCCTACGGCTCCGGGACGAACGGGCAGCGCCTGGTGCGGGCTTCATCAGGCGGTCTAAACTGCACGCCCATTGACACTGTGGAGATCCGGCGTGCGCGTCAGCCGCCCTCAGGCCTTGCGCGCGTGCGGAGCTCGTGCTTGCGGATCTTGCCCGTCGTTGTCTTGGGCAGCTCGCCGAACACGATTTTTTTGGGCCGCTGAAACCCGGCCAGCCGCGCGCGGGCGTGGTCCAGCAGCTCCTCCTCGGTCACCGAAGCGTCGCCGGCCAGTTCGACGAAGGCGCAGGGAACCTCGCCCCATCTCTCGTCCGGCATGGCCACCACGGCGACGAGACTCACCGCGGGATGGGAGTAGATCGCCTTCTCGACCTCGATGGAGGAGATGTTCTCGCCGCCAGAAATGATGATGTCCTTCGCCCGATCGCGGATCTCGATGTAGCCGTCGGCGTGCTGGACCGCGATGTCGCCCGACCAGAACCAGCCGTCGCGGAAGGCGTCGGCCGTGTCCTCCGGCTGTTTGAGGTAGCCCTTCATCACGATGTTGCCCCGGAAGACGATCTCGCCGAGGGTCTCGCCGTCCCACGGCACGGGCTCGCCGGTCCGGCCATCCAGCACCATGACGTCCTCCTCGAGCTCATAGGCGACCCCCTGCCGCGCCTTGAGCCGCGCCCGTTCCTCCAGCGGCAGATCGTGCCAGGACGGCTTCTCGGCGCAGACGACCGCCGGGCCGTAGACCTCCGTCAGCCCGTAGACATGGGTGACCGAAATGCCGAGCGCCTCCATCGCGGCGATCACCGAGGCCGGCGGCGGGGCCGCGGCGGTCATCATGCGGACCTGCTGCGGGAAGTCGCGCCGTTCGTCTGGCCGCGCGCCCGCGATCATCGACATCACGATCGGCGCGCCGCAGAGATGGGTGACGCCGTGGTCGGCGAAGGCGTCGTAGATCGCGGCGGCCCGCGGCGCCCGCAGGAACACGTGGCATCCGGCCAGGAGCGTGATCGTCCAGGGAAAGCACCAGCCGTTGCAATGAAAGAGCGGCAGGGTCCAGAGATAGACCGGGTGGTGCGGCATCTCCCAGGTGACGACGTTGTTGACCGCGTTCGTCCAGGCACCGCGGTGGGAGTAGACGACCCCCTTCGGCCGGCCCGTGGTGCCGGAGGTGTAGTTGAGGGCGAGGGCGTCCCATTCGTCATCGGGCAGGGCGTAGGGAAAATCGGGATCGCCCTCGGCCAGAAGCTCGTCGTAGGTGAGCCCACCGATCCGGTCGCCGCCGGGGCCTTCCGGGTCCTCGATGTCGACAATCAGCATCTCGCGGCCGGACTGCGCGACGGCCTCGGCCACCATGGCGGAGTGTTCTGTGTCGACCAGCAGGACCTTCGCCTCTCCGTGGGAGAGGATATAGGCGATGGTGCCGGCATCGAGGCGCATGTTGTTCGCATTGAGCACGGCGCCGAGGATCGGAAGGGCGAGCGCGCATTCCAGCGCCTCGGGTATGTTGGGGGCGATGAGCGCGACGGTGTCGCCCTTGCCGACGCCGCGCCGGGCCAAGGCCGAAGCCAGGCGCTTGCAGCGCTCGGCCACCTCGCCCCAGCTCCGCCGGATGGAGCCGTGGATCTCGGCGGGCAGTTCGGGATGAACCCGTTCGACCCGCTTGAGGATCGAGACCGGAGAGAGCGCGGCGTGGTTGGCCGCGCAGCGGGCGAGTTCGGGGCCGTCGTAGATCATTCGCCGATCCAGGGGGGCATCGGCTTCTTGGCGACGAAAGCTCCGATGCCGGCCTCGGCGTCGCGAGCCATCATGTTCTCGGCCATCACCCGGCCGGCATAGGCGTAGGCCTCCTCGAGCGGCATCTCGGCCTGCTCGTAAAAGGCGCGCTTGCCGATCTTGATCGCGGCGGGGGATTTGTCGGCAACGATGCGGGCCATTTCCGCAGAGGCGGTCTCGAGCGCATCGCGGGCGACGACACGGTTGACGAGCCCGATCTCGGCAATGCGGGCGGCGGGCAGGAACTCCCCGAGCAGCAGCATCTCCATCGCGAGCTTGCGGGGCAGGTTTCGGCTGAGCGCGACCATCGGGGTCGAGCAAAAGAGCCCGATGTTGACCCCCGATGTGGCGAAGCGCGCATCCTCCGCCGCCACGGCGAGATCGCAGGACGCGACGAGCTGGCAGCCGGCGGCGGTGGCGATCCCCTTGACCTCGGCGATCACCGGCTGGGGCAGACGCACCACCTTCAGCATCATGGCCGAGCAGGCGGCGAAGAGGTCCTGGAAGTACCCGAAACCGCCATCTGCGTCCGACCGGCGCGCGGTCATCTCCTTGAGGTTGTGTCCGGCGCAGAAATGGTCGCCGGCGGAGCGCAGGATCACCGCCTTGACGGAGCGGTCCCCGGCGATCCGGTCGAGCGTCTCCGAGAGCGCGGCCAGCATCGCCTCCGACAGCGCGTTGATGGACTGTGGCGCGTTCAGCGTCAGGATGGCGACGCCGTCGTCGTCTCGGCGCGTCACGAGATCGTTGGGTGTCATGTCGTCCTCGCACCTCTGTGGCATCGGCTCGGGCCGCATCAGATCGCCAGATCGAGCCGCGGTTTCCAGAATGGGCGGAAGAGCTCGATCTTGGGGCAGCGGTCCATCACGACCTTCAGTCCCGCCTCCTCGGCGAGCTTGGCCGCGCGATCGTCGTAGACGCCGATTTGTCCCCAAAGCACCTTGGCGCCGATCGCGATGGCCTGCTCGGCGATGGCGTAGAGCTCCTCCTTGGGGCGGAACACCTCGACCATGTCCACCGGGCGGTCGATCTCCTCCAGCGAGCGGCAGACGGGGATGCCGCGGATCTCCGTGAGCTTGGGATTGGGGTTGACCGGGATCATGTCGTACCCGGTCTCGTGCAGCACCCGCAGAACGCCGTAGCTGAACTTGGTCTTGTCGCCGCTCGCGCCCACCATCGCGATGGTCTTCACCGAGCGCAGGATCTCCGCAAGATAGCCCGGAGGATAGTCGTAGCGGCGGTCGATATCGGCCTCGGGCATCTAGACCTCCTTCTCAGTCGCGATGTCCGCCTTCAGCTCGTGCGGCTCCAGCGGGTCGAGAAACGGGTTGCGGTAGAGTTTGTCGTGGCTCTCGACGCCGATCTCCAGCGTGCAATCCGACAGCGGGCGCGCGACGCAGAGCAGGACATAGCCGTTGTCGATCTGGCGGCCGTTGAGCGCTGTTTGGCGGCGCTGGTCGACCTCGCCGGCCGTGAGCTTGGCGGCGCAGGTGATGCAACCGCCGTACTTGCATCCATAGGGCAGGTCCAGGCCCTTGTCCCGCAGCGTCTCGAGCAGCGGCCGGCGCGCGTCCACCGCGTACGTCGCGCCGGCGCGGTTGGCCAGGGTTATGGTCCGCGTCTCACTCACAGCCAGATGTCGCTCGTGCAGTCGCCGCCGGGATACCGGGTCTCGTGGCAGCGGCTCGGCCCGTTCGGCTCTTGGCCGAAGTCGACGATGAAGTCCGGGTTGATCGTCATGCCCCCGTTTTCCACGTCGCAATCGATCATCAGCATCACCCCACCCCGGGTGCGGATCTCGGGGTAGAACTGGTTGTCCCAGGTCGAAAAGAGCGAGGTCGTCACGTACATCCGCCGCCCGTCGAGGCTGAGCTGGAACATCTGCGGCCCGCCTGCGACGCGCACCCCGTTGCCCTCTGGCGCGCGGCCGAGGAGGCCGCCCATCCAGACCTGACCGGTGAGCCTCGGATTGTGCGGATCGGTGATGTCGTACTGGCGCATGTCGCCGTGCAGCCAGTTGTTGAGGTAAAGATAGCGGTCGTCCATCGAGACGAGGATGGCGGACATGACGCCCGGCACCGGGATCGGCCACTCCGGGTGTGGCTCGTTGCCGACGTCGATGACCTTCTCCCACTCCCAGGTGCCGGCGTCGGATTTCCAGAAGTGTATCACGTTGGCGCTCAGCGCTGCGCCGCAGAAGCCGTGGGTGCTGTCGGGGTCGTGGTGGAACTTCACTTCGAGCGGGATGAGCCCGTCCTCGCCCAGATACATGCTCTGCACGGGCACGCGCTTCTCGAAGTCCCAGATATGCAGGCGCCGGCCGTATTTGAGATGCCCCACCTCCTCGAGGTCGAAGCCCGGCATGAAGGTGTTGGGCGCCGCCCATTCCGAGCTCACCATCACGTTGTGGCGCGGCTGGTACCAAAAGTCGTAGCCGAACGGGATGTCGCCCATCGAACGCTCCCAGCGCCCGATGATCTCGAAGTCCTTGTCGAGATGCAGATAGCCCCCTGGCGCCTCGCCCTTCGCGTCGCCGAGAAACGAGATGATGATCTCCGACCCGAGACAATGCACCGTGTGGGGCCCGGAGAGATTGGCGCGGCGCTTGATCTCAGCGCCGTCGATCACCTTGTGAAGCCGTGGAGCGCGCGGGTCTGTGGCGGTGTCGACCACGTGGATGTTGTTCGAGCGCACGCCCGGTACGAGCAGAAAGCGTCGCTCCATCGAGGTGTCGCCGTGGCAGGAGGAGCAGGCGTTCCACCCCATGTGGTGGAGTTCGTCGCCGATTCCCGGCATCTCCAGGCGGTGGATCACCTGAGAATAGGTCGGGCTCGCCGGGTCGGCATCCACCGTCGCCAGATAGTCGGGCTTTTGGATCCCCGTGCCCGTGTAGATCGCGATCGTGTAGAGCAAGGTCTCGCGCGGCGCCCGGATCGCCTCCGACGGGCTCGCATATCCCGGACCGCAGCACGCGGTGTCCGCCATCAGCTGTGTTCCTCCCCTTGCCGGCCGTGTCCCGGCCCTGTCTTGGGCTTCAGACTATCCCGTTGCGCTCAGGCCGCGGCCAGCTTTTTCTTCGGGTCGTAGAACGGACGCTCGACGACGGTCGCCGTCGACGCACCCTGCGGCATGGCGACGTCCACCACGGTCCCGATGGCAGCCCGGTCCGCCGAAACCATCGCCAGAGCGATGTTTTGCTCCAACCGGGGCGAATAGACCGCGGAGGTGACCTTGCCGATCACCTGTCCGGCGCTCTGAACGGCCCAGAAGCGGGTGTTCGGCCCACTGAGCCGCGGGCCGTCGATCAACAGGCCCACTTGGCGCCGGCCGACGCCCTCCTCGCGAATGCGCCGCAGCGCCGCCTTGCCGATGAACTCCGCCTCCATGTCGAGGTTCACCAGCCGGTCGAGACCGAGCTCGAACGGGTTTGTCTCGCAATCCATATCGGCGTGATAGGAGAGCATGCCGCCCTCGATGCGGCGGATGGTCGACGTATGGCCGGGCTTGAGGCCGAGCGGCCCTCCGACGGCCATGATCTTCTCCCACAGCGTGTCGCCGAGCGCCCCGTCTTGCAGGTAGAGCTCGTAGCCGAGCTCGCTCGACCACCCCGTGCGCGAAACCACCAGCGGGATCCCGTCGAGATCGAGCTCGCGCAACCAGTAGTAGCGCAGATCGGCGATGCCCTCGCCGAAGAGCGCCCGCATGATGGCGCCGGACTTCGGCCCTTGAAGCTGCAGCGGTGAGACGTCCGGCTCGCGGATCGCGACCTCCATCCCGGAATGCACGGCCACGCCTTGCGCCCAAAGAAGGATGTCGCTGTCGGCGAGGGAGAGCCAGAAGCGGTCCTCTGCCAGGCGCAGCAGCACCGGGTCGTTCAAGATGCCGCCCGCCGCGTTGGTGATCAGCACGTATTTGCACTGGCCCACGGCCAGCTTCGAGAGATCCCGCGGCGTCAGCATCTGCACGAAGCGCACAGCGTCCGGTCCAACGATCTCGACCTGACGCTCGACCGCCACGTCACACAAAATGGCGTCGTTGATCAGGTTCCAGAAATTCTGCTCCGGATCGCCGAAATCGCGCGGGATGTACATGTGGTTGTAGACCGAGAAGCCCGTGGCCCCCCAACGCATCGTCGCGTCGAAATAGGGAGATTTCCGGATCTGCGTCCCGAACCCGACATCCGCTGCGCTGACCATCCGCCGACCTCTCTTATCACCTGCGGCCCGCACCCGGCGTGCGGTCTCACCTCGATGGCCTGCCTATCACGGCGCTAGGGACCGTGTGGGCCGAAGACGGCCCGGGCGGAGGCCGAACGGGCTCTTGTCGCCCGCTGTGGCCGGCCGTTCGGCCTGCCCGGTCAGCGCTCAGAGCCGGATGCCAGCCGCACGAGCCTCGGCCTGGCCGATTTGATCTCGCGCGTCACGATGTAGGTCATGTACCGATCGATCCCGAGCTCCGCCGACAGGAGCGATCCCATCAGCGCCTGGAACGCGGCCATGTTCGGGCTGTAGACCCACAGAACGTAATCCATGCCGCCACCCGTGGCCACGCAGTCGGTGATGTCCTCCACCGTCTCGATATGGGCCTCAAAGCGCTCGAAATCCGTCTTGCGGTGGTGCGTGAGCGAGACCGTCACGACGACCTGTATGACGTCGCAGATCCGATCGAGCGCGATGTCTGCGTGATAGCCGCGGATAAGGCCGGCGGCCTTCAGCCGGGTGAGCCGGTCCCAGCAGGGCGTCGGCGACAGGTTGACGAGATGGGAGAGCTTCGTCTTGCTCAAGGGCCCGTGGGACTGCACGGCCGCGAGGATCCGGATGTCGATGGGATCGAGCCTCACCTGTCTCATGCGAATCTGTCCGTCGTCGGGTGTTTTCGGGACACCGCAGGCCATGGCGATCTCTCGGGGCCGGCCGGGCATCGATCAGGTTAGGCGGCGGGCGGCCGGTTGAGCAAGCGGCGGTGCCGGCTGGGCGCGTCCTCGCCGCGTCGTCATTCACCGAGCGCAACCGGCGCACAACCCGCCTTTCGAAAGACGAAGCGGCCGATAAGGGCGCCCATGCGACCGGCTCGACCGCGGCGAAGGCGCTCACGGTGGCGCAAATCAAGGGCTTCCGCTGCCGATCGGGGCCTCCGGGGCCGGCATGCCCTCGGCGGTTGGGGCGGCGCCGGCGGCCGGCTGCGCGACGATGCGGAAGGCGCGGCTGTCCGTAAGGTCGCGCCAAAAGGCGAGATTGGCGTACTTCCGGAAGAGGTCCGGCGGCAGAATGGTCTGGCGCGGCTGCGGCTTCACCTCGCGATGCACCCGGTGCAGCCCGTCGAGGCCGAGCTGCGCGTCGAAAGCCGGCTCGTCGTACTCCACATTCGCGAAGTCGTGCGCGAAGGGCGCTTCGCCGATGAACCGATAGATGAGCTCGAAGACCTCGGCCGGCCGGTGGGTCAGCAAGTCATAGTCGACGATCACGAGCCGTTCGGCGTGCTCGCCGTAGCAGGCCTCCTTGAGGGCGTGCCAGCCATAGCCCACCAGGCGGTTCGCGCCCGCCAGTGCCTCGAGCCGGGTGTAGACAGTCGAGCGCTCGGCCGGCGAGTTGAAGAGGCGGGTGTGCTCGAAGGCGTTCTTGCGAAACTGCCGCTCGAGGCTGTCCATCACCCAGGCGACGTCGCGCACGCAACAGATCACGCGCGCCTCGGGGAAGAGCTGCATGAGCGCCGGAAGATGCGCGGTCCAGGACCGGTTGGTGTCGAAGATCACCGCCTCGGGTCGGGTCGCGTAGTAGGCGTCGAAGAGCCCGCGCAGAAGCCGCGCCCGCGTGTCGGCGTCGACCATCGTGGCCATCTCGGTGCCGGCCGAAACCTGCGCGATCACGCCCTCGAAGAGACCGGCCATCGGGCTCGACATGCCGGCGTGGAAGGCTGGATTCTGCCGCAGGATCGCCGCCGTCAGCGTCGAGCCCGAGCGCGGCAGCCCCGAAATGAAATGCACCCGGCGGTGCTCGGCAGTCGTGCGCTGCTCCAAGGTGTTTCCCTCGCTTGGTTGCTGGTGCTCGCAACCTCGGGGCCGGTGTCGGATCATCCGGGACAACGGCGGCCGTACAGGTTTGGGGGGCGTGGCTCCTTCGTTGCAAGGGTAGGCCGCAGACGACCGGTTCAGCAAGCGCCGTCGACGGATGGTCGCCTCTGTGTTCGTGCGCGGCCTTGGTGCCGGGCGCGCCGCGGTGCCGGTCGCTGATGTGCGGTAGGGCCCGGGCATGCCGAGACACCATCATGAACTCTGCCGTCACAACATCCCGCGCGCCCGCGATCGGGTGTCCAACGGGCCCGAATAGAACCGCGGGCCGGTCCAGCGAAGCCACGTCCGGGTCTTGATCTCGGAGGACGCGCTTTCCGCCTTGGCCGCCCGGCGCCGACGAACCCGGGGCGGGCAGCCGTGGTCCTCGGTCGTGTCCTCGGATCTCGGTTCTGACGCTGGCGAGGGTGTTCCGGCTTCCGCTGCGCCAAGCGGACGGGGTCACGTGGTCTCTCCTGGGGCGGATGTTCTCGCGCTCGCCGTGCCCGACCATACAACGCTGGCCCGGAGGCGGCGGACGGGCCCCGTGGTCCTCGCCCTCGACAACACCGGGCTGGCATTCTGGGGTCCCGGTACGTCGGGCCGACTGAAGCACGGCGAAAAGCGGCGCGCATGGCGCAAGCCACACCTCGCGGTCGACGCGCGAACGGGCGAAGTCCTGGCCCATATGCTTACCCAGGGCGACACCTCGGACGCCATCATGGCCCGGCCGCCGCGCTCGCTGCCCAAAATCGTGATCCCGCCGGGCAACCCGACCATCCGAACGCCGAGCGCTGACCACGGCGGCACCGCGCGGATGATATCGCCGCCTTCCGGCTGAAGCGCACGGGCGGCGACCGCCTCACGGCACGCAGCTTCGGAGCGCAGCGCCGCGAGGTCGCCTTCCGGGTCTCGGTCGAGAACAAGGCCATCCGCCTTGCCAAGCCTGTCACCATCCGCGCCGATTGAGGCAGGGCGCAAGGCCATGTCTCAATCCCGATCCGATCCCTTCCCAGTCCGAAGTGTTTCGGGAAGGTGTGCATGATGCGAGGAAACTGGCTCTCACCCAGGCGAAGAAGGTGGGGGACGCGACGGCCAAGTTCCGGGAAGTCTCGCGATCAGCGCATCGGCGATACCTGCGGACTTGCCGCCCGTTTTCGCCGCATCAGGTGCGATGGCTGCCAGGTCGCCGGCTGATACAAGAGTGATCCACACCACAGCGTCTTGGTACAAGTTTGCTCGTCTTCTTCAGACGGGCACGCTCCTCTCCTTGTCATTTCAAAGATCAGCAGCCGAGGTGGTCTCGGCGACGCAGTCGAAACTTGGAAGACAGGAGACAACCCATGGCGCACTATCACGGCACGAATTACTGGTTTCGCTGGCTCAACCCCGATGACACGCTGAGGGCCGGCTCCGAAGACGATTACATGTGGGGCTATCACGGAGACGACGAGCTCTATGGCCGCGGCGGCGACGACCGGATCTGGGGCGGGAGCGACGACGACCTCCTCGACGGCAGCCGCGGCCGCGACTCGCTCTATGGCGAGAGCGGTGACGACACGCTGATCGGCTCGGAGGACGGCGATTTCCTCGACGGCGGCACGGGCGATGATGTCGCGAGCTACGAGTACTCCTGGTCCGGGGTCCGGGTTCGCCTGGCCGACCATCTCGACTCGCGCAGCCGGACCGAGGTGTCGGGCGACCACGCGGATGACGATCAGCTCGTCAACATCGAGGGCGTCATCGGCACCCGCTACGACGACACGCTCATCGGCAACCAAGACTGGAACTATCTGTCGGGGGGCGACGGGAACGACCACATCATCGGCGGCGGGGCGATCGACCGCTATGAGCCGTTTGAGTACCGCTTCGTCGAAGGCGGCGACACCCTTAAGGGCGGTGCGGGCAACGATACGTTGGAGACGGGGAACGGGGATGCCGACCTCGTCGATGGCGGCCCGGGGATCGACACGATCCAGCTCATCGACGACGGCGTTGTGGCTCTCTGGCGAGAGAGTGTCGTCAACGTAGAGAACGTGGTTGGCTCGGACGGTCACGACAGCTTCGACGGCGACCACCTCAACAACCGCCTCGAGGGTCGCGCCGGCGACGACCGGATCGAAGGCTTCGAGGACAACGACACCCTTATCGGCGGTGATGGCGACGACACGCTCATGGGTGGCGATGGCGCCGACCGCTTCGAGTTCGAGGGAGACAACGGCTACTGGTGGCTCGCGACCGACGCCGAGACCGACTACATCAGGGATTTCGAACCGGGCACCGACAAGATCGTGTTCGAGTTCGGCTCCGGTTGGCGGCTGTCCTGGGCGGTCGACAGCTTCGACGAGGTGATGGACAACGCCCAATGGGTGGACGACACAGGGTATTCGTGGTTCGAAGACTCGGGGACCGAGATCGCGCTGAACGGCGACACGCTTTATCTCCTCGACGTTCGGCCCGAGGAGCTGAGCGCGAGCGACTTCGTCTTCCTCTGAGGCGCGGCCGGGGCGGCTCCGCAACCGCCCCAGCCGCCGGGCTCAGCCAATGGTGCTGGCAGACAAACGCTAACCTGTCTCTGTTTCCGGGTAGCCCATGATCGAAGAGGGTCATGGTTGACGGGATGTCGTTCAAACGCGACCGGTTCCAGCCGGATGTAATCCGCGTCGCCATCTGGCTCTATATTTGGGTGCCGGATGAATTCGCCCCAGAGGTTGGCGTGCGCCCCTGGGGCCGGACAGGGTCAGGTGGCGGTTTTAACCAGGGCCGGGCGGTTGATCTGCTTGAAGCGCGCCGGGCTGAGATAGCCGAGCGCTGAGTGCAGGCGGGTTTCGTTGGAGACCTCCTCGATGAAG
>CAYXPI010000126.1:0-10979 GCA_964467005.1 uncultured Limibaculum sp. | reverse complement strand
GCACCCGGGTGGCGGAGATCGACGCGAAGGTGTGGCAGAGCGGGTCCATCGGCGGGAAGCCCGCGAGGCGCATCTTGGGCCCGCGCACCTTGCGCGCGAGGATGGCGTGGGTGTTGGCGTCGTCGATCACAGGGCGCGCTCCTTCTCAACGGCGCCACTGTGCCCGCCGAGGCGTCGACAAAGCGTTAACCACAGGCGCTCGCCAGACGTGAAGGAAACCGCGGTTTTATGGCCCCCGATCCATGCGGCGCGGGAGGGAGCGGATGGCGGAGAACGGGCAGGCCCCGGTGATTGTCAAGAAGATCACCAAAGGCGGGGGCGAGGGGCACCATGGCGGGGCCTGGAAGGTGGCGTATGCGGATTTCGTGACCGCGATGATGGCCTTCTTCCTGCTGATGTGGCTCTTGAACGCCACCACCGAGAAGCAGCGCAAAGGCATCGCGGACTATTTCGACCCCTCGATCCCGCTGGCGCGCGTCTCGGCCGGGGGGGCCGGCATGCTCAACGGAGATTCGGTCGTCGCACGGGAGCGGCGCTCGGGCTCGGACGAGCCGCGGCCCGATGCCGAGCCCGCCGAGCTCCTCGAGCGCCCGGAGACCGGACCGGACCGGATCGCGGCGCTCGCGGCCGAGACCGCAGCGGCGGCGGACGCCGAAGAGCGGCGGCTCGCGGCCCTCGCCGAGAGCCTGGAGGAGGCGGTCGAGGGCTTCGGCGACGGCTCGCATTTCCAGATCGGGCTGTCCCCCGAGGGTCTCACCATTGAGCTCGTGGACACCGGGGACGAGCCGCTCTTCGCCAGCGGCTCCGCCGATCCCCAGCCCCTTCTCGTGCGGCTGATGGCGGTCATGGTCCCGGTCCTCGAGCTCGCCACCAACCCCATCGCCGTGGTCGGCCACACCGATGCGAGCCCGTTTCTGGCGCCGGGGCGCGACAATTGGAGCCTCTCCACCGCCCGGGCCTTGCGCGCGCGCGAGCTCATGCTGGCCGCGGGGCTCGCGCCCGAGCGCATCCGCCGGGTCACGGGCAAGGCCGCCACCCGGCCCCTCAGCGCGGACCCCCTGGCGCCCGAGAACCGGCGGATCGCGGTCACGCTTCTTCGAGAGCGTGCGCCGTTAGGCGCGCCTTAACGCCACGCCTTCACCATCGCGCTCGACCTCAAGACGCGGAAAGGGTGCTCCCGATGAGTCTGTCCTCCTCTCTCAATGCCGGCGTGGCCGGGCTCCTGGTGAACGCGACCAAGCTCGCGACGATCTCGGACAACATCGCGAACTCCGCCACCCCGGGCTATCGCCGCGCGGATGTGGAGTTCGCCTCGCTCGTCACCGCCGATCCCCGCACCTCGATCTACACCGCCGCCGGCGTGCGCTCGATCTCGTTCCGCGACATCGAGACGAGCGGCTCGCTCGAGGCCACGGCCAACTCCACCGATCTCGCCATCGCGGGCAACGGCATGCTGCCGGTCACAGATGCCGAGCGGCTGGAGCTGCCGGCCAACGAGCGGCCCTTCCTCATGACGCCCACGGGCTCCTTCCGCACCAACGAGACCGGCTTCCTCGTCACCCAGTCGGGCCTCGCCCTCCTCGGCTTCCCCACCGATTCGGCCGGCAATCTCTCCGGCGCCGTGGTGCGCGACGGCACCTCGAGCCTCGAGCCCGTGCGCGTCTCGCCCTTCCTCACCGCGGCCCAGCAATCCTCCTCGATCTCGCTCGGCGTGAACCTGCCGGCGCGGGAGACCGAGTTCACCCTCGCCGCGCCCGCGGTGCTCGAGAGCCCGATCCAGTATTTCGATAGCGTGGGCCGGGAGAAGACGCTCCGCATCGTCTACACGCCCACGATCCCGGCGGCGGCCGGAGACCCGCCGAGCAACCAGTGGAACCTCGCCTTCTTCGACAGCGCCGGCCCGTCGGCGACCGACCCCATCGCCTCCTTCGACCTCGTCTTCGACGACACCCAGGGCGGTGTCCTCCTCAATCCGGGCGGCGTGACGGAGGTGGATCTCTCAGGCACCCCCGGCGCGCCCACCAATTACAGCCCCAGCACCTTCGACCCGCTGACCGGGCTCCTCACCGTGCAGGCCTCGGACGGCGACGTGCCGATCGAGATCTTCATCGGCTCGCCCGAGCCCACGGTCACGGGCGGGCTCTCCCAGCTCGACGCCGAGTTCGCCCCCACAAACATCATCAAGGACGGCGCGCCGGCGGGCACCCTCTCCTCCCTCGAGGTCGACGAGCGCGGCGTGCTCCAAGGCGTCTACGACACCGGCCAGCGCGTGGCGCTCTACCAGATCCCGATCGCCGACGTGCCCAACATGAACGGGCTCACCGCCTTCTCGAACCAGTCCTTCGGCCTCTCGCCCCAGTCCGGCAATGTCTTCCTCCACGACGCCAACACCGGGCCCGTGGGCTCCATCGAGAGCTTCGCGCTGCAGCAGTCCACCGTCGACATCGCCCGCGAGCTCACCGATCTCATCTCCACCCAGCGGGCCTATTCCTCGAACGCCACGGTGATCCAGACGGTGGACGAGATGCTCCAGGAGACGACCAACATCAAACGCTGAAGACTGAGGGGCTGTCATGACCATCGCCAACGCGCTCAACAACGCGCTCACGGGCCTCCGAGCCAACGGCCGGCTGGCGGACGTCACCGCGGGCAACCTCGCCAACGCGCTCACACCCGGCTACGGGCGCCAGGATGTGGAGCTCTCCGCCGCGGTCACCGGCGGGCAGGGCACCGGGGTGCGCGTGGCCGGCGTCACCCGGGCGCTCGACCCCGAGCTCTCCGCGGCGCGGCGCCTGGCCGATGGGAGCCTCGCGGATGCGAGCGCGGGCTTCGAGGCGCTCCAGCGAATCGAGCGCGCGCTCGGCGGGGTCGGCGAGGCCGGCAGCCTGGGCGAGCGGCTGCGGGTGTTCGAGGCCGCCATCCGTGCGCTCGGCGACACGCCGGAGAACGGGCCCCGCCAGGCCGCCGCCGCCGAGGCCGCGCGCGATCTCGCCGACGCCTTCAACCGGACCGGCGCCGAGATCACCGACCTTCGCGCCCGCACGGATCGGGAGATCGGCCGCACCGTCTCCGAGACCAACGCCGCGCTCGAGGGCGTCGCCCGGCTCAACCGCGAGATCCAGGTGGCCGAGGCCACGGGCCGCGAGACCGCCGCGCTCATCGACCGTCGAGAGGGGTTGATCGACCAGGTGGCCCGGGCGCTTCCCCTCCGCCAGGTCACGCGCGAGGACGGGGTGGTCGAGCTCCTCACGCTCGAGGGAATCGGCCTCGTCGATCTGCGCGCCCAGCGGATCAACTACGCCGTCACACCGGTCTACGAGCCCGGCCTCGCCTATGCCGGCGGCGCGGGCACGCTCTCTGGCCTCACCCTCCGCGGCATCGACGTCACGCCGGGGGGCCCGGGGCCGCAGCAGATCCGCGGCGGGGCGCTGGCCGGCCTTTTCGAGGTGCGCGATCGGATCGGCCCCGAGGCGGAGGCGCAGGTGGACAGCCTCGCCGCCGATCTCGTCACCCGCCTTGCGGACCCGGCGGTGGATCCGAGCCTCACCCCCGGCGATGCGGGCCTCTTCACCGATCGGGGCGGGCCCTTCGATCTGGCCGACACCGCCGGGCTCGCCAGCCGCATCGCGCTCAACGCCGCCGTCGACCCCGGCGAGGGCGGCGACCCGGCGCGCCTGCGCGACGGGTTGAACGCGCCCGGATCGGGCCCCGCCTCGGATGACACGCTCCTCCGCGCCATCACCGACGCGCTCACGGCCCCGCGCGACGCCACCCTGCCGCCGGCCACCCCGGGGCTCGCGGGCAGCCTCACGCTCGCGGAGCGGATCGACCGGGTGGTCGAGCTCGTGGGCACCTCCCGTGTGGTGGCGGAGGGGCAAGTGTCCACCCTCGGCGCGGCGCGCGAGAGCCTCGCGGGCGAGGAGAGCACCCGCCTCGGCGTCGACACGGATGTGGAGCTCTCGCGCCTCGTCGAGATCGAGCAGGCCTACGCGGCCAACGCCCAGGTGATCCAAACCGCGGCGCGCATGCTCGACGAGCTCCGGAGGATCCAGTGATGACCACGCCCATCGGCTTCCCGCCGCAGCGGAGCCAGGCGCTCCTCCGCAACCTCCTCACCGATCTCCGCGGCGCGGCGGATGTCCGGCGCGAGGAGGCCGTGACCGGGCGCCTTGCCGACCCGGCCCTGGCCCTCGGCGGGCGGATCTCCGAGCCCTTGGGGATCGAGCGCGCGCTCGCCGACATCGCGGAGTACCGCCAGTCGATCGCCCTCGCCGAGACCCGCGCGGGGGCCACGCAGATCGTCCTTGGCGAGATCGCGGCGTTGGTGGACGACCTCGCCAACCAGACGCAGCTCGGCCTCCAATCCGCAACCACCGGCGGGCTCGAGACCGTGGCGGCGGTCGCGGAGGACGGCCTCATCGCCGCCGTCTCCGCGCTCAACACGCGGGTGGGCGGGCGCAGCGTCTTCGCCGGCGACGACGGCGACCAACCGGCGCTGGCCTCCGCGGCCACCATTCGCGCGGAGGTCGTGACGATCCTCGAAGCCGCGCCCGACGCCGCGACCGCCGAGGCCGACCTCACCATCGCCTTCAACGCCGCCGGCGGGCTTTTCGAGACCACGCTGTACGGCGGCGGCGCAGGCGACGCCCCGGCGGCCGAGATCGCGCCCGGAGAGCGGGTCGCCCACCAGACCAAAGCCGACGCCCCGGCCATCCGCGACGTCCTGCGCGCGGTCGCCACCCTCTCGGCGGCCTACGCCCCGGACACCGCGCTCGCGCCCGCCGACCGGGAGCGCCTGGCCGAGGCCGCCCTCGCCACGCTGCGCAACAGCGTCGACCCGCTCAACCGCCTCCGGGCCGAGATCGGCAGCGCCGAGGCCCGGATCGAGACCGTGCGGGCGCGCCAGGTGGCCGAGGAGACCGCTCTCACCGCTCAGTACAACGCCTTCACGGGGGCGGACACCCTGGTTGCCGCGACCGAGCTCCAGGCGGTCGAAGGCCAGCTTGAGATCCTGTTCCTCACCACCGCGCGCCTCTCCGGGCTCTCGCTGGTCAACTTCCTCCGCTGATCCATGCTGCGCGCGCTCCTCCTCCTCGCCCTCATCGCCGGACCGGCCTTCGCCACGCCGCGGATCAAGGATCTCGTGGAGATCGAGGGCGTGCGGGGCAACGATCTCGTGGGCTACGGTCTCGTCGTCGGCCTCGCGGGCACGGGAGACAGCATCCGCAACGCGCCCTTCACCGAGGAGGCGCTGGCCAGCCTGCTCGAGCGCCTCGGCGTGAACGTCACGGGCGAGCAGTTCCGACCGCAAAACGTGGCGGCCGTGATCGTCACCGCCACGCTCCCCGCCTTCGGCCGCGCGGGCAGCCGGGTGGACGTCACCGTCTCCGCCATCGGCGACGCCGACAGCCTCCTCGGCGGCACGCTCATCATGACACCCCTCAACGCGGCGGACGGGGAGATCTACGCGGTGGCGCAGGGGCCCATCCTCGCCGGCGGGATCCAGGCCCAGGGCGACGGCGCGACCACCCAGATCGGCGTGCCCACCTCGGGCTCGATCCCGGGCGGGGCGCGGATCGAGCGCGAGATCCCCTTCGTCTTCGAGGAGATGGCGCGCCTCCGTCTCGCCCTCCGCCAGCCGGATTTCACCACCGCCGCGCGGGTCGAGGGCGCGATCAACGCCGCTTTCGGCCGCCCCATCGCCCGGCTGCACGACGCCGGCACCGTGAGCCTCGACCTGACATCGGGCGGCATGAGCCCCGCCGCCCTCGTCGCGCGGATCGAGAACCTCCGCGTGGAGCCGTCGATGAAGGCGCGCGTGGTGATCGACCAGCGCTCGGGCACCATCGTCCTCGGGGCGGATGTGAAGATCAGCCGCGTGGCCGTCGCCCAGGGCAATCTCGCCATCCGGGTGCAGGAGACGCCGCTCGCCGTGCAGCCCAACCCCTTCGCGGAGGGCGAGAGCCTCGTGGTCCCACGCACCGGCATCGAGATCGAGGAGAACGACCAGAACCGCCTCGCGCTGGTCGAGGGAAACGTCACCCTGGCCGATCTCGTGAGCGGGCTCAACGCGCTCGGCGTCGGCCCGCGGGACATGATCGACATCCTCAAGGCCATCAAGGCCGCGGGCGCGCTGCACGCCGAGCTCTTGGTGCAGTAGCCTCAACCCTCGAAGATCGGCTCCGGCACCGACTCTGGGTCCAGCGCCAGAAGCTCCAAGCTCCGCGCCATGTGCTCCGGCAGGGGGGCCGAGAGGTGCAGGCGGCGCCCGGTCACGGGATGCGGCAGCGCGAGCCGCGCGGCGTGGAGATGGAGCCGCCGCCCGACCTCCGCGCCGAGGCCCGCGCCCCAGCCGTCGCCCGGGTTCTCCTGCCCGCGCCCGCCATACTTTCCGTCGCCCGCGATCGGGGTGCCGAGGGCGGCCATATGCGCGCGCAGCTGGTGCGTCCGCCCCGTCACCGGCCGGAGCGCAACCCAGGCGCAGCGCCCGCCCACCTGTTCGATCACGCGGTAGTCGGTCACGGCGCCCTTCGCGCCCTCGGTCGACGCCACCGCGTCCGGGTGCACGGGCCGCATCTTCTCCCCCTCGCCCGGGCGCCCCGCCTTCACCAGGCCCCAGCGGATGGTGCCCGCGGCGGGGCTCGGCCGCCCGGCCACCAGCGCGAAATAGACCTTCTCCACCGCACGGGAGCGGAACGCCTTTGCGAGCGCCACCGCCGCCGCGCCGGTGCGCGCCAGGACCAAGAGCCCGGAGGTGTCCTTGTCGATCCGGTGGACGAGGCGCGGCGCGTCCGCCCGGCCGAAGGCGAGCGCCGGCAACAGCCCGGCGACATGGCGGCCCACCCCGCTGCCCCCTTGCACCGCGAGGCCCGGTGGCTTGTTGAGCGCGATCAGGTGATCGTCGCGAAAGACCACCGCCGCCTTCAGATCCTCGGCCTCTGGCGGGGCGAGGGGCGCGGGCGGCGGCGGCGGGATGTCGGGCACCGGCGGCACCCGCACCACCTGGCCGGGCGCCACCCGGGTCGCCGCCTTTGCGCGGCCGCCATCCACCCGGATCTCACCCTTGCGGCAGAGCTTCTCGATCCGGCCCTGGGTGAGTTCGGGCAGCTGGCGCTTGAGCCACCGGTCGAGCCGCTGCTCCGCCTCGTCCGCGGCCACCGTGAGGTGCTGGACCCCCGGCATCGGCTCAGCCCCAAAGCGCGCGGCCGAGCCGGAGCCCGAGCGCGAGGGCCGCGACCGATCCTGCGACCGAGGCGAGGACATAGGCCGCGGCGGCGCCCGGCCGCCCCCGTTCGAGAAGGGCCACCGTGTCGAGCGAGAAGGCCGAGAAGGTGGTGAAGCCGCCCAGAACGCCGGTGAGAAGCAACGGACCGAGCCGGGCCCACCCGCCGGGCAGGCGCTCCAGCACGAGGACCGCGAGCACCCCCATCGCGAAGGAGCCGAGGACGTTGACGGCCACGGTGCCCCAGGGAAAACCCGGCGCGAGGCGCAACAGGGCTCCGACCGCAGCGAAGCGCAGCGTGGCCCCGATCGCGCCGCCCAGCGCCACGAGCCCCAGCGTTTGCGGCGCGAGGCTCACCCCTCCCGCTCCCGCCTGAGCCGCTCGAAATACTCGAGGCGACGACGCATCTCGCGCTCGAACCCCCGCTCGACCGGTCGATAGAGGACCGGGCGCTCCATCCCATCCGGCAGATAGGTTTGCCCGGAGAAGGCGTCCGGCGCATCGTGGTCGTAGGCGTAACCGCGGCCAAACCCTTGCGCTTTCATGAGCTGGGTCGGCGCGTTCAGGATGTGGTCCGGCGGCGGGGCGGAGCCCGTGCGCTTGGCCAGCGCGCGCGCCGCGCCATAGGCCTCGTAGGCCGCGTTGGATTTGGGCGCGAGGGCGAGGTAGAGGCAGGCCTCGGCCAGCGCGAGCTCCCCTTCCGGCGAGCCCAGGCGCTCGAAGGTCTGCCAGGCCGCGAGGCAGTGGCCCTGGGCGTCCGGATCCGCGAGGCCGATGTCCTCGATCGCCATGCGCGTGAGGCGGCGGGCCAGGTAGTTGGGGTCCTCCCCGCCCTCGAGCATGCGCGCGAGCCAGTAGAGGGCCGCGTCCGAGTCCGACCCGCGGACCGCCTTGTGGAGCGCCGAGATGAGCCCGTAATGCGCGTCGCCCGCCCGGTCGTAAACCGGCGCGCGGCGGGTGAGCCGGGCCCGGAGCGTCGCCGCCTCGTGGGGCCCCGGGCCGAGCCGCGCCGTCTCTTCCACCAGGTTGAGGAGCGCGCGCCCGTCGCCATCGGCCATGGCCACGAGCATGACCCGGGCCTCCTCGTCGAGCGTCAGCCCCTCCGCCGCCGCGGCTCGCGCGAGGATCTCGCCCAGTGCGGCCTCCGAGAGCCGGCCGAGCCGCACCACCTGCGCCCGGGAGAGGAGGGCGGCGTTGAGCGCGAAGGACGGGTTTTCCGTGGTGGCGCCGACGAGGGTGATCGTCCCCCGCTCCATATGCGGCAGAAACCCGTCCTGCTGGGCCTTGTTGAAGCGGTGGATCTCGTCGACGAAGAGGAGCGTGCCCTGCCCCAGCGCGTGGCGCCGCTCCGCCGCGTCGAACACCTTTCGCAGCTCGGCCACCCCGGTAAAGATGGCGGAGATCTGGACAAAGGCCTGGTCGGTCGCCTCGGCCAGGAGGCGCGCGATCGTGGTCTTGCCCACCCCCGGCGGCCCCCAGAGCACGATGGAGGCGAGGCGCCCGGCGGCCAGCATCGCGCCGATGGGGCCGTCGGGGCCGAGGAGCGCGTCCTGCCCCACCACCTCCGAGAGCCGGGCGGGGCGCAACCGGTCCGCCAAGGGGCGCGGGCCCTCCCGGCCGGGCCCCTCCGCCGCGGCGAAGAGGTCGCCCATCAGCCGCCGATCACGAGCTGGCCTCGCCGCCCGCCGCGCTCGATCTCCACGCGCACGGGGCCGCGGGTCTCGGACACCGCCTCGAGGAAGGCGCTCACCCCGTCGACCCGACGATCGTTGACCGCCGTCACCCGGTCGCCCGGGCGGAAGCCGCGGCGCCGCGCGAGATCTCGGGCGCCGAGCACCAGCACCCCGCGGGCGCCGACCGGCAGATCCGCCTCCTGGATCACGGCGGGGTTGATCGTCACGACCTCCAGCCCGCGCAGGCCCCCACGGCGGATGCGCAGGCGCTCCCGCGGCGGCCGATCCGGCGCGGCGGAGAGGCGAAGAGCTCCCCGGGCTTCCCGACCGTCCCGCAGATAGGTGATCTCGGCGCTTCGCCCGGTGCCGAGGGTGTCCGCCCGAAAGTTGAGCTCCGAGAGGCTGTCGACCCCCTGCCCCGCGAGGGCCACCAGCACGTCGCCCGGGCGAACGCCGGCGGCGGCGAGGGGGCTCTGGGGGTGGAGCGCGTCGACGAGCACGCCCCGCGGCTGGGCGAGGCCGAGGGCCTCCGCGAGCTCGCCCGTCACCGTCTGCCCGTCGAGTCCGAGCCAGGGGCGCTCGAGCTCCATCTGCCCACCGCGCGCGGCCTCCACCACCCGGGCGACCAGATTGGCCGGCACCGCAAAGCCGATGCCGTTGGACCCGCCAGAGCGCGAGAGGATGGCCGTGTTCACGCCCACAAGGCGGCCGCGCATGTCCACGAGCGCGCCGCCCGAATTGCCCGGGTTGATGGCCGCGTCGGTCTGGATGAAGTACCCGTCGCGGAGCCGCCGCCCGGCGCCGCGTGCGAGGCCCGAGACAATGCCGGAGGTCACCGTCTGCCCCACGCCGAAGGGGTTGCCGATGGCCAGGACGAGATCGCCCACCTCGAGCGTGTCGCTGTCGCGGAGATCGAGCGCGGGCAGCGCCTCCGCCGCCTCGAGCTCGAGAACGGCGAGATCCGACGGCTCGTCCGCGAAGATCACCTCGGCGTCGAACTCGCGCTTGTCGGCCAGCACCACGGTGATCTCGTCCGCGCCGGAGACGACGTGGTAGTTGGAGACGACGATGCCGCGGGGGTCGAGGATCACGCCGGAGCCGAGGGAGTTCTCGATCCGCCGCCGGCCGGGCAGGTCGCCGAAGAACTCTCCGAAAAACTCGCGGAAGAACGGGTCGTCCTGGAACGGGCTCCGCCGCCGCTCCACCACCTTGCGGGTGTAGATGTTGACAACCGCCGGCGCGGCCCGGCGCACCACCGGCGCGAAGGAGAGCTGGATCTCCGCCTCGCTCTCCGGCACGCGGGGGGCTTGGGCGGCGCGGGCGGGCGCGGCCGCCCGTTCGAGCGCGGGCAAGGGGCCACGCTCCGGCGCGCAGGCGGCGAGGCACAGGAGAGCGAGGGCGGCGAGGCGGGTCATGGGCAGGCTCCGAGCGGCTCGCCCCGAACTTAGGCGCGGCGCGGCGGAAAGCCCAGAGCTCACTCCTCCTCGGCCTCCTCGGCGGCGAGGCGCTCGCGGTCCACCTTGCCCTTGGCCTCCGGATCGCGCTCGACGAACTCGATGAAGGCCATCGGCGCCATGTCGCCATAGCGGAAGCCGGCCTTCAGCACCCGGCAATAGCCGCCAGGACGCTCGGCGTAGCGGGGGCCGAGGGTGTCGAAGAGCTTCTTCACCGGCACGTCGTGGCGGAGCTGGGAGAGCGCCAGCCGCCGGGCGTGGAGGTCGCCCCGCTTGGCCAGCGTCACGAGCTTTTCCACATAGGGCCGCAGCTCCTTGGCCTTGGGCAGGGTGGTCTTGATCTGCTCGTGCTCAATGAGCGAGCAGGCCATGTTGGCGAGCATCGCCTTGCGGTGCTCGTGGGTGCGGTTCAGCTTCCGATAGCCGTTGCCGTGGCGCATGGGTCGGGTCTCCGTCTACGGGGTTTATGCTTTGTCGTTGGGGTTGCGGCCACATGGGCCGAAACCCGGGTCTCAGAGGTGGTCTTCGAACTTCTTGGCGAGATCCTCGATGTTCTCGGGCGGCCATTCCGGCACGTCCATGCCGAGATGGAGCCCCATGGTCGAGAGCACTTCCTTGATCTCGTTGAGC
>CAYXPI010000125.1:3256-11016 GCA_964467005.1 uncultured Limibaculum sp. | reverse complement strand
GCCGTGCACGCGCGCCCGGATCACTCCGCGGTCGCCTCTCGTGGGGTCAGCACGTAACCGTAGCTCCAGCCGAGATACTGGACCAGGGCGTAGGGGTAGTCCGCGCTGTCCTTGCCGATGGTCTCGGTGCCGGTGTAGCGGATCCAGCTGCCATCCGCCTCCTGCTCGCGGTAGCTCCGCTGCACCGTCACGGCGGGCTCCGCCGCCACCCGTGCCCAACGCTCGGCGAGCGCGGCATGGGCGGGCCCGTCGCCAAGGAGGGTGAGGGTGCCGGCGTTCTCCGCGTCGAGCGCGAGGACCCCGAGGTCGGTCACGCGACCGTTTTCGACCAGCGAGATCTCGTAGGTGATCGACATGGCGGCCTCACTTGAGCTCTTGGGTGTAGCCGGCGCCGTATTCGGCCGGCAGGTCGCCGCGCACACGGTTTGCGGTGTGGCGTGACTGCTGCTCCATAGGAGAATGCACATAATACTTCCACTTATCATAATCATCTGGAAACTTGTCGAAGTATTTACGATCGAGTGACAGGTATTTCGCTTGCTCATAGGCAGGGTGCCCCGGTTTGAGGTCGCCGCTCTCGTACTGCTCGATGAGCTGTTCCTGATAGCCATGGCCGACCTCGTGGGTGAGGTTCATGATCACGTCGTTGAAGTCGGTCTGCGGGTTCCACTCGCCGGAGGAGTTGCCGGTGCAGACGCTGATCTCCTCGTTCTGCAGCCAGTTCCCCTCGCGGTGCCAGCCGCGCAGTCCCGGCTTGTCGTTGCAGCTCCCCTTCTGCGCGCTGTACTCGATGTCGTCGATCCCCTCCATCTTCCAGCCGTTCTCGCCGCCGACGATGGTGCCGATCTCCTTCATCGCCTTCTCCTTCTCCGCGTCGTCCAACTCGGTCCAGCGCGCGGCATAGTCCTTGATCTTCGGGTCGTTGGAGAGGTTCTTCACGATCTCGTCGGTGGTCTTCTTGTCGTACTCCTCGAATTGCGGATCGAGGGTCTCGGCGGTGGCCCAGATGTCCTGGATCGCCGCGCGCTCGTCGTCCTCCACGCTCTCGAACATCCCGTCCGACAGCATGTTCTCGATGAGGAGGTTGCGCGCCTCGATCGGCAGCTCCTTGAGGTCGCCGCCGTTCTTGTACTTCTCGTAGAGGTCCATCGCCGCCTGGTCGTTGTCCTTCCAGTCCGCGTTCTCCACGGCCTCGCGGATCTCGAACACCTTCTCGAGCTCCGCCGCCTTGGCCACCGCCTGTTCGGATTCCTCGAGCGCGGTCTCCAGGTCCTCGTTGGCCGCCACCTTGCGGTCCACCTTCACGATGAGCTGGGCGAGGGTGTCCTTGATGACCGACTGGGCGGCCTTGCACTTGGCGAGGCTCGCGCGGGCCTTGGTGACGTTGGGCGCGATCTTGGCCTTCAGCGCGGTTTCGTGCGCGGCGAGGGCGGTGTCGAACGCCGTCACGAGCGCGGTGCTCGCCGTCACCGCCTCGAGCGCCGTCGGCCAATCCTCCTCGCCCGCGGCCGCGTCGACATCCGCGAGGCTGTCGCGCACCGCCTGGGCCTCGGGCTCGACCGCCGAGTACGGGACAGACTCGACACGCACCACCTCCTGGTCGAGGGTCGCCCGGGCGGCCTCGTACTCCGCCTTCTTGGCCTCGATGGCCTGCGACCGTTCGAGAAGCTTGGCCTCGAGCTCGCCGATCTTGGTCAGGGCCGTGTCGTAGTTCTCGCCGCTGGCGGCCGCCTCCATCTCCCCCTGGATGGTGGCCAGCGACGCGGTGATGCTGGTGAGGAAGGGGTAGCGCGGGTCCGACCCCGACGCCTCGGCGAGCTCCTCCTGGATGGCGGCGAGCCGCACCTCGTAGAGGTCCCGCGCGTCCGTCTGCGATTCGAATTCCTCCAGCGCGGTCACAAGCTCGGCCTGCTTGGTCCCCGCCGCCGCGAAATCCTCGCTCTCGGCCGCCGCGGACATCTCGGTCTCGAGCGTGCCGATGCGCGCCTGCACCTCCGCGGTTGTCTCCATCTGGCTCGACTTGGCGGCGCCGAGGCGGCCCTGGATGCCGGCGAGCCCGCTCTCATAGCTGTCCCGCGCCTGGCGAAGCGCCTCGAAATCGGCCGTGAGCGTGTCGACCTCCGCGCTCACCGCGCCGAGCTTGGCCACCGCGCCGGCATAGTCATGCGCCGCCGCCCGGCTCTCCATCTCGCCCTGCAGCGTCAGGAGGGTCTGCTGCGCGGCTTCGAGCGTCTGGAACTCCGAGACCGAGACGGCGCCGAGCTTGGGCTGGAGCGTGGCGAGCTGGGCCTCGTAGTCCGACTTGTCGCCCTCGGTGGTGCGGAGCGCCTCCTCCAGCGCGTCGACGAGGCCCTTGGCGGTGTTGGCGTCGGCCAGCGCCGTCACATAGTCCCGCTGCTCGACATGGCCGTCGATGCCGGAGAGGGCCGTTTCGATCTGCGTGATCTGCCCGGCGATCGCCTCGGTCTGGGGCTCGAAGGCGCGGGCGGCGGAGAGGCGGGTGTCGATGTCGCCGCGCAGGGTGTCGTACTGGTCCTTGGCGGCCTTCTGGCGCTCGTAATCCGCCCAGATCGGCGCGAGTTTGGTCTTGGCCTGGTCGAGGGCCGCGGCGGCGTCCAGCCAGCGCTCGTCGGCCTCGGCCTGGGGGATGGCGCCGATGCTGTCCTCGAGGCCGTCCGCGTCCTTATGGCCAAACCGCTGGAGGGTCGTGAACTGGCCTTTCACGGTGTCGAGCTCGCCCGAGCGGCCGTCCCAGGCCGCCTTGTTCGCCGCCACTTCGTCGCGGAGCTTCGTCACCGCCTCGCGCAGCTTCTCGAGCTTGGCGTCCATCCGGTCGAGCGCGGCCTGCTCGGTCTCGTCGATGTCGCCGTCCTGCATGTAGAGGTCGTGCATCGTCTGCTTTTCGGCGCGAAGACCGTCGGCGCGGCCCGCGATCTCGTCGGCTTTCACGAGCTTCTCATTGCGTGCCATCAACGGCCCTCCCCGATGACGCTCTGGGCTGGACGAGCTCGGACGGCGCGCGGGCACCGGGTTCGCCGCTCGACCTGACGATGGGGAAGGTATCGGCTCGCCGCCGCGCCGGCTACAGCTTTTCCGCAACGGTTGAGGCGGGTCAGACCGCGCGGTCGCGGGCCCCTGGGCCGCCCGGGCGGCGCGCGCGCCCCAGGCCAGGTGAGACCGATGAAGGACGCAACCAAGATCAAGCTCGAGACGCGGTGGTGGGAGGCGGAGCAGCCCGCGGGCCTCGCGCGCAAGACCGCGGGCCGGGCGGCCGCCACCGACCTCGCCAAGACGCAGAAGGCCATGGGCCGGCCACTTCAGGCCGCCACCGCCGCGGTGGCCGCACTCAAGGCCCGGCTGGCCGAGACGGAGGCCGCGCTCGGCCGTCTCGAGGCCGGCGGGCTCGGCCGGGACGAGGCCGGGGCGCTCCGACGGCGCCTGGACGCTGCGCGCATGGCCGCCCGCCTCGCGGTGGAGAGCAGCCGGGAGCGGATGGGCGCGGGCGCCGCGCCGGCGCTCGACGGCGCAATCCGGCCCCTGGACGCGCTCGACGCCGATCTCCGCGCGCTCGCGGCGCGTCCGGGCCCGGCAGGCCGCCGCCCTCTTCGCCAGGGCCTGGGCCAGGCTGCCGACCCTGCCGCTGGGGCATGAGGCCGCCCTCCGCACCGCCGCGCAGGCGCACCGGGCGGCGGAGGCGGCGGCGCGCGCGGCCGTCCGACCCCTCGAGGACAGCCTCGCCGACACCCCGGCGGCCAGCCCGGCCGCCTTCCGCGCGGCGCTGGCCGAACGCCGGTGCGCGGCCGAGAGCGCGCGGGTGC
This sequence comes from uncultured Limibaculum sp., assembly GCA_964467005.1. Classification (GTDB taxonomy): domain Bacteria; phylum Pseudomonadota; class Alphaproteobacteria; order Rhodobacterales; family Rhodobacteraceae; genus Thermohalobaculum. The sequence goes on along the minus strand of CAYXPI010000125.1, from coordinate 7,198 downwards.
CCCATCTCGCCGTCGCCACGGAGATCGCGGAGGCCGCGAGGTCCGGCTGGCCGCTGCCCGCGACGCCGCGGTCGCCGCCACCCGAACGGAGGTGGCCGCCGCGCTCTCCGCCCATCCCGCGGCCGAGCTTTACGACCGCAACCCCTTCGCGCAGACGACCCGGTCAGCACCGTGCTGAGCGCCCTCGACCAGGTGGAGGTCGCCGTGACCGCCGCGGTGGACCCCCGCAAGCGCGACGACGCCGTCGCCCCCGGCCAAAGGAGCTGACCCATGGCCGCCCTCACCCCCTATCAGAAATCCTGGATCGCCGAGATCGGCGCGGCCCAGGACCTCGTGGCGACGACCTCGGCCGCGCCCGGCACGCTGCGCGTTCTCTGGCGCCGGGCCCGCGGGCTCAGCCAGGCCGCGCAAGCGGCGCGGGTCACCACCCCGGCCACTCCGTGGCGGGCGCGCGACGGCGATCTCGGCGCCCTCTCCTGGGACCTGCGGGCCGATGTGGAGATCGACAGCCACTCCGAGGATCTGCGCGACGCCGACGCGCTCCCGCCGGAGGTGACCCAGCGCCTTGCCGCGGCCTACCACCGGCTCTGCGCGATCTCCCGGCAGATGGCCGACGAGCTCGACCCCGACGGCGCGCCGCTCTTCACCGCCGACGACATTCGCCGCGAGCTCTCGACACCGCTCGTGCGGGCCGGCACGATCCCCGACACTCTGGTGCCGGCCGAGTTCTCCGAGCAGGCGATCGCCTTCCGCGGTGCGGCGGGTCTCTATCAGGAGCGGATCGACGCCCATGCCCGCGACGCGAACGGGGCGGAGGGGACGCTGCGCGGCCTCGGCATCGCCGCCAAGACCGTGCGCGCCGTCGGCACGATGGCCGTGAGCGCGGTCACCCTCGGCACGGCCAACCAGCTCGCCGCGACCTCCGAGCGCGTGAAGGATCTGGAGAAGCGCCAGGAGACGGCGCCGAGCGCGGAGCTCGAGGCCGACATCGCCCGGCAGAAGACGCTCCGCCACGAGCTCGAGCAACCGGCGGCCTGGGCGAGCTTCGCCGCCGCCTCCGCCGGCGGGGTGATGGAGGTGGGGGCCGAGGCGGCGCGCCAGGCGGCCACGGGCAAGGGCGATGGGCTGGCGCTGGCGGACCGGGCGGCCGGCGCCCTCTCCCAGGCGCGCGCGGCGGCGGAGCAAAAGCTCGCATCCGCGCTTAAGGCGGGCCGTGTCGCCGGGATCGCGGGTCTGAGGCTCGGCCCCGGGCTCTCCGCCATCGCCGAGGCCAAACCCACGGAGCGCAAGGCCACCGCCAAGCGCTTGGTCGCCCAGCTTGCGGGGGTGATCGACCTCTCGCTCCAGGCCGCCGCCGCCCGCGTGCACGACGACAACCACTCCAAACGCGCGCGGCTCACCACCATCGGCTCCGCGATCAAGAGCTCGCTCGACCTCGCCGAGTTCATCGCCCATGTCACCAGCGACGGCGGCAACCCGAAGGTCGCGGCGGCCCAGCTGCTCACCGCCGCGCTCAAGATCGCCGGCACCGCCAGCGCGGCCCCCATCGCCGACGGCATCTGCAACGACGTGACCGCCGAGCCGCGGGCGGAGCTCGAGGGCCGGCCCGAGGCGCTCTTTGCCGAGAACCGGGAGGATCCGGGGATCGGCGCCGCCCGAGCGGCCAACGCCGCCGCCCTCGCAGGCGCAACCAACGCCGAGCTCGAGGCGATGCTCGACACGGCCGTCTCCCAGTCGAGCCTCTCCGATCTCGCGATCCCGCCCGGAGAGGCCGCCCGCGCCGAGGCGGTGACGGCCGAGGTCGAGGCCCGCCGCGCCGCCGAGATCGAGCGCGAGCTCGCCAGCGCCTTCGGAGACCGGGCGGCCGTGCGCCGGATCTTCGACGCCTGCGACGCGGATGTGGCGGTCTACCGCGAGGTCTACGACCGTGCGCGCCCGGACCCCGCGCTCGAGGGCAAGCCCCCCGCGAGATGGCCGAGGCGATGGCGAAGATCGACCGCGCGCTGGCGCAGACCCGGGCGCCCCGCGCCCAGGCGGCGCTGGTCAACGGCCTCACCGCCGGCAGCGCGGGCATTCTCGTCGCCGCGATCCCCGGCTGCGGCGCGGTGGCCGCGGCCCAGAGGGTGGCGCACGACCTCTCCGTTCTCGTGAAGGCGGTGGAGCTGCCCTACGCCTGGTGCGACAGCATGGAGATGGCCGTCCGCGCGCAGTCCGGCACCGCTCCGGCGATCCAGGCCACCATGGCCGGCGCGCGCATCGGCCTCAGCCATCGGAGCGTCAAGCTCGCCCTCGACAGCCTGCAACTCGGCCTCGAGATCGGACGGCCTTTCGACCCGACGGCGGCGAGCACCCTTGCCTCGGCCTCGATGTCGATGGCCACCGCCCTCGAAGAACACGCCGTCGAGATGCACAAGAAGGCCGAGATCGTCGCGGGGTGGACCGCCTACAAGGCCGCCCTCGCGGCGCCGCAGAACCGTAAGGCCGCGCGCCGGGCGCTGCGGCTGAACTCGACGCTCGCCAATTGCTGGATCGCCCACGGCGCCTGCCGGATGGGCGACCCCGCGGCGAAACACGCGATCCAGCGCGCCGGGCTCACGCCCGCGATGCTGGCCGATCACGGCGATGTCTGCGCCCGGCTCGTCGCGTTTCTCGAGGCGAGCCGGGCGGACGACCCCGTGGTGCTGGTGGCCGAGCGGGCGCCGCGGCCCTGACAGCCGGGCAAGCCCGTGCTGAGCCCGGCCTCCTGGTTCGAGACGAAGGCCGCGGCCCTCCTCGTCGCCGAGCCGCCGCTGGCGCGGGACAGCGCGGAGACCCCGGCGATCGACGCGCAGCTGAGCCGCCTCGCGGGGGCCCGCTGCTGGGCAGGGGAGACGACCGACACCGCCTGGCGCGCGGCCAAGGCGGGGCAGGACACGCCCGAGCACAGCGTCGAGCGGCGCCGGGTGGCGACCGAGACCGTTGCGGTCCTCACGCCGTTCGCGGCCCAGCTCGCCGCCGACGCCCCTCAGGCGAGCGCCGGAACCTCGGCCGTGCAAACGCATGAGGGGATGGCGGAGGTCGCCCAGGTCCTGAGGGCGCTGGCCCAGCTCCAAACGGCCGCCGCGGAGGGGGACCTCGCCGAGCTGGCGCCGGAGGCCGCCTGACCCGCCGGCCGGCCCTCACACGTGCCGGCTGAACCGCCTGGCGGCCGCGGCGATCAGCGCCGCGTCCTGCCCACCGACCAGGAGGAAGGCGTACCCAGCCTCGGACCAGGTGGCCGAGGCCTTGCCCCGGCGCTCGGCGATCTCGATGGGCCGGGGCTCCGCCGCCCCGTCGCGCAGGATGCAGAGCGCGATGGGCACCTCCCCCGCGCCGAGAAAGGCGATCTGCACCAGCGTCGCGTCGCCGAAGCCGAGGATCTGCGCCCTGAGCGGGGTGAGATCGCCGACGCCCGCAAGAACCGCGGCGAGCCGATCCGGGTCCGGGCGGAGGACGGAGAGCGTCTCGGCCACATAGAGCTCGTGATAAGAGGCCACCTGGTCCTGCCAGGTCTCCCGCTCCGGCCCGCCGAGGAGCGCCCCGGCCGCAAGCGCGAGGCGGCGCCAGCCCACGCGGCCGCCTCCAGACATCGGCGGCGCGGCCAGGGCACGGATCTCGGCCGGCAGCGCCGGCGCCTCGGCCAGGAGCGGGCGGAACGCCGCGACCAGGCCCTCACGGTCGAGCGCCAGCGCCGCGAGCCGCGCGGCCAACGCGCCGTCCTCCTCGACCGCCGCGGCGATCTCCGCCGTGCGCCGCCCGTCCGCCTCCCCGTCGAGATAGGCGGTCAGCTCCGCATCCGTCACATGCCCTGCGCTCATCGCCCTCGCTCCACGTCCGCCGCCCCCACCCCCCCCCCCCCCCCCCCCCCCACCCCCCCCCCCACCCCCCCCCCCCCCCCCCCCCCCCCCCCCCCCCCCCCCCCCC
>CAYXPI010000125.1:0-3246 GCA_964467005.1 uncultured Limibaculum sp. | reverse complement strand
ACCCGATGCGTCGTGCGGCGGCTGCCACGGGCATTGCCGCAGAATCCGCCGCCCCAACCGCCGCCCCAACCGTTGCCCCAACCGTTGCCCCCAGCCGCGCCCGCGCCGCCGCCAACCGGCTCGTCAGCGCGCTGACCGAGACCTCCAGGATCTCGGCCGCATCCCGACAGCTGTGGCCCTCGCCAAACACCCGCATCACCGCCGCCCTCTGGCCCTCCGGCAACGCCATCACCTCCGACAACACCTGAGCGCGCAAAACTGTGGTCTCGGTGTCCGCTGCGGGGTCGCGGAGCTCCGCCTCCTCGGCGGGCACGAGCGCCTGGCCCTGGCGCACCGCCCCGGCGCGCAGATCGTTCAGCCACCGGCGCTGGGCGATGCGAAACACCCAGCGGTCGAGATGGGTGCCGTCCTCGAACTGGGCGCGCTTCTCGATGGCGCGAAGGCAGGTGGTCTGCGCCAGATCGTCCGCCAAGTGGCGCGCGCCGGTGAGCGCGAAGCAGGAGCGCCAGAGCCGCGGGGAGATCGCCGCCAGCCCCGCTCCCAAATCCGTCTCTCCGCCCCCTTGCGCGCGCATCCGCCCCTCGCCCTCAGACGCGGAAGCGTTGCGCGCGCGACGGGGCAAACCAGCGTGCACAGCCCCGGCCTTGGCCGCCGGAGCGCGCCGCCCGGGCTCAGACCCCCGCCGCGAGCCCCAGCGCGCGCCGGTCGAGGCAGCCGCCCATGGCCGCGACGAGCCGCGGGGCGCGGATCGGTTTGGCCACATGCGCGTCGAACCCCGCGGCCAGAAACTCCGCCACCTGGTGGGTCATCGCGTTGGCGGTGACGGCGATCGCCGGCGTCGGCGCGCGCCCGGCCGCCGCCTCCTCCGCGCGCAGGGCCGCGAGCGTCTCCGTCCCGTCCATGCCCGGCATGGAGATGTCGAGCAGAAGGAGGTCGTAGCCCCCGGCACGCCCGGCCTCCACGGCCTCAGGCCCGCTCGCCACGATGTCGGCCACAACGCCGAGCCGCTTCAGGAGCGCCTCGAGCACCACGCGGTTGGTCCGGTTGTCGTCCGCCGCCAACACCCGGAGGCCCGCGGGCAGGGGCCGCGGCGCGGCCTCGGGCGGCGGCGCCTCGCGGGCGGGCGCGGCCTCGGCGAGGGCGAGCGGCAGGGTCACGCGCACCCGGGTGCCCGCGCCCAGCCGGCTCTCGAGCTCGATCCCCCCGCCCATCGCGCGCACCAGGCGCTTCACGATCGCCATGCCGAGCCCCGTGCCGCCGAAGCGCCGGGTCGTCGAGCTGTCGGCCTGCACGAAATCCTCGAACACCGCCTGGCGCTGCGCCTCCGACATGCCGATCCCGGTGTCCCGCACCTCGAGCACCAGCGGCTTCTCCGGCGCGCAGCGGATCGCCACGGTCACCTCCCCCGCTTCCGTGAACTTGATCGCGTTGGAGACGAGGTTGTGGAGGATCTGGAGGATGCGGTGCGGGTCCCCCAGCCGCGGCGCGTCGTGCCCGCGCCCGGTCAGGACGGCGAAGGAGATGTTCTTCTCGGCCGCTTTGAGCGTGTGCAGGTTCTCCACCCGGCGGGCGATCTCGGCGGGCTGGAAGCTCACCGTCTCGAGGTCGAGCTTGCCCGCCTCGATCTTCGAGAAATCGAGGATGTCGTCGATGATGCTGAGCAGCATCTCGCCGGAGTCCCGGATCGCGGCGATCATCTGGCGGTGCGCGGGGTCGGTCAGCGCCTCGGCCATGAGATCGGCCATCGCGATCACTCCGTTCATCGGCGTGCGGATCTCGTGGGACATGTTGGCGAGGAAGAGCGATTTGGCCCGGCTCGCCTCCTCCGCCTGGCGAAGCGCGCGGGTGAGCTCGGTCACGTCCGAGCCGACGCCGCGATAGCCGCGGAAGGCGCCGTCCGGCCCAAAGACGGGAGCGCCGCTGACGCGCACCCAGCGGCCGGTGCCCCCGCCGCCGGGGAGCCGGTAGACGAAGTCGCGAAACGGCTCGCGCGCCGCGATCCGCGCCTCGAGCCAGGCCCAGTCCGGCGGGCGGGCCTCGCACTCCTCGGGGCGGTGCACCTCGCGGCGCCGGCGGCCGAGCACCTCCGCCGGATCGGAGCCCGTGCTCTCGCCGAAGCTCTCGGAGAGATAGGTGAACCGCCCCTCCGCGTCCTGCTCCCAGAACCAGTCCGAGCTCACGGCCGCGATGTCGAAGAACCGGCTTTCGGCCGCATCCCGCGCGGCGAGGGCGGCGGTGAGCTGGGCGTTCGCCGCCTCCAGCGCCGCCTGCTGGCGCTTGAGCTCGGTGATGTCGACCCGGAAGCCGACGCGCCCGCCCTCCGGCGTGGGCTTCTCCACCACCCGGAGCCAGCGCCCGTCGCCCAAGCGCTGCTCGAGGCGCACGCCCGAGCCGCGATGCGCCGCGAGCCGCTCGGCCAGCCACGCCTCCTCCCGCCCCGCGGCCTCGGCGTATTGCCCCTGGGCAAGGCCGTGCCGGAGAATGTCCTCGAACCGCACGCCGGGAACCATGGCCGCCGCGCTCGCCGCATAGACCTCGCGGTAGCGGGCGTTGCAGAGGACCAGACGATCCTCCGCGTCGTAGAGCGCGAAGCCGTCGTCCAACGCCTCGAAGGCCGCGACGAGCTGGGCCTCGAGCCCCGCGCGCTCCCCCTCGGGCGCGAGCGTGACGACCGATCGCCCCCCCGGCGCGGGCCGGCGGCGGAGCGTGGCGGGGCGCGGGCGGCCCGTGGCGTCGATCACCCGACAGGGGCCGGGCTCCGCCCCGCGGCCCTCCAGAACCTCCGCCAACGGCCGGCCGTGGAGGGCGGCCGGGTCCCATCCGAACGGCCCCTCCCACGCCCCGTTGGCCCGCTCGATCCGCCCCGCCCGGTCCACCACCAGCGCGGGCACGGCCACGGTCTCGAGGAGCGTGGCCGCCAGCCCGCCGCCCTCCGCCATCCCTTGCCCGGCCGCCGCCGCGCCTCGCTCGCCCCCCGCCATCGCCGCCCGCCTTCTGCACCGAACCCGCCCCACGAGAAGACGCCGAGCGGCCTTAACGCGGGGTTACGCCGACGGCCGGAGCGGTTGACAGGCGGCCCGTTCCCCCGATCCTGGCCGCGGGGGAGGCGCCGATGTCGACAGAGCCCTGGCCCGCGGAGGCCGCCTGCGCCGCGCTCCTCGGCCATCTCATCGCGATCTTCGAGGCGGAGCGGCGCCCCGGCGCCGAGGACGCGGTGGCCGCCCTCGCGCGCTGGGCCGCGGACCC
>CAYXPI010000124.1:0-11054 GCA_964467005.1 uncultured Limibaculum sp. | reverse complement strand
CGTGCGCGTGGGCGGGAGCGTGGCCGGGGTGTCCGGGCTCCTCGCGCGCGCGCCCACGCCGGGCGGGCTCCTGGCCACAGGGCGGGGGGTGGCCGCGGTCTCGGGGCTCGGGCTGCTGCGCGGGGGCGCGCGGCTCGCGCTCCCGGCCCAGGCGGGGGCGGTGGTCGGCCTCGCGGCGGCGACGGCGGGGGGCGTGGCGCTCGCGGCGGAGGCGGCCGAGAGCACCTGGCCCGCGGTCTGGATCGGGCTCGCACTCCTCGCGCTCGGCGTGGCGCTCCGACAGCTGGGGCCGGCGGCGCTCCGCACCGCCGCGGCCTGGGCCGCGGTGTTCGGCGGGGCGGCCCATCTCTTCGGCGTCTTCGGGCTGGAGGCGTCGGGCGCCGGCGCACAGCTCGCGCTTCTCGACGCGGCGGCCTGCCTCCTCCTCCTCGGCCTCGCGCTCGACATCCGGCTCCTCACCGCGCTCTCGGTGGTGGCGCTCGGCGGGATCCTGGGCGAGACGGCCTACACCCATGCGACCTATGTGCTCGCGATCCACGAGCCGACCCTCGCCATTCTCCTCATGGGGGTCGTGGCCGGGGCGGCGGGCCTCGCGGCGGTGGGGCAGACCGAGCGCTGGGCCCGGCACGGGCGGATCGCGGGGCTCATGGCGCTCGTCTGGGTGAACCTCGCCTTCTGGATCGGCTCGCTTTGGGGCGACCGCCCGGGCTCGGCGGTCCTCGCGCCGGCGCGCGGCGCCTTCCCCACCCCGGAGGCCTATTGGGACGCGCGGGCCGCCTTCCTCGCGGGCCGGCCCGAGATCCCCGACGTGGCCTTCGCCCTGGTCTGGGCCCTGGCCATCCTGGCCACTGCGGCCTGGGCGGCGCTCACCGGCCGCCGCTCGGCGCTGAACGCGGCCGCTACCTTCGGCGCCATCCATTTCTACACCCAGTGGTTCGAGCGGCTGGAGGCCGAGCCCCTCTCGATCCTCGGCGCGGGCCTCGTCGCGATCGCGGCGGCCTGGGGGATGGTCCAGGCCAATGCGCGGCTCAGCGGCTCCGGAAAAACGCCCAGGCCTGACCGCTGAGCCAGGGCCCGATGTCGAACGGCCAGTGCGTGTGCCCGGTGATCTCCGACAGCGTGACGGCATGCCCGGCCTCGGCGAGGGCGCCGGCCGAGGCGTGCACGGCGGTGAGCGGGTAGGTCTCGTCGCGGCTCCCCGCGAAGATTGCGATGTCCGGCAGCGCGCCCGCGCCCCGGCGGAGGAGACCCGGCGGCACCGCCCCGCCATGCACGGCCACGGCCCGCCAGAGCGCTGGGGCGGCGTTGGCGAGAGCCAGCGCATGGCCTGCGCCCGCGTCGTGACCGAAAAGGAAGATCCGCCCAGGGTCGATCGGAAAGCTCTGCGCGATGTCGGCGAGGAGCGCGTGAGCAAAGCCCGGGCCGTCGCGGCCGAGACGCCAGCCGCCCCGCCCGGCCTCGGGCGCAACGAGGATGAGCCCCGCCGTGTCGGCCAGGCCCCGCCAGATGTCGAGCACCGCCTCGGGGCCCGCATCGTCGCCGTGGAGGAGGATCACCACCGGGCTCGGCTGGCCGGCATAGGCCCGCCGCGGCACGATCATCCGGTACCGCCAGGAGACGTCGCGGAAGCGCATTCGCGCCCGGCGCATCCCCGCCTCGGTGGGCACGTAGGAGGTGCGATAGGCCGCCGCCGGGATCGGCGCGGTGATGCGGCGCACGCGGTAGCCGCCCCCGGGCTCGGGCGGACGGCGGCGGAGCTCGGCCACGGGCGCTTCGGCCGGGCGCGCGGTCTCCGGGATCGGCGGCGGCGCGACCGCGACGGCGACCGCGAAGAGGCCGGCCGCAAGCACGCCGCCCCCCAAAACTCCCGACAAGAACTCGACGGCTGCGCGCATCGCTCCGCCCCGATGGGCGCCGCGGGCCGCGCGGCAAGGGTGAGAGGCTGGACAACGACCCAAGCGGGGCTCGTTACGGCTGCTTCCTTCCGGACCTGACCGGGTTGGCGAGGCGCCTGCCCGCGCCAACCTCTCAGTGTGACAAGGTAAGCCGCCCCGCGGCTCGACACAACCCACGCCCAAACGGGGCCCCATTGCGATGCCACATCGGTTGGGGCATGGAAGAGCACCCGTCCGGAAAGACCGCTATGACCCTCTCCCTCCCCGTCACCTTCGCCAATGGCGGCGCCAAGCTCGACCGGGCCACCCATCTGCGGAGCTCGACCCGGCGGCTGCTGCGCGACCCCAAGGCGGAGCTCCTGCCGATCCGGGAAGGCAAGGTGCTGATCACCCAGGGCGACGGCTGGCGGAAGCTCGGCTGGATCCCCCCCACCAAGGAGGTGCTGGCGATGCTGCGCGAGCCGCCGATCTTCCTCGGGCTCTACGACGAGACGCCGGTGTTCGCGGGGGATTTCGAGCCCGTGCCGGCGGAGCGGCTGGAGGGGAAGTTCATCGCGGGCGCCAAGCTCATGGATCTGCGCACCATCGCGGGCGAGATCGATCGGGGCGACGCGACCGTCGCGGCCACGGCGAAAGCGGTGCTCGGCTGGCACGCGACCCATCCCTTTTGCGCCGTGTGCGGCGGCGAGACCCGGATCGAGGAGGGCGGCTGGCGTCGCCGCTGCCGCGATTGCGGCGCCCAGCATTTCCCGCGGATCGACCCCGTGGTGATCATGCTCATCACCCATGGCGAGCGCGTGCTCTTGGGCCGCCAGGACGGGTGGCCGGACCGGCTCTTCTCCCTCCTCGCGGGGTTCATGGAGCCGGGCGAGACGCTGGAGGACGCCGTCCGCCGCGAGACCTTCGAGGAGGCCGGCATCCGCATCGGCCGCGTGCGCTACCTCACCTGCCAGCCCTGGCCGTTCCCCTCCTCCCTCATGTTCGCCTGCGCGGCCGAAGCGCTCGACACCGAGATCGCGATCGACCAGCAGGAGCTCGAGGACGCGGTCTGGGTCTCGAAAAGCGACATTCCGGACATCCTCGCCGGCAAGCACCAGCAGTTCGCCGCGCCGCGGGCGAGTGCGGTGGCCCGGGTGGTGCTCTCGGCCTGGGCCTCCGGCGAGGTGGAGGACTGGGACTAGCGCGGACGCGGCGGCCCCGCGAGCACCCGCCCCATGACGAGCGGCGTGAAGAGCATCGGGATCTGGTAGAGCGCCACATAGAGGCCGAAGGCGGGGTCCGGCGGCAGGGCCGCGAGGTAGAGCGCGACGGTCCGGTTCCCCCAGGTGAGCGCGAGCGCGCCCGCCACCTCCCGCGCCACGACCCCGCGGAGGGCGAGGGCGAGGGCGAGCTGGGTGCCGAAATTCACCGCCGTCGCGAGGGCGAGCGCCGCCGCGGCCCTCCCGGGGTCGGACACCGCCGCGTCCCACACCCCGTCGAAGAGCGGCACGACGAAGAGCACCATGGCGACCGCCCCGACCCCGTCGAGCGCCTTCGCCTGCCGGGCGAGGGTCGCGGGCCCGAGGAGCCGGCGGGCGAGGAGGCCGAGGGCCGTGCCGGCTCCGATCATCGCGCCCATGCGGAGGGCGAGCGCGCCGGCATCGAGGGGGGCCGCGTCGCCGAGGAGAAGGCTGACGGCGAGGGGGCCCATGAGCGGCGTGGCGAGGCTGGCGAGAACGGTGAGCTCGAGCGCCAGCGCCGCGTCGAGCCCGAGCAGGAGGCAGAGGCCCGCGGCCGAGGTGATGGGCGGCGCGGCCCCGGTGTAGACGAGGGCGGCGAGCGCCGTCTCCGTGAGGCCGAGGGCCCCGGCCGCCGCCCAATGGGCGAGCGGGGTCAGCCAGAGGAGCAGCGCCACGAGGCCGCCCAGCCGCCAGAGCCGCCGGGGCCGGACCGCGGCGCGCGCCACCGCCGCCACGTCGAGCCGCGCCACGGCCACCGCGAAGACGAGGACGACGAAGGCCGGCAAAACCGGCCGGAGCCCGGCGGACAGCCCGGGCAGGAGAAACGCGCCCACCACCCCCAGCGCGAGCACCCAGCGCGCTCGGGCGCCGAGCCAGCCCAAGGCTCCGAGGAGCCCGCTCACCCGCCGTCGAACCGACCGACGCGAAAGGGCGCGAGGTCCTCGTTGCGCGTCCGCCCGGCCAGGATATCCGACACGATCCGCCCGGTCTTGGGCCCCGCTGTCAGCCCCAGATGTTGAGCGCCAAAGGCGAAGACCACCTGCGGCGCCTTGGGCGCGGCGCCGATCAGCGGCAGGCTGTCCACCGTCGAGGGCCGGTGGCCCATCCACACCCGCTCGCCCTCCCAGGTGAGGCGCGGATAGAGCCGCGTCGCCTGGGCGCGCTGAAAGGCGGTCGGCCGAGGCGAGGGTGGCGCTGTGAGCCCGGCGAACTCCACGAGCCCCGCGAGCCGCAGCCCGTCCTCCATCGGCGAGGCCACCATTTTCGCGTCGGCCAGCATGTAAGGCGTGGGCGGCCGGTGGCTCGGCCGCTCGAGCACGAGGTGATAGCCCCGCTCGCTCTCGAGCCGCGGCTCGTGGCCCAGGCGCCGGGCGAGCGCGCCGGACCAGGCGCCGAGGGCGAGCACCGCGCGGTCCGCGGCAAGGGTCCCGCCGGCATGGGCGATCTCCACCCCCTCGCCCGCCGGCCGCAGATCGCGGATCTCGGTCGCGAGAAACTCCCCGCCTTCGGCCCGGAAATGGGCGAAGAGGGCGGCCACATAGCCCCCGGGATCGGTCACATGCCCGCTGCCCTCGAACTCCACGCCAAAGCCGAAATCGGGCCCGAGCTCGGGATCCCGCTCGAGAAGCGCCGCCCGGTCGAGCGGCCGGCCCACCACCCCCGCGGCGGCGCGGAGCGCGTGGCCCCGGCGGTCCCCCTCCCAGACCTCGCGGCGGGCGAAGAGATAGGTGTAGCGCCCGTCGGCCAGGAACCGCACCGCGCCCGTGCCTTCGGCAAGCGCCCGGTGCTGCTCCACCGTGTCGCCGATCAGGGTGGCGAGCCCGGCGGAGATCCGCGCCGTCTCCGCGGCCCCGCCGGTCGCAAGAAAGCGCCAGAGCCAAGGGGCGAGCCAGGGCAGATACCGCCAGCGCAGATACATCGGCCCCCGGCCCGCGAGCGCCATCCTGAGCCCCTTGAGCCAGAGCCCGGGCTCGGGGATCGGCACCACCCCGGTGTTGGCGAGGACGCCGGCATTGCCGTAGGAGGTCTGCGCCGGATCCCCGGGGCTCACCCGGTCGAGGAGCGTCACCGCATGGCCGTCGCGCCGGAGCCACTCCGCCGCCGAGACCCCGGTGATCCCGCCGCCCAAGACCGCGATGCGCATCGTCCCTCCCGCTCCCCGAACCGTGCCGCCATCCTGCCCACCTGGCGGCCGCGAGGACAGCCCCCGACCGCGGCGAAAAGGGGCTGCAAAGCCCAGGCCCTTGCGACATAGTTGCCGCTGCGGCGCTCGGACGCCGCGCCCTTATGGCATGCGCGAGCGGAGGGACCCCGTGAACAAACGCGAAGAGCTCATCGAGAAATACGCGGCGGACATCAAGGCGAAATGCAACCAGGAGCCGGACCGCGCGCTCCTGGAGAAGGTGACGATCGCCTGCGGCCCGACGATCTATAACGCCGACAGCTCCACCGTCTCGAGCTCGGACCCCGAGGAGGTCGCCCGCGTGCGCGCCAACTTCCTGGTGAAGAAGCTTGGCCTCTCGGAGGGGCCGGAGCTGGAAGCGGGGCTCGAGGCGGTGTTCGAGCTCTACGGGAAGTCGAACCGCAACAAGTACCGCGCGGTGGTCTACTATCTCCTCACCAAGCATTTCGGCAAGGAGGCGGTCTTCGCCTGAGGCCCGCCGAGGTCAGATCACCAGGGAGTGGCGGGCGCGGCCGCGGGCCAGATAGGCGTCGAACTCGGCGGCGACGAGCCGTGCCCGGCCGCGCCAGTCCTCCGAGATGCGGAAGCCGCCCCGCCAGGGCGTGAGCGCGCCCGCCGGCGCCGCGGCGAGGAGGGCGGCGGCCCGGTCGGCCACCGGCTTGGCGAAGTCGCCGAAGCGCTGGGCGAGGATGTCGATGTCGAGCGCCGCGGTGCAGAGGATCTGGCCGATCGCCGCGCCGCGCATCCGGTCGTCGAGGCTGAGGGCGTGGCCGCGCTTTGCCGCGAGTTCGCCGCCTTCGATCCGCGCGAGATAGCGCGCCGTCGCGGTCTCGTTCTGGACATAGCCCTGAGGCAGCGCGCCCACGGCGGAGGCGCCGAGGCCGAGGAGCGCCGCGCCGTCGCCCACCCGGTAGCCGTCGAAGCTCCGCTCGAGGCGGCCGGCGCGCTCGGCCCGGGCGAGCGGGTCGTCGGGCCGCACGAAATGGTCCATGCCGACGGCCGTGTAGCCCGCGGCTTCGATGAGCGCGCGCGCCTCCCTGGCCTGGGCGCGCCGGGAGCTGGAGCCGGGCAACAGGTCGATGTCGATCATCGCCTGCCGCTTGGCGAGCCAGGGCAGATGGGCATAGCCGTAAAGGGCGATGCGCGTGGGCTCGAGCGCGACCACGGCGGCGACGGAGCGGGCCAGCGTCTCCGCGCTCTGCGCCGGCAGGCCATAGAGAAGATCGAGGGAGATCCGGCGGATGCCCCGGCGGCGCAGCGCCTCCACGATGCGGCATGTGGACGCATGATCGTGGTTGCGCCCGATGGCGGCCTGCACGCCCGGATCGACGTCCTGCACGCTGAGGGCAACCGCTGAGACCCGCGCCGCGGCGAGGGCGTCGAGCCGCTCCTCCGTCATGTCCCGCGGGTCGATCTCGGTCGTCACCGGCGCCTCGGAGATGCCGGGCAGGACGGCCTCGAGCCCGGCGACCAGGCGCGTGAGATCCCCTGGCGCCAGCACGCTGGGCGACCCGCCGCCGAGGGCGAGCTCCGTCACCCGCCGGCCGGGGCCCAAGATCTCGGCCAGCCGGGCCCCCTCGGCCAACAGCGCATCGACATAGCGTCGCACGCCGGCATAGCGCCCCGTCGCCTGGGTGCGGCAGGCGCAAAACCAGCAGATCCGCCGACAGAAGGGGATATGAAGATACAGCCTCAGAGCCCGCTCCGGCGCGAGATCGCCGAGCCAGCGGGCATAGGCCTCGGCCCCGATGGCCTCGGAAAAATGCGGCTGGGTGGGATAGCTCGTGTAGCGGGGGACGGCGCGCTCCAGCGCGGGCGGGTCGAACGGGGTGATGTGCGCGCCGCGGGTCATGGAACCGATACTGATCTGCGACGCCGCGCGCGCATTGACCCAGGTCAACCGCTCACCCATGATGACGGTGTCAACCAACCCGACCAGGAGCGCATGAACAAACCCGCCCCCACCGCGCATGTGCATTGCGTCGACTGCCCGATCCGGCACCGCGCCGTGTGCTCCTATGTCGAGCCGGTGGGGCTGGAGAAGCTCAATTCGATCAAATATTACAAGAGCTTCGAGGCGGGTCAGGAGATCGTCGCGGCGGGCGAGGAAAGCAGCGCCATCGGCTCTGTGGTGAGCGGCGTGGTGAGCCTGTCCAAGACGATGTCGGACGGGCGGCGCCAGATGGTGGGCCTCATGTTCGCGTCGGACTTCATCGGCCGGCCCAACATCCCGGTCGCCCCCTTCGACGCGGTGGCGGTCACCCCTGTCACGCTCTGCCTTTTCCCCCGCGCGCGGTTCGAACGGCTCCTCATCGAGACACCCGCGCTCGAGCGGCGGCTTCTCGAGATCACGCTCGACGAACTCGACGCGGCGCGGGATTGGATGCTCCTCCTCGGGCGGAAGACCGCGCAGGAGAAGATCGCCACCTTCCTCACCATCCTGGCCCGCCGGGCCCAGGCCAATGGCGGCCCCGCTGGCCCGGTGCTGACCATCGAGCTGCCGGTGACCCGGGAGGCAATCGGGGACTATCTGGGCCTCACCATCGAGACGGTGAGCCGCCAGCTCACGGGCCTCCGCAAAGCCGGGGTGATCGAGCTCTCGGACGCGCGGACGCTGCGGGTGCCCGATCTTGCGGCGCTCCTCGACGCGGCGGGCGAGGACAGCGACGGCGGCCTGATCGCCTGAGCCTCCGCGAGCGCCCGCGTCACGGGCCCGTCACGCCCGGGTCATTCGAGGTGATTTCCCAGATCCTCCACCCCGCGCCATCCTGCCGCGCGAGGCCGAGAGGAGACCCGAGATGCCCCACACCCGTCGCCACGCGATCCGGACCACCGCCCTGGCATTGGCCGCCGCCCTCCCCGCGCTCCACGCCCGGGCCCAACCGAGCGACGCTGAGATCGACCGCGCGCTCGAGGACTTGATCTTCGGCGATCAGCGCGCGCACCGGGAGGCCCGCGCCACGCTCTCGCCCTATCGGGGCGTCGACATCGCCGCCTCGCTCATCTTCGCGCTGCGGTTCACCCGGGGCGACCGGCTGCCGATCGTCGAGAAGCTGGTGGAGATCACGGGCGAGGCCGGTCCGGACGACTGGTTCGAGTGGATGCTGTGGCAGGAGGCCCATCCCGAGGTGACCCCCCGCCCCTCCCACATCGCGCTCCGGCGTCGGGTGTTCTTGGCCATCGACCCCAATTTCGAGATCTTCCTCCGTCCCGAGCATCTCGTCCGCGAGCGCATGCGCATCCGCTTCGAAGAGGTGACCTGGGGCGGCGTGGTGAAGGACGGCATCCCCTCGCTCGACGCCCCCGCCATGATCGCGGCCGCGGAGGCCGACTATCTCCGGCGCGACGACCTCGTCTTCGGCGTCGAGATCAACGGCGACACCCGAGCCTATCCCTTGCGCATCATGGGCTGGCACGAGATGTTCAACGACGTGATCGGCGGCGTGCCCGTGGCGCTCGCCTATTGCACGCTTTGCGGCGCGGGCATCCTCTTCGAGACCACGGTGAGCGGGCGCGACCGGCCCTTCGTCTTCGGCTCCTCGGGCTTTCTCTACCGCTCCAACAAGCTGATGTTCGACCGGCAGACCCACTCGCTCTGGAACCAGTTCACCGGCCGCCCGGTGATCGGGCCCTTGGCTGGCAGCCCGCTCCGGCTGGTGGAGCGCCCGGTGGCCATCGCGCCCTGGGCGGAGTGGCGCGCCGCCAACCCCCGCACCACGGTTCTCTCGCTCGACACGGGCTTTGCGCGGGACTACGGCTCGGGCGTCGTCTACCGGGAGTACTTCGCGAGCCCTGAGCTCATGTTCCCGGCCCTCGGCGGCCTCGCGGCGGGCGGCGGCCAGGGCCCGCTCGCGCAGAAGGACTATGTGTTCGGCATCCGCCGCTTCGGCGCGGCGAAGGCCTGGCCGCTCACGGCCTTCGAGGGAGGCCGCGCGATCAACGACCGGGTGGGCGATCTCGACGTGGTGCTGGTGGGCGAGGCCAACGGGCGCACGGTCCGGGCCTATGAGCGGGGCGGCCGGCGCTTCACCCTCGGGCCCGCGGGCCTCGAGGCGGAGGGGCGCTGGGAGATCACCGAGGCCGCGCTCGAAGGCCCGGGCGGGGCGCGCCTGCCCCGGGTGGCGGGGCACATCTCCTATTGGTTTGCTTGGGACGGCTATCTCGGCGCCCGCTCGGAGCTCTGGGGCGCGGGGCAGTAGGCGCCGTTCACCCGCCGTTTACCCGCGCCGGCTAGGGTTGTCGCGAGATCCAAGGCGGAGGATGGCGGGGGTGATCCGAGGCATCGGCCGGGACATGGTCGGACGCTTTCTGGCGGAGGAGCGGGGCACGGCGAGCATGGAGTTCGTCGTCACCCTGCCGCTCCTCCTCGGCCCGATGATCGTGACGGCGGAGTATGGCGATGCGCTGTCGGCGCGGGAGCGGCTGGACAGCGCGGTGGCGGAGGCCGCGCATCTCCTGGCCCACGCGCCCGCCATGCCGGGCCCCGCGCCGACGGATCCGCCCGTGCTCATCCAGCGCTTCGTCGACCGGGCGGAGGCGCTGGTGGCGGCCCGCATGGGCGCAACGGCGGAGCAGGTGCTGTTCGAGGCGACGGTCACGGCGGATGTCTCGGGCGGCCTGCTCCGGCCCTACCACCTCATCCAGGTTCGCGCCGTCGTCGGGCTCGACCTCAGCCTTCTCGGCTTCTTCAACACCTATTTCTCGAGCGCCGATCCCGACTATGTGCTCGGTCAGGCGCTGCCGATCCTCGCGGTGGACGAGGCGCGCTTCGTCTCCTCCGTGCCGCCGATCGACCTCGTGCCCTGCACCTATTCCGACCCGCCCGCGCCGGCCACGGACCTCGCCGCCTGCCGGGCCACGATCTCCGCGGTCGCCGCAGCACCGGGCGACACCGCCTCGATTGACGCCTATTTTCCAGGCAGCGGGATCTGATCCCACGATTTCAACCCCGCTCGGGCGGGCGGATCGCCGCAGCCTGCCCCGAGCCTCGGCACGCTTGACTGAGATCAAGGGCGCCCCGTTCGCCCCCCCGGCATAACCGAGACTGGGATCGAGGCACGCGCTTCGGTCGCTCGACGGCATGAAGCTGGGGAAGAAGCATGGGCAACGTTCTCAAACTGGTTGCGCTCGGACTCGTCGCGGTGCTCGCGGCGATGGCGGCCAACTTCGCGAAGGATCTCGCGTATCAAGTGAATGCACTGATCGTGCTCGCCGTCGCGGTGGGCATGTTTTTCTACACCATCCTGCGCTGGAACGTGCCCCAGCGGATGCCGGACGGCGGCCCGGCCCCCGCGGAGGGTTACATGGACGACGTCATCCGCTACGGCGTCATCGCCACCGCGCTCTGGGGCGTCGTCGGCTTCCTGGCCGGCACCTACATCGCCTTTCAGCTGGCCTTCCCCGAGCTCAATTGGGGCCTTTCCTACACGAGCTTCGGCCGGCTCCGCCCGCTCCACACCAGCGCGGTGATCTTCGCATTCGGCGGCAACGCGCTGATCGCCAGCTCCTTCTACATCGTGCAGCGCACCTGCGCGACGCGGCTCTGGGGCGGCAACCTCGCCTGGTTCGTCTTCTGGGGCTACCAGCTGTTCATCGTGCTGGCGGCGACCTCCTACGTGCTGGGCGGATCGCAGAGCCGCGAGTATGCCGAGCCCGCCTGGCACATCGACCTGTGGCTGACGGTGGTCTGGGTGGCCTACCTCGCGGTCTTCATGGGCACGCTCTACAACCGCAAGGAAAGGCACATCTACGTCGCCA
>CAYXPI010000123.1:0-11061 GCA_964467005.1 uncultured Limibaculum sp. | reverse complement strand
GCCTCGGGCTTTCCCGTGCAGTACAACAAGGCGAACGTCGGCAAAAACGCCTTCGCGCACGAATCCGTCATCCACCAGGACGGGATGCTGAAGCACGCCGGCACCTTCGAGATCATGCGGCCAGAGGATGTGGGCCTCAGCCAGACCTCGCTGGTGATGGGCAAGCATTCGGGCCGCCACGCCTTCCGCACCAAGCTCTCGGAGCTCGGCATCGATCTCGGCGAGAACGCACTGGCAGACGCCTTCGTGCGGTTCAAAGCGCTGGCCGACCGCAAGAAGGAGGTCTACGACGACGACATCTTGGCGCTGGTGGATCAGGCGGCGGCCGAGGCGAGCTCGGAGCGGATCAAGCTGAGGTTCCTCCGCGCGATCTCCGGCACCGAGGCGCCCAAATCCGCGGATGTGACGCTGGAGATCGACGGCGAGGAGCTCCGCCACACCGCGGTGGGCGACGGGCCGGTGGACGCGGCCTTCGCGGCGATCTCGGCGCTCGTGCCCCATGAGGCCGTGCTCGAACTCTACCAAATCCAGGCGGTCACGGAGGGCACGGACGCCCAGGCGCATGTGCAGGTCCGCCTCCGCGAGCATGGGCGCTACGCCTCGGCCCAGGCATCGGACACCGACACGGTGGTGGCCTCCGCCCGCGCCTATGTGCAGTGCCTCAACAAGCTTTTGGTGCGGCGCACGAAATCGGCCCCGGGCGAGAGCCTCGCGGGCTGATCCGGGGCCACCGGCCCGCCCGGGTCCAGCAGGGAGAAGCGCCATGACCGCCGGCACCGCCCCCGCCGAGCCGAAGCCCGCCGCGCTGGCCGCCGCCTAGGACCGCGACGGCTATGTCTCGCCGGTCGAGATCGTGAGCCCGGCCGAAGCGGCCGAGCACCGGGCCGCCCTCGAGCGCGCGGAGGCCGCCATCGGCCCGATCCACTACCGGCCGAAGGCGCACACCTTCCTCACTTCGGCCCGGGCGCTCGCCAGCCACCCGCGCGCGCTCGATGTGGTGGAGGACATGCTCGGCCCCGACATCCTCGTCTACAACGTGACCTACATTGTGAAGGAGGCGCACACGCCGGCCTATGTGAGCTGGCACCAGGACCTCACCTATTGGGGCCTGTCGGACGACGCCCAGGTCTCGATGTGGCTCGCCCTCTCCCCGGCCGACGCCGTCTCGGGCGCCATGCGCATGATCCCGGGCAGCCACCGCCAGGGCCGCCTCGCGCACGCGACGACGGAGGATGCGAGCAACGTCCTCTTCCACGGGCAGACCGTGGATGGGGTGGATGAGGACGCCGCCGTCCTCTGCGCGCTGGCGCCCGGGGCAGGCCTCGTTCCACCACGGCTGGACGCTCCACGCCTCGATGGCCAACGCCTCGGACGACCGCCGGATCGGCCTCAACGTGCAGTATCTCGCGGCCCATGTCCGCCAAACCAAGCACGACCTCGACACCGCCATCTGCGTGCGCGGCCAGGACCGGTACGGCCATTTCGGCACCGATCGCCCGGCGGCGGCCGATCTCGAACCCGAGGCGCTCACGCATCAGGCCGAGCTCGAGCGGCGCTATGTCGAGACGGCGGGGCGTGCCTGACGCCCCCACCCGCGCTCAGGCGCGCCGCGCATGAACCTCTAGAATACCGGCATCGACGATCACCGTATCCTCGCTGCCGGACTGGTTCGCCTCGCGCCAGAGCGCGACGAGATCGGCCTCGAGCGCGGCTTGTCCAACGGGGGCGAGCCGCTCGAAGGAGCGGGCGACGGGGCCGAAGAAGTCTCGGTAATGCGCGACCACCTGCGCCGGGGTGAGATCGTACTGGAAGCGATAGGTGGTCTTGGTCGCGACGAGCTCGGACACTCCGTCGCCGACGCGCTCGCGCACCACATCCTCCTTGCCCCAGAGCAGCGGCGAGGGCATCTCCGGCGGCGGCACATGCGCCCCCACCGTCCGGAAGAATCTGCCAATGAACCCGTCCGGCGTCCAGTTCCCCATGGCGATGCGCCCGCCCGGGCGCGTGACTCGGAGCATTTCGGCGGCGACGCGCTCGGTACGCGGGGCGAAGATCGCGCCGATCAGGCTCACCACGACATCGAACCGGGCGTCCTCGGCGGGGATGTCCTCGGCATCTGCGGTGCGAAAGGTCGCGGCCAGCCCCTCCTTGGCGGCGCGCGCGCTCGCCTCGGCGATCAGCCCCTCGACGATGTCGATCCCGGTGACGCGGGCGCCGCGGCGGGAATCGCGATCTGCCCCGCCCCGCAGCCGATATCGAGAAGCCTGTCGCCGGCCTCGATCGGCACGCGGTCGAGAAAGCTCTCGGCGCTGTCCGAGAGGCGCTCGGCGATGCGGGCATAGTCGCCCGCCGCCCAGGTCTGGTGCAGCTTGTGCTTGAGCATGGCGATGTCGGTGTCGGTCATCGGACCCTCCCTTTTCGGCTGCGGCGGCGAGCGACCGCGGCGTCGGGACGCGGGGCGCGCCGGCGCAACTTTGCTTCGAAGTGCGCATCTGCCCGGTCCCAGGCAACCGGCTGAGGCCGCGCGGTTGCACACCGGCACGTCTGTTTGCGCAGCCGACGCGACGGCGGCCGAGATTCCGGCGGCGCGGGGTTTGCGTGCAGCCTCTGAGACGCCTATAAGCGCCCGTCAAGGCGCGGACGACGGCGCCGTAGGCATCTCAGGCCAGGAGCCAGCACAGGCATGTTGAGCGGGCTGTTCAACGTCTTCTCGAACGACATGGCGATCGATCTGGGGACCGCCAACACCCTCGTCTATGTCAAGGGCAAGGGCATCGTCCTCAACGAACCCTCGGTGGTCGCGTTCCAGACGATCAACGGCAAGAAGGTCGTGAAGGCCGTGGGCGAGGACGCCAAGCTCATGCTCGGCCGCACGCCCGGCTCGATCCAGGCGATCCGGCCGATGCGCGACGGCGTGATCGCCGATTTCGACGTCGCCGAGGAGATGATCAAGTACTTCATCAAGAGGGTAAACGGAAACTCGCTCTGGCCCCGGCCCCAGGTGGTGGTGTGCGTGCCCTTCGGCGCGACCGCCGTGGAGGAGCGGGCCATCGAGCAGTCGGTTCTCTCGGCGGGCGCGCGCAAAGCCTATCTGATCCCCGAACCCATCGCGGCCGCCATCGGTGCCGGGCTTCCGATCACCGAGCCCACGGGCAGCATGATCGTCGATATCGGCGGGGGCACCACGGAGGTCGCCGTGCTCTCCCTCTCCGACATCGTCTACGCCAAATCGGTGCGCGTGGGCGGGGACAAGATGGACGAGGCGGTGATCTCGCATATGCGCCGCCAGCACAACCTCCTCATCGGCGAGGCTTCGGCCGAGAAGATCAAGAAGACCATCGGCACCGCGCGCATGCCGGCGGATGGCGTTGGCGAGAGCATCGTGATCCGCGGCCGCGACCTTTTGAACGGCGTGCCGAAAGAGCAGGAGATCACGCAGGCCCAGATCGCCGAGGCGCTGACGGAGCCCGTGCAGCAGATCGTCGAATCGGTTATGGTCGCGTTGGAAGCCACGCCACCAGATCTTGCGGCAGACATCGTGGACAACGGCGTCATGTTGACGGGTGGTGGCGCGCTTCTCGGCGATCTCGACCTTGCGCTGCGGGAGCAGACGGGGCTCGCGATCTCGGTTGCCGAGGAGCCGCTGCATTGCGTGGCCCTCGGCACCGGCCGGGCGCTCGAGCACTTGGACCGGCTGAACCATGTGATGAAGATCAGCGTCTGAGGAGGCGACAGGTGCGAGGGCGCGGTCCGGCGGAGCAGGGGGCGGAGGCCTCGGAGCGTCTCAGCCGGGCGATCCACCGCACGCTCTTCGGCGCGGTGATCATCGCGGGCCTCGTGCTCTTCGTCCTGTGGCGGACCGACAACCCCCGGATCGAGCGCCTCCGCCACGCGCTCATGGACACGCTCTTGCCCTCCATGGGATGGGTGACCGAGCCGCTGGCCGTCGCCTCCGACATCGTGGGCGACTACGAGGCCGTGGTGGATGTCTACGCCCAGAACCGGGCGCTCCGCCGCGAGATCCAGAGCCTGCGCGCCTGGCGCGAGACCGCGCGCCAGCTCGAGGAGGAAAACGCCCAGCTCCGCGCGCTCAACAATCTGAGCCCCCCGCCGCGGACGACCTTCGTGACCGGCGACGTGATCGCGGATTCGGGCGGGCCCTTCCGTGAGACGGTGCTGGTGAATGTGGGCGCGCGCGACGGGGTGGCGGACGGCTCGGCGGCGGTCGACGGCGTGGGGCTCGTCGGCCGGGTCTCGGGCGTGGGCGAGCGGGCCTCGCGCATCCTCCTCCTCACGGATTTCTCCTCGCGCATTCCCGTGGTCGTCCAGCCCCGCGGCGCGCGGGCGCTCCTGGCGGGCGACGGCACGAAATCGCCCCGGCTCGAGTTTTTCGAGGCGGCGGACGCGCTCCGCCCCGGCGATCTCATCGAGACCTCGGGCGACGGCGGCGTCTTCCCGCCGGACATTCCCGTGGGCCGGGTCGTCTACACCGCCCAGCAGGAATGGCGGGCGAGCCTGATGACCGACTACTCCCGCCTCGAATTCGTGCGGCTCCTCCGCTACCGGCCGGACACGCGGATCCAGCGCCCCGGCGGGCTCGTGCTGCCGGGGGCCTCGGCCCAGGCGCCGCGGCGGCTCGCAGAGTGAGCGCCATGGGCGGCGAGATGGGCCTCTCCTGGGCCTTTCGGCTCGTGCTTCTGTCCGGGCTGGGGCTGGCGGCGATCTCGCTCGAGGCGGCCCCCCTGGGCCTCGGGCCGGAGGCGCTGCCCTCGCCCGATCTCCTCTTTTGCGTCGTGGCCCATGTCGCGCTCCGCGCGCCGGGGGCCGCGCCCGTCCTCCTCGTCTTTGCGCTCGGCCTTGCCCGGGACCTTCTCACCGACACGCCGGTCGGCCTCGGCGCCCTTGGCCTTGTCGTCGCGGCCGAGTGGCTGAAGACCCGGCGCGCGCCGCTCGCCCGCCAGCCCTTCGCGCTCGAGGTGGCGACCGTGGCGCTGGCGGCAACCGCCATGACCGCCGCGCTCTGGGCGGGGGTCGTTCTCGCCCTGGCGACGCCGCCCGCCCTGGCCGAACTCGGGCAGCAGCTCGCGGCCACGGCGCTCGTCTACCCGGCCGTCACGGCGATCCTCGGCGGGGTTCTCGGCCTCCGCGACACCGCCGCCGACCCCGGCGGGCGCGTCCGGGGAGGCCGCGCATGAGCCGCCTCGGCGCCAAGGGCACAAGCCGCAGCTCCAGCCGGCGGGCGGAGCGCGAGGCGGCCGAGGGCGCGGGCGTCACCCGCCGCGGCCTCGTCCTCTTCGGCGCGCAGCTCCTGGTGGCCGGGGCGCTCGCCTGGCGCATGCGCCAGCTCCAGATCGTCGAGGCCGACCATTACCGCCTCCTCGCCGAGGAGAACCGGATCAACATCCGCCTCATCGCCCCCACCCGCGGCCAGATCTTCGACCGGGCCAACAAACCGCTCGCGATCAACCAGCAGAACTTCCGCGTCGTGATGATCCGCGAGCAGGCGGGCGACGCGGAGGCGGTGCTCGACCGGCTGGGTCAGATCGTCGAGATCTCACCCCGCGCCCGCGCCCGGGTGCTCGACGAGATGCGCCAGAAATCGGCTTTCGTGCCTGTGGTGGTGGCCGAGCATCTCACCTGGGACCAGTTCGCCCAGATCAACGTGAACGCGCCGGCACTGCCCGGCATCCAGCCCGAAGTGGGGCTCTCCCGCCACTACCCCAATGGGCCCGAGACCGCGCATGTGGTCGGCTATGTGGGCCGCGTCACCCAGAAGGATCTCGACCGGGCGGAGGACCAGGACCCGGTGCTGCAGATCCCCGAGTTCCAGCTCGGCAAGCGCGGGCTCGAGCGCGGGCTCGAGCGCAACCTCCGCGGGCAGGCGGGCACCCGCGACATCGAGGTGAACGCGCTCGGCCGGGTGATCCGCGAGCTCCGGCGCGTCGAGGGCCAACCGGGGCCGGATCTGCACCTCACCCTCGATCTCGCGCTTCAGGACTTCGCCAATTGGCGGCTCCGCGAGGAGAGCGGCGCGGCGGTGCTGATGGACCTCGCCCAGGGCGATGTGCTGGCGCTCGCCTCCACCCCGTCCTTCGAGCCAAATCTCTTTGTCCGCGGCATCTCGGGGCCGGACTACACCGCCCTCCTCGAGCACCAATACCGCCCGCTCCACAACAAATGGGCCTCGGGCATGTACCCGCCGGGCTCGACCTTCAAGATGATCGTGACGCTCGCGGCGCTCGAGGACGGGGTGATGACGCCCGACGAGACCGTCTTTTGCAATGGCGGCTACGACCTCGGAAACCGCCGCTTCCATTGCTGGCGGCGCGGCGGACACGGGCATGTGCCGCTCAAGGCCGCGCTCGCGCAGTCCTGCGACGTGTACTACTACGAGGCGGCCAAGCGCGTCGGGATCGAGCGCATCGCGGCCATGGCCCGGCGGCTCGGGCTGGGCGTGGCGGTGGATCTGCCGATGCCGGAGCTCAAAGGCGGGCTCATGCCCGACAAAGCCTGGAAGGAGCGCCACCGCGACGAACCCTGGCTGGTGGGCGACACGCTGAACGCCGGGATCGGCCAGGGCTTCGTCCTCTCGACCCCCCTTCAACTCGCGGTGATGACCGCGCGGATCGCCACCGGGCGCGCGATCGAGCCGCGGCTCATCCTTGCGCGCAACGGCCAGCCCGAGCCAGTGCCCGAGGCGCCCCCCCTCGGCATCTCGAGGGCGCATCTCGATCTTGTGCGGGACGGCATGGACGAGGTGGTGAACGGCCGGCGCGGCACCGCCCGGCGCTCGCGCATCGCGGATGCGGCCAATCGCATGGCGGGCAAGACCGGCACCTCCCAGGTGCGCAACATCACCAAGGCCGAGCGTGCGCAGGGCGTCTTCCGCAACGAGGACCTGCCTTGGGAGCGGCGGGACCACGCGCTTTTCGTGGGCTACGCCCCGCTCGAGGCGCCGCGCTACGCCGTCTCCGTGGTGGTGGAGCATGGCGGCGGCGGCTCGAAGGCGGCCGCCCCCGTGGCCCGCGACATCCTGATGCGCGCGCTCTGGGGGGGCGAGCCGCCCCTGTCGGCCTATCCGCCGGGCCAGGCGCCGGACCGCCCCGTGCCCGCCCCGGCCCCGCGCCCGGCGGAGGACGACACCCCGCCCCGGATCCGCACATGAGCCTCTCGGAGAGCCCGCGCACCGCGCCCCTTCCGATCTCGACCAAGCTTCTGCGCATGAACTGGGCGCTGGTTCTCTTGGTCAGCGCCATCGCCTGCCTCGGCTTTCTCATGCTCTATTCGGTAGCTGGTGGGGATCTCGAGCCCTGGGCGCGGCGGCAGATGATCCGCTTCGGCGTCGGCCTCATCCTCATGACCATCGTGGCGCTCATCGACATCCGCGTCTGGCGCTGGGCCTCACCGCTCGCCTATCTGGGCGCGCTGGGGCTTCTGGTGGCGGTGGAGTTCGTGGGCCAGCAGGGCATGGGCGCCCAGCGCTGGCTGAAGCTCGGCCCCCTTACCATCCAACCCTCGGAGGTGATGAAGATCGCCCTCGTCCTCGCCCTCGCCCGCTATTACGCGTGGCTCGAGCGGGGGCGCACCTCCCGGCCGCTCTGGCTCATCCCGCCGCTTCTCATCACGCTCGTGCCTGCGGCGCTCGTGCTCAAGCAGCCGGATCTCGGCACCGCGCTCCTCCTCGTGTTGGGCGGCGGGGTGGTGATGTTCCTCGCGGGCGTTTCCTGGTGGTATTTCGGGACGGCAGCGGCGCTGGCGGGCGGCGCGGTCTTTGCCGTCCTGCGCTCGAAGGGCACCGACTGGCAGATCCTCAAGGACTATCAGTACCGGCGGATCGAGACCTTTCTCGACCCCTCGAAGGATCCCCTCGGCGCGGGCTACCACATCACCCAGTCGAAGATCGCCATGGGCTCGGGCGGGCTCACGGGCCGCGGCTTCATGGAGGGCACCCAATCCCGGCTCAACTTCCTGCCGGAGAAGCACACGGATTTCATCTTCACCACTCTCTCCGAGGAGTTCGGCGCGGTGGGCTCGATGTCGCTCCTCGCGCTCTACACGCTCGTGACACTCTTCGGCTTCGCGGCGATGGTGCAGAACCGGGACCGCTTCGGCGCGCTGGTCACCGGCGGGCTCACGGCCACCTTCTTCTTCTTCTGGGCGGTCAACATGGCGATGGTGATGGGCCTCATCCCCATCGTCGGCGTGCCCTTGCCGCTGGTCTCTTATGGAGGCTCGGCGATGCTCGTTCTGCTCCT
Organism: uncultured Limibaculum sp.; assembly: GCA_964467005.1. GTDB lineage: Bacteria > Pseudomonadota > Alphaproteobacteria > Rhodobacterales > Rhodobacteraceae > Thermohalobaculum. The sequence goes on along the minus strand of CAYXPI010000123.1, from coordinate 2,806 downwards.
CGCCTTCGGGCTCATCCAGTCCGCCCACATCCACCGCCGCTAAGCCCGCCCTTGCCAACACCCCGGGCGACGGGGCAGGAGGGGCGCGACCGGCCCCGAGGAGCGCGCCCCATGCCTGATCCCGTCGTCGTCTTCTGCGGCAAGCCCGAGCAGCGGGAGGCCTATGCGCGCCATCTCGCCGCCGCGATGGCCGATCAGGGGGTCGCGCTCACGCTGCATATGGACCCGGCGGAGGCAGACCCTCGGACGGTCGACTATCTGATCTACGCCGCCAACGGGCCGGTGACCGAGTTCGCACCCTACACCGCGCTCAAGGGCATCCTCAATCTCTGGGCCGGGGTGGAGGCGGTGCTGGCCCTCGACCCGCCGCGCCATGTGCCGCTTGCGCGGATGGTGGAGCCCGGCCTCACCCTGGGCATGGTGGACTATGTGGTGGGCCACGCCACCCGCTACCATCTCGGGATCGACCGCTACATCGGCGGTCCCGTCGTGACGGAGTGGGAGGCGACCTTCCCGCCCCTCGCGCGGGACCGGACTGTGGGCATCCTCGGCCTCGGCGAGCTGGGGCTCGCCTGCGGGCAGGCGCTGGCGGGCCTCGGCTTCCGGGTGCTCGGCTGGTCGCGCCGGGCGAAGGAGGCGGCCGGGATCGAGACCCATACGGGGCCGGAGGGGCTCGATCGGCTGCTCGCCGCCTCGGAGATCCTGGTGCTTCTCCTCCCCCACACGCCCGAGACCGAGCGGATCGTGGGCGCAGAGGCGCTCGCCAAGCTGCCCAATGGCGCCTGCCTCATCAATGCGGGGCGCGGGCCGCTCCTCGACCATGCGGCGGTGCTCGCCGCCCTCGACCGCGGCCATCTCGCCCACGCGACCATGGACGTGTTCGATACCGAGCCCCTGCCGGCGGACGACCCCTATTGGAGCCATCCCCAGGTGACCGTCACGCCCCACATCGCGAGCGTCACCCGGCCCGAGACGGCCTCCCCCGCCCTCGTGGCCAACATCGCGCGGCATCTCGCCGGGGCCCCCCTCTTGGGCGTTGTGGACCGCGACCGCGGCTACTAGGCTTTCGGCCCGATGAGGCAGGAACCCCCCGCATGACGCAGAGCCGCCGGAGTGCACGCCCGGGCCCCACGAAGCGGCGCATCCCGAGGCCGATCTGGGTTCGCGGGCGGGCCAACTTTCTCACGGGCCTCGTGGTGGTCGCGCCGATCGTCGTCACCACCTATCTCACCTGGGCGGTTATCACCTTCGTCGACAGCCAGATCGTGCCGCTGGTGCCGACGCCGTACAACCCGGCGACCTATATCGAGGCGGACATCCCGGGCTTCGGCCTCGTGGTCTTCGTCACCTTCACCACCATCGTCGGCTATTTCGCGAAGAAGGTCTTCGGCAAGCAGCTGATCCGCTTGGGCGAGGGGATCGTCGACCGCCTGCCGCTCGTGCGCTCGGTCTACAACGCCATGAAGCAGATCGTGGAGACGGTGCTCTCCCAGTCGAAGAGCTCCTTCCGCCACGCCTGCCTCATCGAGTACCCCCGGCGGAACCTCTGGGCCATCGCCTTCGTCTCGACCGACACCAAGGGCGAGATCCCCGGCCGCGCGGGCCAGGACGAGATGGTGAGCGTCTTCCTGCCCACCACGCCCAACCCGACCTCGGGCTTCCTCCTCTTCGTGCCGAAGCGCGACGTCGTGGTCCTCGACATGAGCGTCGAGGATGCGGCGAAGCTCGTGATCTCCGCGGGCCTCGTGACGCCGCCCACCAAGCAGGAGCTCGAGGCCGAGGCGCGGTTGGCCCAGGCGCGGCGCCAGGCGTTGGCCAAGGCCGCAGGCGCGCGGACCGCGCCGCCCGGCGCCCGATGACGCGGCCATGACCTCGGCGCTCTCGGCGGCATTCGTGGGCTTCGGGACGGCGCTCGCCCTCATCTTCGCCATCGGCGCGCAAAACGCGTTCGTTCTCCGCCAGGGGCTCGTGGGGCGCCATGTGCTGCCCGTGGTGCTGGTCTGCGCGCTGTCGGACGCGGTTCTGATCACCGTGGGCGTGGCCGGCATGGGCGCGCTGGTGCAGGACATGCCGTGGCTCGATCGTGCGCTCCGATGGGGGGGCGCGGCCTTTCTCGTCGTCTACGGGTTCCTGCGGGCGCGCGCGGCCTTACAGGGCGGGGGACTCGAGGCGGCGGAGCGCGCGGCCCCCTCGCTCCGCGCGGCGGTCGGCACCGCCATCGCCCTCACCTGGCTCAACCCGCATGTCTATCTCGACACGGTGGCCCTCGTCGGCGCGGTCTCAACAGGCTTCGAGGGCGAGGCGCGCCTCGCCTTCGGCCTGGGCGCCATCTCGGCGAGCTTCGTCTTCTTCTTCAGCCTGGGCTTCGGCGCGCGCTTCCTCGTGCCGATCTTTCGGAGCCCGAGGGCCTGGTCGATCCTCGACGCGGGCATCGCGCTCCTCATGTGGGGGATCGCCGCGGCGCTCGTCTTCAGCTAGGGGCCTGCCTGCCACCACACCTCGGGGCGAAAACCGTAGAGCGCCGAGCGCTCGGGCCGGGCGAGATGGGCCGCGGCCGCCACCCGGTCGGTGCCGAGCCCGCCGAACGGGATGACGTAGATGCCCGAGGAGAGAACCCGGTCGAGCGCGCGAATTGCGGCGACGAAGCCGGGCCGGTCCTCCGCCGCCAGCGCCGCGCGGATCATCGCGTCCACCGCCGGCTCGGCCACGCCCATGTAGTTGCGCGTGCCCTCCCGCTCCCGCCCCTCCGCGCCGAAATAGAGCCACTGCTCCGTGCCGGGCGAGAGGGAGAGCCACCACCGGTTCA
>CAYXPI010000122.1:0-11208 GCA_964467005.1 uncultured Limibaculum sp. | reverse complement strand
TGGAAGGGGAACCACCGCGGCAGCAGCATCGCCTCCACCGGCATACAGGGCATCCCTCGCCATGGGATGTGCCGGAACAGCGCCATCATGATGCGCGTGAACACATTGGCTTTCGCCGCCCCGCCCTGGCCGAGGATCCAGCTCCGCGCCCGCGCCATATGCGGCGCGTCGATGTCGTCGCCCACGAGCTTGAGCGCCCAGTAGGCCTTGACCGTGGCCGAGACATTGCCCGCCCCCGCATGGAAGAGCGGCCAGGAGCCGTCGTCGTTCTGGATGCGGCGGATGTAGCGGGCGAGCCGCGCCTCCCGCTCGGCCCCGATCTCGCCCAGAAAATGCTGGAGAAGAATGTACTCGGCCGGGATCGTGCAGTCGGCCTCGAGCTCGAAGACGATGTGCCCGTCCTCACGCTGGAGGCCCCAGAGCCTCTCCGTTCGCTCGTCGATCAGGCGGTTCAAGGCGGCGCGGTCCGGGCGGAGCTCTGCGCTGCCCTCCGCGTCCGCGCTGGGGGTCCGGTTCATCGTCTGTCCCACCTCGTTCGTCGTCGGTCGTCTTTTTGTTCGGTCGCTGCGGTGCGTGCCGCGGCTCACGCCGCGAGCCGGGCCGCGGTCTCTCCGGATCGGATGGCGCCCTCGATCGTCGCCGGCAGCCCGGTGTCGGTGGCGTCCCCCGCCAGCCAGAGATTGCCGAGCCCGGTCTCTGCACGCGGCCGCTTGGCCACGCCCGAGGGCGATTGATCGAAGGTCGCGCGCCTCTCCTTGTTTATCCGACTTGCGAGGTAACCCATCTCCTGAGGCAAACCAAGCGCCCTCCGCGTCTCGGCCCATAACCTTGGCGTCAACTCAGCGGGATCGGCGGCGTCGAGCCCCAGCGCGTCGGAGGCCGAGATCGTGAGGCTCGCCACATCGTCGCGGAGGAAGATCCAGTGAGTGGCGGAGGACAGGACGCCGGTGATCCGCGGGGCGGTCGCGAGATGCGCCCGCGCGGCCTCGGGCAGGAGGAAAAAGGCGTTGAGGATCGCGCAGGCGTCCTCCGGCGGGTCGGTCTCGGGAAGAACGGCCCGGAGCCGCGAGGGCGGCAGCGCGAGCACCACCCGGTCGCGCGGGCCGAGGGGCTCGTCCCCGTCCGAAAAGCGCAGGCAGGTGGCGCGACCGCCCGTGCGCTCCACCGCGCGCAGCACCCGGCCGTGACGGAGCGGCACGCCACGTGCCCCGAGCGCCGCCACCGCGGGCTCGACGAGCGCGTGCCCCAGCCCTTTCGGCGCCAGCATCGGCCGGGCATGGGCTCCGCCCTTGAGGAACGTCTCCGAGAGCACGCGCCAGAGAAGACTGGCCGAGGCCCGCTCGGGCACCGTGTTGATGGCGGCGAGCGTCAAGGGCTCCCAGAACCGCGTCCAGATCGCCCCGCGATCCCGGATCGCGCCCGCCACCGTCGCCCCGGGCCCTGCGAGGGCGAGCCGCGCGCCGCCCAGATAGTCCGCCACCGAGGTGTCCGGGATTCGCCGAGCGCGCTGGCCCACCCACCACGGCACCCGGCCCTCGTTCAGGCGCACCCGCCAGCGCCGACCGTCGGCGAGGTCGACGAAGGAGAACCCGGCCTCCGGCTCGGCCACCAGCCGGTCCTCCGCGCCCAGAAGCCCGAGATAGGCGCGCACGCTCCGGTTCCCGCTCAGCACGAGATGGTTGCCGTTGTCGATCCGGCGGCCGAGGCGCGGGTCGTCCATCGAGCGGCAGCGCCCGCCGGCCCAGGCCTGCGCCTCGTGCACCACCACGCGGCCGCCGGCCTCGGCGAGGCGGAGAGCGGCGGAGAGCCCCGCGAGCCCCGCTCCCACCACATGCACGGTCCCGACGCCGTCAGCCATGCACGGGACCGATCCGGCTCCGCGCCGCCCCGCCCGGCGCCACGAGGCATTCGAGACCCCGCCAGAGCTTCTCGCCCTTGGAGAGGCGGATCGGCCCGCCGGGGCCAAACCCGGTCGCCTCCATCCGCGCGAGATAGGCTGCGTAGACCCCCATCATGAGAAGGGCCGGCGCGATGCGGCCTCGGGCATGGGCGCCGACGAGCCCCCTCGCCTCGGAGAACGACGCGCGCGCCATCCGCCCGATCTCCGCCGCCGCAGACGGGCGGGCGGGATGCGCGGTCACCCCCCGGGGATCACGCGGCAGCCCGTGCGCGGCGAGGATCTCCGCCGGCAGATAGAGGCGCCCGCGCGTCGCGTCCTCGTCGATGTCGCGGAGGATGTTGGTAAGCTGCAAGGCCCGCGCGAGCGCCAGCGCGAACCGCTCCGACACCGCCCCGCGCCAGGCCCCGAAGATCCGCATCGAGAGCATCCCCACGGCCCCCGCCACCCGGCGGATATAGCGCTCGAGCTCGACCATCGGCGGGGCGACGATCGGGCCCTCGGCGTCCATCTCCATCCCCTCGATCAAGAGCACGAACTCCTCCTCCGGCAGCGCATGGCGCGCGATGGGGTCCGCCAGCGCCAGCCCGATGGCCGAGACCGGGCGGCCCGCATAGGTCTCCGCGATCTCGCTTCGCCAGGCCGCCAGAAGGCGGCGCTTCTCGGCGAGCGGCCAGTCCGGGCCGTCCTCCGGCCCGTCCGCAATGTCGTCCACCACCCGGGCGAAGGCGTAGAGCGCCCACATCGCCTCGCGCCGCGGTTTGGCCAGGATCCGCATGCCGTGGGAGAACGAGGTGCCCGCCCCCGCGGTGATCGCGCGGGCGATGGCCGCGGGGTCCTGCCCCGGCGCCGGCGGCAGGGGCGCCAGCGCGTCCAGCCCGCCGCTCATTCCGCGCGCCCGCCGAACGCGACGCGCCGGAGGCCGGCGCCGCTCGCCACCGCCCAATCCACCGCCCGATGCCGCACGCGCCGGGCCAGGGGGTCCTCACGCCGAAGGCGCGCCGAGAGCCGCCGCGCGAGCGTCTGGATCACCGCGACCTCGGCCCCGAGCCGGCGCGACCGGACGCGCCCCGCCAAGGGCTCCGACCGATCGAGAAGCGCGTCCACCTCGTCCAAACAGCGCTCCATCACGCGGCGGAGGCCGGGGCTCGTGCGTTCGGCGTCGAGCGCGCCGACATCGATCCCCGCCTCGGCCATCCAATCCTCCGGGAGATACACCCGGTCGAGCGCGCGGCGGTCCTCGCCCATATCCTGAAGGTGGTTGAGCACCTGAAGCGCGGCGCAGAGGGCATCGCCGAGCGGCCCGGTCTCCGGATCCTCGGCGTGAAGGTCGAGAAGAAACCGCCCCACGGGATGCGCGGAATGGGCGCAATAGTCGAGAAGCGCCGCCCAATCGGCGTAGCGCCGAAGGGTCGCGTCTTGGCGGAAGGCCACCAGAAGATCCGTCGCCCGCGCGGCCGCGATGCCGCGCGCCGCAAGGCTCTCGCGCAGGCGGGTGGCGACCTCTGGCCCCTCCGCGCCGGGCTGGAAGGCGGCCTCGAGCGCATCGAGCCGCCGGATCTTTTCCTCGGGCGCGAGATCGGGGGAGTCGGCGATGTCGTCCGCTGCGCGTGCGAAGGCGTAATAGCGCATCACATCGGGCCGGAGAGCCGGCGCGATGAGACGCGACCCCACGGGGAAATTCTCGTCCCCCGCCCCTTTTCCGGAGGGCGCGAGGACCGCATCGCCGCCCGCCGCCACGCTCGACCCGGCCGATGGGATCTCAACCGACTGTTGCATTCCGCCTCCGCGCCGCCTAGCGCGACCCTAGTGGGTTGCGCCCGCGAAGACAATCACGCCCCGGGTTCCGGGGCACGGAGGGGAAAGGAGGCCACGATGCTCACGAGCCTCGCCGCGCTCGGCGCGCTCGCCTGGGTCTGGCTCCTGCACGCCCGGGGCGGGTTCTGGCGGGCGGATCGGGCGCTGCCCCGGCCGGGCGAGTTGCGGCCCGATTGGCCGGAGGTCGCGATCCTCATCCCTGCGCGGAACGAGGCGGCGAGCATCGGGGCCGTCCTCCGCTCCCATGCGGCGACGCGCTATCCCGGCCGGGTGAGCGTGGTTCTGGTCGACGACGCCTCCGAGGACGCCACGGCGCGCATAGCCGCGGAGGTGGCGCGCGAGGCGCCGCGCCCCATCCATATCGTCGCCGCCCCGCCCTTGCCCGAGGGGTGGACCGGCAAGCTCTGGGCGCTCGAAACCGCGCTCTCGGCCCAGGCCCGTCTCGCATCGCGGGCCCGCTGGATCCTGCTCACCGACGCCGACATCGAGCACGGGGCGGATACGCTGACCCGGCTCGTCGATCACGCCGAGCGCGGCGGCTTCGCCCTCGTCTCGCTCATGGCGCGTCTCGACGACCGCGGGTTTTGGGGCGGGCTCCTGGTGCCGGCCTTTGTGTTCTTCTTCCAAAAGCTCTACCCCTTCGCCTGGGTGGCGGACCCGATGCGCGACACGGCGGGGGCGGCCGGGGGCTGCGTGCTGGTGGAGCGCCGCGCCGTGTCGGAGATCGGGGCGATGGCCTCCCTCCGCGGCGCGCTCATCGACGACTGCGCCCTCGCCGGCCGGGTCAAGCGGGGGCCGCCCCGGCGCGCGATCTGGCTGGGGCTCGCCCGCCGTTCGGTGGTCAGCCTTCGGGACAACCGCCGGCTCGAGGCGATCTGGACGATGGTGGCGCGCACCGCCTTCGCCCAGCTTGGAAACTCGCCCTGGCAGCTTGCAGGCACCGTGGCCGGGATGGCCGTGCTCTACCTCTCCGGGCCGCTCGCGGTCCTCCTCTGGCCGCTGCACGGGTCGGGTCTGGCCGCGCTCTTCGGCGGGCTCGCCTGGGGCCTCATGGCGCTGGCCTATCGCCCGACGCTCCGGCTCTACGGCCGGCCGGCCTGGCAGGGCCTGGCCCTCCCGCTCGCCGCGGCGCTCTACACGCTCATGACCCTGGACAGCGCCCGTCGGCATTGGCGGGGGCGGGGCGGAGCCTGGAAGGGGCGCACCTATTCCGAACTCGAGGGCGGCGGCTCGGCCCGCTGAGCCTCAGCGCCGCTTGTCGAGCCCCGGCATCTCTCGGCGGATCATCCCGGCTCCCCGCATCCAGCGGAGCGCGTCGCGAACCGCCCTCGCCACCGGCTGCGGGGCGAAGCCGAGCTCCTGGCGGGCCCGCTCGGGCGCGAAGGACAGATTTGGCCCCGCAAGACGGACGCCGGTGAGCGGCGCCTTGGGCGGCCGGCCCGTCAGCCGCGCGAGGCCCGCCTCCACCCGCGCCGCCGCCAGCGCCACGCCGTAGGGCACCCGGGCCTTCGGCATCGGGACCTCCGTCACCCGTTCGACCAGGGCCAGAAGCGCATCCGTGTCGACATCCATGCCCGAAAGGAGATAACGCCGACCGCCCTCGCCTTTTTCGAGCGCCGCGATCACACCGTCCGCCACCGCGCGCACATCGACGAGGTTGAACACGCAGTCGATCATCGCGGGGATGTCGCCGTTGACCAGGTCGCGGAGCAGAGCGCCCGGTGGGGTGGGCCGCGCGTCGCCCGGCCCGATGGGGGCCGAGGGGAGGACGATCGCCGTCGGCACGCCGGCTTTCGCCGCGATGAGCTCGGCGCGGCGCTTCGAGCGGGGATAGGCGCCGAGAAGGGCCTCCGGCGCCAACTCCTCCGTCTCGTCCAGCACCCGGTGCGGGGCGCCCCGACGGCCGGAGACGAGGGTGGTGTAGCTTGAGACCAGCACGCCCCGCGAGGCGCCCGCATCCGCCGCCGCACCGAGCACGATGGCCGCGCCCCCCGCGTTCACCCGGTCGAACTCGTCCACATCCCGCGCCCAGAGCCCGGTGATGGCGGCCGCATGGATCACCGCGTCGCACCCCGCGGCCGCGACCGACATGGCCGGGGCGTCGGTCACCGACGCTTCCACCACCTCGGACCCTTGCGGAAGCGACACGGGAAAGGCCAGGTCCACCGCCACCACCGCGTGGCCCCGACGGAGGAGGCCGGCCGCCAGATGCCGGCCGAGGAACCCCCCCGCCCCGGTGAGGAGCACCCGCATCAGGGCTGGCAGACGAGGAGCCCCGGCGCCCGGGCCGAGCCTGCGACGAGCGTGCCCCCGGGGGTAAGGAGGCCTACCGTCGCGCCGGGGAAGACCGCGCCCCCGGGATCGTCCCACAAGATCTCCACCGCGCCCGTCTCGGGCTCGATCCGCGCGATCCGCGTGGGCGCCGCGTCGCGGTAGCCGTACCGGTAGAGGGCGAAGCGGGGCAGGCTCGGATGCAGCGCGGCGACGACGGACCCGTCCGGCGCCGAGGTGAGATTGTCCGGCGCTCCGGGGGTGGCGATGGCGCGGAGCCGCTGGTCGGCCCCCGCCCAGTCCGGCCGGTAGAGCGCGACCGCCGCAGCCCGGGTCTCGGCCACCGCCAGCGCCACCTGCCCGTCGAGCTCGACCTCGGCAATGCCGTTGGCGTAGGTCAGCCCCTCGGCCGTGCGCCGGAGCGCGGCGCTCGACTTGTCCGCCGTGCCCATGCGGGCGAGCGCGCCCGTGGCGGCGGGCCAAAGCGCCTCGCCAGGCCCGAGGCCGGGGCAGGACGCCCGGTCGAGCGTCAGCCGCGCCTCGATGCCGAGGAGCACGAGGTCGTTCGCCGCGCAGAGATTGGGATTGGGCAGCCGACGGAGCGGCTCGAGATGGGTGTCGCGGATGGCGTAGACCCGGATCTCCCGGCCCGCCGCCCCGCCGGGGGCGTAGCTGCGGTTGACGACCACGAGCTTTGCCTTGTTCGCATGGAGCCCATGGGGATGCAGGCGGCCGAAGAACCCCTCCGCCGTGTGGGGGCCGAGCGCAAGCGGCCCCTCCGCCCCCAGCCGGTCGAGATCGAGGCGGTAGATCTCCCCCTCGGGCGCGGCGCGGCCCTCCGCCACGGCGGCCTCGGCCGCGAGCCGGTCTTGCGACGAGAGATAAAGGGCGGGGCCATAGGCCGTGATGTCCTCGATCCCGAGAATGGGCGCCCCGCTCTCGGCATCCGTGAGCGGCAGCACGCGGCACTGCCCGGTCGCGAAGCGCGCCTCCCGCTCCGACACCGGCCAGAACACCCAGGCGACGGCACCGAGGAGGCCGAGGGCGACGACGCCCAGGATCCGGAGCGTCCACCTCACGCCGCGGGCTCCGGCTCGGCATAGCCCCAGCGGGCGATCCAGGGGGCGCAGGCGGCGCGCACCTTCTCCACCGCCGCCCGATCGCCGCGGAAGGCGTTCTTCTCGAACCGGGCCACGCTCTCGAGATAGGCGCAGAATTTGGGCTCGGCCGCGGCGAAGCCCGGCAGCTCCAGCCCCTCGTAGATCCGAGCGAGCGCGGTCATCGGCTCCCGGTCGAGGAGGTCGTAGGGGAGCTCCACAAGCCGAGGCTCCGCCCACCCGGCGGTGTCGGCCTCGTAGGCCTGCATCATCCGCGCGTAGACCCGCAGGATCGCGCCGTCGATGTCGAGATCCGCAGGCACGGCCTGGAGAGCGAATTGATTCAAGAGCTTAGCGTAGAAATTTCGCATGGACAGGAACACGTCGTAGGGGTTGCGATGAATATGCACGAACTTGGCCCCCGGGAACAGCCGCGCAAGCCGCGCCGGCCGGCCCGTATAGACCGGGTTCTTGATCATGAGGGGCCGGCCCTGGTCTTTCGCGAGCTTCCGCAGGAGGTAGGTGAAGCGCGCCTCCCACGTCGCGATCTCGGCCTCGGTGCAGCCCTCGAAAAACAGGCCCTGGTCGATCAGCCGGTCGAACGCCCGCGGAAAATAGATCCCGTGGTAGAAGGAGAGCGGCGACATGTTGGCCACCGCGATCTCGTCCTCCTGCGGGCTCGTGGGCGTGACGGGGATGTTGTCGATGTACCGGGTGTCCGGCAGCTGCCGCTCGAGGAACGGGCGGAGCGCGCGGGCGAGGCCGAACATGTCCCAGGGCAGCCCGGTGGCGATGGGCGGGACATAGCCGAAGCCGCCATGCACGAGCGTGTTGTAGAGATGCGTGGTGCCCGAGCGCCAATGGCCCAGGATGAAGATGGGCGGCGGCATCTCGGCGGCCCCCGGCAGCCGGCCGCGGAGGGCGAGCGCCTCGAGCCCCGAGATCGGCGCCCGGGCAAGCGCGGCGCCCCAGATGCCCGCGGCCTCCGCCCACCGGTCGGGCCGCCCGCCTGCCGAGAAGACGCGGGCCAGCGTGCCGAGATCCGCGCCGCTTAAGGGATGGGCCATGGGACCCCCACCGCGCCGGACCTACACCGCCTGGGCGCAGGGCGCGCCGCCGCCCGACAGCGCGCAGGCATCCGCGATGGCCCCAGGCAGCGCCCGGTCAAAGAGCGCCAGCTCCTCCTCCGGCCCGCAGCTCACGCGGATGCAGCGGTCGAGCGGCGCGACGCCGGGCATACGGACGAAGACGTCGCGCGCCAGAAGGCCGGCCAGCACCGCCTTGGCGAAGGCCCCGTCGCGCCCGCAGTCGATCGCCACGAAGTTTGCGGCCGAGGGCAGGGCGGCGAGCCCGTTGGCCGCCGCGATCCCCGTGAGGCGCACCCGCGCATCCGCCACGCGCGACACCGTTCGGGCGAGATGCCCCGTGTCCTCGAGCGCCGCCAAGGCCGCCGCCTGGGCCATGCGCGACACGGCGAAATGGTTCCGGATCCGCTCGTAGCCCGCGACCATGTCCGGGTGCCCGAGGGCGTAGCCGATGCGCAGGCCCGCCAGCCCATGCGCCTTCGAGAATGTGCGGAAACGAAGGACGCCGCGATCGCCGGCATCGAGGGGCGGGCTCGCGCCCTCGGGCGCGAACTCCGCATAGGCTTCGTCAAGGCAGAGGAGCGTCTCGGCCGGCAGCGCCTGCCGCAGCGCGCGCACCTCCTCGGCCGAGAGCCACCCGCCCATGGGGTTGTCCGGATTGGCGAGATAGACGATCCGCGCGCCCTCGCGCTGGGCCGCCGCCGCAAGCGCTGCCGCATCCACCCGGTCGCCGCGATAGGGCTCGCGCACCAGGCGCCCGCCGACGCCCGCCACATGGTAGCTGAAGGTGGGATACGCGCCGTCGGAGGTGACCGCCACATCGCCGGGGGCCAGCATAAGCCGCGCGGTGAGGCCGAGGAGACCGTCGATCCCCTCTCCCACCACGATCGCGGCGGGGTCGAGGCCGAGCCGCGAGGCCAGCGCGGATCGGAGCTGCCACGAGGTCGGGTCGCCGTAGCGCCAGATGCCCGCGGCCGCCGCCTGCATCGCCGCCACCGCCCTGGGGGACGGCCCGAAGCCGTTTTCGTTGGCGCCGAGGCGCGCCGCGAAGGGGCGGCCCCGCTCGCGCTCCTGCTGCTCCGGTCCGACGAAGGGGACGGTGGCGGGAAGGGCCGCCATGTGGCGGGCAAAGCTCGGTCCTGTCATGCCATCGAGCCTAGCGGCGGCAGGTGCCGGCGCCAAGCCCTCCGCGCTCAGCCGGCCGGACGCACGCGATAGACATAGCCATCGCTTTCATCGGTGACGAACCAAAGCGCGCCCTCCGGCCCCTCGCGCACGTCGCGGATGCGCCCGAACGCGTCTTCGAAGAGTCGCTCCTCGCCGCTGATCCGACCGCCCTCGCGGCCGATGCGGCTGATCAGCCGGAACTTGAGGGCGCCGACAAAGATATGACCCTCCCACTCCGGCCAGAGCTTACCGGAGTAAATCGCCATGCCCGAAGGGGCGATGGACGGGTCCCAGTAAAACTCCGGCTGCTCCAGCCCGTCGGCCCGGGCGGCCGGGAAGCTCCGTCCCGAATAATGGGTGCCGTAGGAGATGAGGGGCCAGCCGTAGTTCTTGCCCGCCTCGGGGCGGTTGATCTCGTCGCCGCCGCGGGCGCCGTGCTCCACGGTCCAGAGCCGTCCCTCGGCGTCGAGCGCCGCGCCCTGCGGATTGCGGTGGCCGAGGGACCAGATCTCGTCGCGCGTGCTCGGATCGCCGACGAAGGGGTTGTCCGCCGGGATCGAGCCGTCGCGGGCCACCCGCATCACCTTGCCGATCGTCTTGTCGCGGTGCTGGGCGAAGGGGCGGTTGGCCCGGTCCCCCACCGTCACGAAGAGCGTGCCGTCCAGCGCCTCGACGATGCGCGAGCCGAAATGGCGGCTCGAATCCACCGCGGGATCCTGCGCGAAGAGAACCTCCACGCCCGAGAGCGCGGTTCCGCTCTCCGAAAGGCGCGCCTTGGCGAGCGTGGTGCGCGTGGCGCTGCCCCGGTCCGGCGCCGTGTAGGACAGAAAGATCTCCCTGGTCTCGGCGAAATCGCGGGCGGCGACCACGTCCATGAGGCCGCCCTGCCCGTCCTCCACCGAGCGCGGCACGCCCGACACCTCGCGCGTGCCCTCGGGCCCCACATGGAAGAGATCGCCGCCTTGCTCGGTCACCAGCAACGCCCCGCCCGGTAGAAATGCCAGGCCCCAGGGGCTGTCGAACGGACCCGCCACGCGCTCCACCGTGACGCGGCCGGCCGAGGTCTCGAAGCTCTCCGCCTCCGCCGGCGCGCTGCCCATCGCGAAGGCCATACCGGCGACGGACGACAGACAAATCCCGATGAACAGCCGCATGGGCGCCTCCCTGAATGGATGTGCACCAAATGTCGGTCTCGCATCCGCACCCGGCAAGGCGCGCCGCGCAGATTCCCCTAACCCCGGAGCCCCTCGGCAATCTCGAGAGCGAAATAGGTGAGCACCCCGGCGCAGCCCGCGCGCTTAAAGGCCAAGAGGCTCTCGGTCACGCAGCTGTCGGCGAGCCAGCCCCGCTCGACCGCCCCGCGCAGCATCGCGTATTCGCCGGAGACCTGGTAGGCGAAGGTCGGCGTGCCCGTTTCGGCCACGCGGCGGCAAATGTCGAGATAAGGCATGCCGGGCTTCACCATCACCATATCCGCGCCCTCCGCCACATCCTGGGCCGCCTCCCGCAGGGCCTCCTCCGAATTGGCCGGGTCCATCTGATAGGTCTTCTTGTCTCCTGTGAGGGCGCCGCCCGAGCCCACCGCGTCGCGGAACGGGCCGTAGAAGGCGCTCGCGTATTTGGCCGCATAGCTCATCACCGCCACATCGCCATGTCCCTCGCGCTCGAGCGCCCGGCGGATGACGCCGACGCGCCCATCCATCATGTCCGAGGGGCCGAGGATGTCCGCGCCCGCCGCCGCCTGGCAGAGCGTTTGGCGCTCGAGGCAGTCGAGCGTCTCGTCGTTCGCAATCTCCTCCCCCCGGACGATCCCGTCATGGCCGAGCGCGTTGTAGGGGTCGAGCGCCACGTCGAGCATCACGCCGATCTCCGG
>CAYXPI010000121.1:10893-11316 GCA_964467005.1 uncultured Limibaculum sp. | reverse complement strand
TAGTTGCCGTCCATATGGGCGACGGGGATGCGGATGACCTGGCCGGCGCGATAGCCGCGCGTGTACGCGCTCTGGGTTTCCTCCACGCGCAGATGCACGGGCTTGCCGACAAAGGTCAGCCCCGCGTTGCGCAGCAACGCGCCGGGCAGCAGCCCCGCCTCGCACAGGATCTGAAAGCCGTTGCAGATGCCCAGCACCGGTGCACCCTTACGCGCCCGGTCGACCACCGCGCGCATGATCGGGCTGTGGGCGGCGATCGCCCCACAACGCAGATAGTCCCCATAGGAAAAACCGCCCGGCACGACGATCAGATCGGTGGCGGGCAGGTCGCTGTCGCCGTGCCAGACCATGTTGGGCGCCTGGCCCGTGGCCTGGGCCAGCGCACGGGCGACGTCGCGGTCGCTATTCGACCCAGGATAGACG
>CAYXPI010000121.1:0-10883 GCA_964467005.1 uncultured Limibaculum sp. | reverse complement strand
CGGCGCGCATCTACTCCGCCATGATCTGGCTTTTGGCCTCCTCAAGCGTCTTGGCGTGGTGAGTTTCCAGACGGTGCTGGCTGATCTCCACGCCGCGCTCCTTGGCTTTGGCGACCAACGCTTCGTAGAGGTCGTCGTGGCCCGGCCGGTCCAGGTCGGCGATCACCGCGTCCTTGGCGACGGCTTCCGCCTCCGCGCCCGACAGGCCGATTTCGCCGGCAACCCAGGCGCCCAGCAGCTTGGCAGCCCGGCTTTCGACCTTAAAGCGGATCTCTTCGTCATGCTGATACTTGGCCTCGAAGGCCTTTTCGCGGTCGTCGAAACTGGACATGGGTGGGTGTCGCTCCCTTCGTCGCAAACGGTCGTGGCACAGGATGGCCGCTTATATAGCGAGCGACCCCGCCCACGTCACGGGAAGAAAGCGCGCGCGTTGCGCGCGACGCCGGGCGCCATATCCACCAGAACCTCGCCTTCGCCCACTATCGGATGTTTGAACTGGGAGATCTGATAGCCCTGCGGCAGGTCCGGGTAAAAGTAGTTCTTCCGGTCGAAGACCGAGCGGAGATGGATCTCGGCCTTAAGCCCCAGCCCCGTTCGCACCGCCTGGGCCACGCATTCCTGGTTGATCACGGGCAGCATGCCGGGCATCGCCGCGTCCACCAGAGAGACCTGGGTGTTGGGCTCGGCACCGTAGCTGGTCGACGCGCCGGAGAAGAGCTTGGCGGCAGAGGCGACCTGGGCGTGCACCTCCATGCCGACGACGATCTCCCAATCCTCGCGCACCCCGTGGATGACCTTGGGCGCGGGTTCGCGATAGGCAAGCTCGGTCATGGGTCGGGCTCCGGTCTGGCTGTCCCCGCGTTCTAGGAGGCCCCCGGCCGGAGGGCAAGAGAGGCCGCCGAGCCCGGGTCAGGGCCCCAGATGGCCGCATTGGGCGTGCGAGAGCCCGGCGATGCACCAGCCGAAGCCAAGGCCCGTCGCGCCGCCGCCGGGCTTGCGCAGGATCCAGCGCGCCTCCGTATGTCGCCCGTCCGAGAGGCGCGCCCGTCCGAGGCACCAGCGCCAGGGAGATCGGGGGTCCGGTGTGCCGGCGAAGCCCGTCTCCGACACCTGGTCGAGCGCGATGAGACGGAGCGCTCCCCCGCGGATGTCGGCCTCCCGCCGGATCTGCGCCAGGACGCCCGGAGCGGCGCAGCCGGGCCCTGCGCGGAAGGCCGGCGTCGGCGTCTGCGGCGCCGAGGCGGGCGCGCAGCCGGCCGCCAGGAGGGCGAGCGCGAGGGCGGCACGCGCCGGTACAATTGAAACCGAAGGCGACATCATCCCGATACCTCTTGCGCCCATCTTGGCTTCGTGGGCGCGATCGCCCAACAGGTTTTCGCGGGCCGGCCGCCCGCAGTTCGGATCCCTCGCCCGAGACCGCCCCTCGCCGGACACCGGCGGGGGGCAAACTGGCCGACGCGCAGGATCCGGGCCGACAGGTCTCGGCGCCCGCGCTAGAGGGGGCAGAAGGAGGCCGCGCCCCATGCCCAACCCCATCTCTGCCCGTGTCTGGTCCTGGCTCACCGCCCTCTCGCTCCTCTGGGGCGGGTCCTTCGTCTTCGTGGGCGTCGCCGTGGCCGAGCTCCCGCCCTTCACCATCGTGCTCGCCCGCGTCGGCCTCGCGGCCCTGGCGCTCTGGGCCGTGCTCCTCGCCTGGGGGCACGCACCGCCGCGGAGCCTCGGGGTCTGGGCCGCCTTCGCCGTCATGGGCGCGCTCAACAACCTCGTGCCCTTCTCCCTCATCGTCTGGGGGCAGACCGAGATCGGCGCGGGCCTCGCCGCGATCCTGAACGCGACCACGCCGATCTTCACGCTCCTCGTTGCGCATCTCCTCACGTCCGACGAGCGGCTGACGGCGCCCAAGATCGCGGGCGTGGCGCTCGGCTTCGCCGGGGTGACGGTGCTCATCGGCTGGGAGGCGCTATCCGGCCTCGGGGCGAGCGTGCTGGCGCAACTTGCGATTCTGGGCGCCGCGCTCTCCTACGCCTTTGCCGCCGTCTACGGCCGTCGGTTCCGCGCAATGGGCATGGACCCGGCGACGACGGCGGCGGGGCAGGTGACGGCCTCGACCCTCCTCGTCCTGCCCCTGGCCGTGTGGCTCGACCGGCCCTGGACGCTGCCAATGCCGAGCCTCGCCACCTGGGTGTCGGTCCTCGGCCTCGCAGTCCTCTCCACCGCGGTCGCTTACGTGCTCTACTTCCGGATCCTGGCCGCCGCAGGGGCGACCGTCCTCCTCTTGGTGACGTTTCTCATCCCGCCCTCCGCCATCGTCCTGGGATGGGTGGTGCTGGGCGAGACGTTCGAGCGTCACCACGCGGCGGGGCTCGCGCTCATCGCCGCGGGGCTCCTGGTGATCGACGGCCGGGCGCGCGCGCTCCGGCGCTGATCATTCCGCGGGCGTGCCGCGCGCCTCCGCCGCTTCGAGCGCGCGGAGCCGTGCGAGCTTCTTCTTGTAGCCGGACTGGAGGATGTCGACGATCACGAGCACCACGATGGCGAAGTAGAAGGTCGTCTTCGACATCGGCTCGACCGGATAGCCGAAGAGATGGAGATGGGGCTCGGCCGCGTGTCCCGCCTCGCCGAGCAGCACGACCCCGACGATGAGGAGGATGAAGAGCCCCAGAACCTCGTATTTCCGGTTTTCCTTGATGAAGGCCGACACCGTGTCGGCCAGCACCAGCATGCCGATGCCCGAGATCACGATGGCCGCGGCCAGGAGCGGAAAGAGATCGGTGATCGCCAGCGCCGAGAGGATCGAGTCGAACGAAAAGATGAGGTTCATGAGCACGATCATCGCCACCACCGCGGCGGCGGACTTGGTCTCGCGCCGCCCCGCAGCCTCGGGATCGTCGAGCTTGAGAAGGTGGTTGATCTCCTTCACCGCCGTGTACATGAGGAACCCGCCGCCGAGGACGAAGATCACGGTCGAGAAGTTTACGCCCCCCTCGATGATCCCCGGGATCGTGAACACGTAGAACGGCTCAGCCAACGCCTCAATCAGGCTGATCATCACAAAGAGCAGCACCACCCGGAGCGCGATCGCAAGGAGGATGCCGGCGCGGCGCACACGGGCCTGGAGATGGGCGGGGGCACGCTGGCTCTCGATCGAGATGTACAAGAGGTTGTCGAAGCCGAGGACGGCCTGGAGAAAGATGAGAACGCAGAGATTGAAGAGGCTTTCGAGCGTGAGGAGATCGGCCATGCAAAGATCCTTCGGGGCGGGGATGAGGGCGTTCTACGCCTGCCTTCGCCTCCGCTCAAGGACACGGCCGTGATCCGCACCGTAGGCTATGGCGCGGCGACGCTGCCGGAGGTGCTCGCCCGGCTCCATGCGGCGGGGGTGGGCCTTCTCGTCGATGTCCGCGCGGTCGCGGCGTCGCGCCGGGCCGGGTTCTCGAAGACGGTGCTCCGGACGAGCCTGGAGGCCGAGGGGATCGGCTATCTCCATCTCCGGGGGCTCGGCACGCCCAAGCTCGGGCGCGAGGCGGCGCGTCGGGGGCGGGTGGCGGAGATGCGGACGATCTACGCGGCCCATCTCGCGACCCCCGAGGCGCGCGACGACTGGGCACGGCTCCTCGCCCATCTCGAGGGACCGCCGCTCGCGCTCCTCTGCCAGTGCCCCGAGCCCGCGGGATGCCACCGCAGGGTGCTGGCCGAGCGGCTGAAGGCCGAGACCGGACGGGGGTGGACCGACCTCTGAGCCGTCAGCAGTCGAGCGTGAGGTAGATGCAGCGGCCCTCGGCGTGGGCGCTCGTGCAGGCGGTGGGCCCGGCCGAGACGGCGAGGCGGACCTCCGTCCGACGCGCCTCGGCGGAAAGGCGGGCGAGCACCACCCGCGCGCTCTCGGCGCTGGCGAGCGGGCCCACGCGCTGGACGCACCGGTTGCCGTGGCGGACGAAGGCGGGGCCGGCCGCGCCCTTGGCCGCGTGGGTGACGAGGGACGCCATCGCGCCGGGCGCGGCGGCGTCGGGGGCCGTAAGCAGGATCGCCAGGACGGCGCTCAGGATCGGCTTTACACACGTCATGATTGCATCCTTGCGCTCCGAGTCGGGCGTCTTCGCGCCGTGATTGCGGCGATGGCGTGGCTGGACGGCGTTTTGCCGAGGGAGGCCGGGCGGGGCCGGTTCGAAGAGGGCCCGGCGCGTTGCGCGGGGCAGGGCCTGCGGCTATTCAGATGCCACCGGCCCCGTAGCTCAACTGGATAGAGCACCGGACTTCTAATCCGACGGCTGTAGGTTCGAGTCCTACCGGGGTCGCCACACGCTATGCGTGCAAGCCTTGCCCCGCGGTTAACGCGCGCGCCGACAGGGTTCGCAGATCGCGATTGATCCCCAGCCGAATCGCGGACAGATTACCGATGGGTGTGTGGTGGGTGTCGCCTGTGCGTGGGTGGCATCATGACGAAAGAGTACGGTGGCGGCTGGTCCGAGCCCGAGGGTGTGGAGGCAGGGCCCGCCGGCGAACTTGAGTGGCTGACCTCCTTGATGCATGTGGGCATCGAGCCGGACGTTGTGTTTATGGGGTTCTTCGTGATCCCCACTATCCTCGTCGTGCTCTTGCTCATTTGCGAATGCGTCGGCCGCATCTTCCCGTCGAGCGACGCGGCACGGCTCCGCGAGCGCATGTTTCGGGCATATCGCTCGGCTGTTGAGCCGAGCGCCGGCGACATCTTGCGCGACCGGCTGAACTCCGACAGTTGAGACCGGATCAGACCCGCTCGAAGATGCCCGCGAACGGCTCCCAGGCCGCGGCGAGCGCCTCCGCCGCGCCATAAGGCGGGTTGAGGACCGCGAACCCCGCGCCGAGCATCCCGCGCTCGGCCGGCTGTGTCAGTCGCATCTCGTGGAACTCGGCGCCGGGAAGGGCCGCGCGAAGTCCATGGTGCCGTCCGGCCGCGAGCACGGGGTACCAGAGCGCCACCACCCCCTCCGGCCAGCGCGCCGCGACCGCACGGGCGGTCTCCGCCGCCTGGGCGTACTCTTCCTTCACCTCATAGCTCGGGTCGACGAGCGCAAGCCCCCGTCGCGGATCGGGCGGGGTGAGGGCGCGGAGGCCGGCATGCCCATCCCGCCGATGGATCGCGACTCCCGGACCGCCGAGGGCCCGGCGCAGGGCGGCATGCTCCTGTGGGTGCCGCTCGCAGAGGATCATCCGATCCCGCTCGCGCAGGAGTGTGCGCGCCAGAAGCGGCGAGCCTGGATAAGCCGTGGGCCCGTGACGGGCCCGCACCTCCTCGAGCGCCCTGGCGTAGGCGCCGGTGGGTGTGGCGCGGCCGATGCCCACCGCGGCCTCCCCGGTCTTGGTCGCTTCCGGCCCCGCGAGGTCATAGAGCCCGCGCCCCGCATGGCTCTCGAGATAGCTCACGGGCCTCGGCTTCTGGGTGAGACGCTCGAGGAGCGCGGCGAGGGCCGCGTGCTTGTGCAGGTCGGCCACGTTCCCCGCATGATAGGCGTGCTGGTAGGAGAGCATGGGGTCAGAGGGCGCGGAGCCAGACCTGCATGGGCTTCTCCGTCTCCTCCGCCGCGCCGATGTCGCGCCAGGCGAAGCGGGCGACCGCGTCCGGCATGGGCCGGTAGCCGCGGGCACGCCAGAAGGGGTCGAGCGGGCGATAGCCCTCGGGCCGGGCCGGGTGATCCTCCGCGCGGCGGACGGCGCAGAAGGCCGCGTGGCTCCGGCCGAGGCGCCGCGCATGGGCCTCGCGGGCGTCGAAGAAGGCGTGGCCGGCGCCCTGGCCGCGATAGGCGGGCAGGAGCACCGACTCGGCCATGTAAAACACTTCCCCGAGCGCGAGGCCCGCCGCGCCGAAGGGCTCCGCAAACTCCGCCGCGTGGTCTTCGAGCGGGGTGCCCGTGGCCGCGCCCACCAGCCGGTCGCCGTCGAAAGCGCCCACCACAATCACCTCGGCGCTCTCGGCATAGGGCCGGAGATAGCTGCGCTCGTACTCCCGGTCGCCAGCGTAGAGATAGGGCCAGGCGCGGAACACCGCGATCCGGAGATCGGCCAGCGCGTCGAGATGGGAGGCGAGCGCCTCGGCGGGAATGGGCGCGATCTTGAGGGTCATCCGGGCGTCTCCTCGGGCTTGGCGAGCCTGGGACGGCCGCTGGCGGTGACCGTCACCTCCGCCTCTACATACTGCACCCGGCCCTCCACCGTCACCTCCCGGCGCGAGATCCGGTCTGCAAACGTGGGGGCCTCAGCCCCGGCGGCGACGGCCTCGGCCCGCGCGGCCTCGACAAGGGCGTCGCGGAGGGCGGTTTCCGCCGCCGCGGCGGTCTCGAAATCCTGCGGCCCCGTGGGCAGATGCGCCCGGTACCGCCCGTCCGAAGGGCAGGTGACCGCCCCGGTCCGCCGGATTTGCACCCCGCCCACCACCGCGCCCACCGCATTGGCCACATCCGCATGGGCCGGGATCCGCGTGTCCGCGCCCAGAAGCGCACCGATGGCGGGATAGTGGGTGGCCGCACCTGCACCGAGCGCAACCAGTGGCGCCGTGAGCGCGAGCCGAGGCGCGACGAGCCCCCGCCGCCCGGAGAGCGCGGCCTCGGCGAAGGGCGTGGTCTCGAGGCCCTCGGGATAGCCGTCCTCGGCCAGCGCGGCCGCCAGAGCGGCCTTGGCCGAGATCCGCGCGAAACGCGCGAGCGCGGCGTCGGCGAGCGCTTGGCCGTCGGCCGCCACCGCGAGCCCGTCCGCGCCCCGCCGCCGGGCCAGGAGATCGAGCGCCGTTCGGGCGGCCTCCGCGTTCCATGGCGTGAAGCGGCCGAGTGCGTGGAGCGCGTCCGTCGGCGTGGGCGCGGCCCGGCCGACCCGGCCCTCGGCCTCGAGCGTGCGGAACGCGGCGCGCGTGGATCGGTCGGCGAGCACGATGTCGGCCGCCTCCGGGGCCCGAGAGAGGCGGGCGAGGAGCGCCCCGGCCGCGCCCTCCAGCGCGGGCTCGGTCCTCCGCGCGTGGAGGAACACCGCGTCCTCCGGCCCCGGCCGGGGCTGGGCGGCTTGGCGAGCGAGCGTCGCCGCCACCAGCTCGGGGTGGCGCTCGGCAAATCTCGCGACGGGCTCGACCCGGCCGGGGCCGAGGCGGAGCGCGGCGACCCCGGAGCGCGCGGGGTCGAGGTCCAGCCGGCTGTCCCCGCCCAGGCCGTGGGTCGCCATCGCCACCGCCTCCACCATCGTGCGGTGGGGGCCGACGCGGGCGCCGTCCGGGTCGAGCCGCGGGCGCCCGTCGCGAAGGACGCCGAGATCGGTCGTCGTGCCGCCGAGATCCGCGACGAGGGCCGTTCTGAGGCCCGTGAGCCAGCCGGCGCCGACCAGGCTCGCCGCGGGGCCGGAGAGGATCGTCTCCACCGGGCGGGCGCGGGCGACCTCGGCGGAGACGAGCGCGCCGTCGCCCCGAACCACCATGAGCGGCGCGCGCAGGCCGAGGGCGGCGATCCGGTCGAGCGTGGCCGCGATCAGCCGGTCGAGAAGCGGGGTGAGCTGGGCGTTGAGGAGGGCGGTGAGCGCGCGCTTCGGCCCGCCGAGACGGGCCGAGAGCGCGTGCGACGGAGTGACCGGGCGTCCTGTGAGGGCGGCGATCTCGGCCGCGGCGGCGCGTTCGTGCTCCGGGTTGCGGGTGGCGAACCGGGCGCAGACGGCGTAAGCCTCGGCCCCCGGCAGACCCCGGCGGAGCGCGTCGAGATCGAGGGGGGCGTCGGCGCGGCCGGTGGCGTCGTGCCCCCCCGCGATGCGCAGGAGCGGTGCGCCGGCAAGCGCGGCGCCCAGCCCTTGTCGGGCGACGTCCGCCGCGTCGAAGCCGATCAGCACGAGCGCGGCCCGACCGCCCTGGCCCTCCACCAGAGCGTTGGTCGCGAGCGTGGTGGAGAGTGCGACGAGGCCCACGTCCTCCGCCGCAATCCCGGCCGTTTCCATCACCGCCGCGAGGGCGGCGCCCACCCCCTCCGCGAGCGCCGCATGGGTGGTGAGCCGCTTGGCCGTGGCCCGGATCGCCGCGGGACCGGTCGCCATGGCCGCCGCGTCGATCGCCACCGCATCCGTGTAGGTGCCGCCGGTGTCGAGACCGATCCGCGTGCCGCCCATGCGCCGTGCCCTCCGCGACCGCTCCGGCCGCGCTCAAAGCCCAAGACGGGCCCGCGCGCAAGGGGGGTCAAGCGACGCGGGAGCGCGGCTCCTCCCGTTCCGGGCCCGATCTCGTCGGACCGGGACGCTCCGGCGCGCGGCCGAGCCGCCGGGTGGAGACCGCGACGCGGCCCACACAGTCCCGCACACCGGCGAGCAGGAGCCGGGTCTCGACATCGAGCCGGCATCCGTTCGCGAGCAGGAACTGCTCTATGGTGTATTCCACATTCTCCAGCGGCAGGCGGATCGAGGCCAGAACCTCGTCGACCCTGTACTGTTCGTCCGCCGCCGGCTCTCCGTCGATCATGCCTGCCTCGCGCTGGTTCGCATTGCCCTCGGGCTTGTCCATTCCCGACCTCTGCAGACACCATGCATCTGGTTTGTTAATGACTGGTAAACGCAAGATCTAGGGAAGAGCGCAATTTGACCTAAGTTGATGAGGAGACAGCCGAAATTCGGTCCGCCGGGAGGCGTCATCCGGCGCTCGGCCGGCGCCCGATTGTCATGTCTCGTTTGGTGCCGTAACCCGGCCGCTTGAAGACACGGAACCCGGCCTGGGTGAGGTTTCGCCGCACCTGACCCGCGGCCGAATAGGTGGCCACGCTGCCGCCCGGCACCGTGCGCTCGAAGACCGCGGTCATCAGCCCCGGCTCCCAGAGCTCGGGGTTGCGCGAGGGCGCGAAGCCGTCGAGGAACCACGCGTCCGCCTCGCCCCGCCAGCGCGGCACCCGGTCCCGCGCGTCGCCAAGGATCACCTCAAGCCGGGCGCCCGGCAGGCGCATCTCCCCCCCGCCGCGCCAGACGCGCAGGAGATCCGAGGCGAGCGGCAAAAGCGACGGCCAGCGGGCGAGCGCGCGGCCCATGATCTCGGCGCTGAGCGGGGCGATCTCGAAGGCGGTGTAGGAGAGCTCCCCGGCGGGGGCCGCGGTCTCGCGCCACCGCTCCCAGGCGGCGAGGAAATTGAGCCCGGTGCCGAAGCCCAGCTCCGCGATCGCGAAGTGCAGGAGCCCGGGCCAGCGCTGGGAGAGATCGTTGCCGTCGAGAAAGACGTGGCGGCTCTCGGCAAGTCCGTCCTCGGCGGAGTAGTAGAGATCGTCGTACAGACGGGAGACCGGCACGTTTCCGTCCCGCCAGTCCAAAGATGTCTCGACAGAATTCCCGGCCATGGCGCCGGTGTGGCGTGGGGCGCGCGCAAAGGCAAGGGGTGAGGCCGATGACGGAGGCTCGGAGCGATGTGCTCGTCGTAGGCGGCGGTGTCTTCGGCCTCTGGTGCGCGCGGGCCTGCCTCGAGGCCGGGCTCTCGGTGACGCTGGCCGAGGCGGGTGCGATCGGGGCGGGCGCGAGCGCGACGCCGGTGGGGGCGCTCGCCCCGCACGATCCCGTGGGATGGAGCCATCTGAAGGCGATGCAGCTCGCGGGGCTGCGCACGCTCCCGGGAGAAGTGGCACGGCTCGAAGCCGAGACGGGACGGGAGACCGGCTATCGACCGTCGGGTCGGCTGGCGCTCCTCCGCTCGGAGGCGGCACGGGCGCGCGTGCCTGAGCGGGCGGCGGCGGCGACGGCGGCCTGGGCGGGGGCGGGGGCTCTCCGCCTCGTCGAGCCGGGCGCGCCGGAGCTCGACGGCGTGGCGCCCGAGGCCGCCCCCTTCGGCGCGGCGCTCGACACCCTGTCGGCCCAGATCGACCCGCCGCTCTACCTTGCGGCCCTCGCGGCCTCACTCGACGGGCGGGCGCGGCTCCTCCTCGGCTGGCGCTGCCTCCGCCTCGAGCCGGGGGGCGCGGCGTTCGACCGGGGGCGGATCTTTGCGGAGCGCGTGGTGCTGGCCAATGGATGGCAGGCGCTCGCGCTGGCGGGCCTGGCCTCGCCCCGCGCCGGCGTGAAGGGACAGGCCGCGTTGCTCGCGCCGGCGCTCGCCCCGGGGAGGGCGCTCGTCACGGCCCCCGGCCTTTATGTCGTGGCCCATCGGCGCGGAGTCGCGGTCGGCGCAACCTCCGAGCCCGACTGGACCGACCCCGCGCCCGACGCGGCGCTCGACGACGTGGTGGCGGCCGCGCGCGCGACGCTGCCGGCGCTCGCCGGGGCGAAGGTGCGGGCGCGTTGGGCCGGGATCCGGCCCCGTCCTCCGGGGCGGGGGCCTCTCGTCGGCGCGCTGCCCGATGCCCCGAAGATCCTCCTGGCCACGGGAGGGTTCAAGATCGGCCTCGCTCTGGCGCATTCGGTTGGCCAGGCCGTGGCGGCGGAGATCGTCGGGCGCCCGGCACCGGCGCTCCCGTCCGAGACCCGGCCCGGGGCGCAGCTCACGAAAGGCCTCCTTCCCCGGTCAACAGGGTCATGATCTGTCCCGTTCACGCGCATTTTAGGACCGTTCGACCACGGCAATCGCTTGGCAACGGCCAAAACGCTGCTCTATGGTGCGGCTGGGTCGCGCATGCGACTGGACAACTAAAGGTTCCAGGGAGGACGGAATGGATCGTCGATCGTTTATCAAGACCGCCGGGGTGGGTGCTGGCGCGACCGCGGCGGCGGGCCTTGCGGCGCCGGCCGTCGCGCAGGGCCGCGTCGAGCTGGTGATCGTGTCGACCTGGCCCCGGGACTTCCCGGGCCTCGGAACCAGCGCCCAGCGGCTGGCCGCCCGGATCACCGAGGTGACCGACGGGCGGATCGCCGTGGACTATTTCGCGGCCGGCGAGCGGGTCGGGGCCTTCGACGTGTTCGACGAGGTCGCGTCGGGCAAC
>CAYXPI010000120.1:0-11328 GCA_964467005.1 uncultured Limibaculum sp. | reverse complement strand
CAGACCGACCGACGCGGACAGCGACGCGGCGATGGACGGCAACGCCTGCCGCTGCGCCACCTATGGCCGCATCCGCCAGGCGATCCACGACGCCGCCGACATCCTGGAGGGATGACACCCATGACCGATCTCACCCCCACCCGCCGCAGCGTGCTCGCAGGCGCCGGCGGCCTCGTCATCGCCCTCGCCCTGCCCGTCCGCGGCCGCGCCGCGACCGAGGGCGCCGATGCGGTCTTCGCGCCCAACGCCTTCGTGCGCATCGCGCCCGACAACACCGTGACCGTGCTGTCGAAGCACATCGAGTTCGGCCAGGGCCCCTACACCGGGCTCGCCACCATCGTGGCCGAGGAGCTCGACGCCGACTGGTCGCAAATGCGGGCCGAGGCCGCACCGGCGGACGGCTCCCTTTACGCCAACCTCTTCTTCGGCATCCAGGGCACCGGCGGCTCCACCGCTATGGCAAACTCCTGGAGGCAGCTCCGCCAGGCGGGCGCCACGGCCCGGGCCATGCTCGTGGCCGCTGCAGCCGAGCGCTGGGGCGTGCCGGCGGGCGAGATCACCGTGGCGAGGGGCGTCGTCTCCCACCCCTCGGGCGAGAGCGCGACCTTCGGCGAGCTCGCCGAGGCCGCCGCGACGCAGACCGCCCCGGCCGACGTGGCTCTGAAGGATCCGTCCGAGTTCACCCTGATCGGCACCGACCGGCCGAAGCTCGACACGCTGGCCAAGACGACCGGCCAGGCGACCTTCACGATCGATGTCCAGCGCGAGGGGATGCGGACCGTCGCCATCGCCCACCCGCCCAAATTCGGCGCCAAGGTGGCCGCCTTCGACCCTGCCGCGGCGCTCGCCGTCGACGGCGTGGAGAAGGTGGCGCAGATCCCGGCGGGCGTCGCGGTCTATGGGAGGAACACCTGGGCGGCGCTCCAGGGCCGGGCCGCGCTCGAGGTCACTTGGGACGAGAGCGGCGCCGAAACCCGCTCCTCGGACGAGATGGTGCGCCTCTGGGCCGAGGCCGCCCGCGGCACCGGGGTGATCGCCGAGGCCACGGGGGATGTCGACGCAGCCCTTGCGGAGGCCGCCACCACCCACGAGGCGGAGTATGAGTTCCCGTTCCTCGCCCACGCCCCGCTCGAGCCCCTCGACGCGGTGATCGAGCATCGGGGCGATGCGGCCGAGATCTGGATGGGCTCCCAGCTCCAGACCCTCGACCATCAGACGGCGGCGCTCCAGCTCGGCATCGACCCCACCCGGCTCACCCTCCACACGATGTTCGCCGGTGGCAGCTTCGGCCGGCGCGCGCAGCAAACCTCCCATGTGGCCGCCGAGATTGCGGCCATCGCCAAGGAGGCGGGTCCCGGCGCCTACCGCCTTCTCTGGTCGCGCGAGGACGACATCCAGGGCGGCTACTACCGGCCACTCACGGTGCATCGCCTGCGCGGCGGGCTCGACGCCCAAGGCAACATCACGGCGTGGGAGAACACCATCGCCAACCAGTCCATCGTCGCAGGCTCGGCCTTCGAGATGCTGATCCAGAACGGCGTGGACGCCACCGCCATCGAAGGCTCGCGCGACATGCCCTATGCGTGGCCGGCCAACCGGGTCTCCTGGGTGCGGATGGAGGCGGGCGTGCCCGTCCTCTGGTGGCGCGCGGTGGGGCACACCCACACGGCCTATGCGACGGAGGTGTTCCTCGACGAGCTCCTGGCCAAAGCCGGGCGCGACCCCGTGGAGGGCCGCCTGGCGCTTCTCAAGGAGGACCGCGCGCGGGATCGGGCGGTGCTTGAGCGGGTGGCCGAGATCTCGGGGTGGGGCGGCGCCGCGGCCGAGGGCCGGGCGCTGGGCGTCGCGCTCCACAAGAGCTTCAACAGCTATGTCGCCATGGTCGCCGAGGTGTCGGACGCGGGCGGCCTGCCGCGGGTGCACAAGGTGTGGTGCGCGATCGACTGCGGGGTCGCGATCAACCCCAACGTGATCCGCGCCCAGATCGAGGGCGGCGTGGGCTACGGCCTCTCGGCCGCGCTCCACAACGAGATCACGCTCGCCGAGGGTGGGGCCGTGGAGCAGTCGAATTTCGACACCTACCCGCTCTTGCGCATCTCCGAGATGCCGGAGGTGGAGGTGGCGATCCTCGCGAGCACGGCCGACCCGACGGGCGTGGGCGAGCCGGGCCTGCCGCCCATCGCGCCGGCGGTTGGCAACGCCTGGCGCGCGCTCACGGGCGCGGCCAAGCGTCGGCTTCCCTTCGCCCAGCCCGACCGCGCGCTGGACCGGGTGTGACGCCACGGGGAGGGGGGTCAGTCCCCCGTCCCCACCTCGCCGTCCGGCAGGCGCATTCGGGCGTCGCGAAGGCGCGAGGCCACCTCGTTGAGATAGCCCGACACGGTGCGCAGCAGGCTCGTTGCCACCGTCGCGTCGCTCTCGATCACGTCGAGAAGCTCCTGTCCCCCGATGCGAAGGCCCCTGGCGTCCTCGGTGACCACCATGTCGAACACCCGGGGCCGCCCCATGATCACGGAGAGGTCGCCGATGAGGCGCCCGGGCTCGACATCCGTGACCGTCTCGAAACCCGGCCGTGCCTCGGGCCACCGGAGTTCGGCCTTGCCGGACACGAGGAGATAGGCGCCGTCCGCCGCCTCGTCCTTTCGGAAAAGCACCTCCCCCTCCGGCGCCTCGAACCATTGGGAACTGAAGGCGAGGAGCCGGAGCTGCGCCCGGTCGAGCCCGCCGAAGAGAGACACCTTCTCGAGCACCCGGAGCTTCCTGGCGAGGTCCTTGGCCGCCGTAGGTTCCAGCGCCTCCTCGGCTCCAGAGCCCTCGGCGCTCACGACGCGGCCGTCGCGGATCTGGAGCACGAGGTCGTAGCTCTCGGGCTGGACGATCTGAGGCTCGAGGAAGATGAGCGTCGTCTCGGGCAGGAGGGCCCGGAGCTTGTCGCGCGTGGCCTGCCGCGCGCTGGGGTCGTGGCTCGCCAGCGCCCGGTCGAGCACCAGGATGTCCGGACGTTTGATCACCGCGCGCACCACCGCGATCCGCTCATGGCCCACCGGCGGCAGATTGGCCCCGCCGAGGCCCACCTCCACATCCCAGATGAGCAGCGCCACGGCGCGTTTCAGCCCGTCCTCGATCAGCACGCGGCCGACGATCTCGCGCACCCGCTCGGCGTCGCGCTCGGCCGCACGAGGCATCGTGCCGTAGATTGCGTTTTCGAGAAGGGTGAGCCCCTCGGCATAGGTCCCTGGGTCGAGCGGGGTGAACACATCCGAGGCCCGGGCACGGAGCTCGCTGCATCGCCCACCCCGGAGCTCGAGGATCTTGGATTTGAGCGCCTTCGGAAAGGCGTCGCCCATCTGGTCCGGGGTGAGCCGGAAGGTGAGCGCCACCAGAAGCGCCCGGTCCTCCGCTGAAAGGCGCCCGCGGCTCCGCCGCCGCTCGTCGAGCGCGCGCAAGGTGGCGAACGCGTCCTCGCCGAGGCCGAGCCGACGATAGATGGGATGCGCCGTGCCGACCTCGCCGAAGGTGGTGACGAGGGCGGCCAGAACCCCCTCGCCCAGCGCAACTAGGTCGTCCTCGAGCCCGAGCCCGCGGATCGCCTCGAGGAACCAGGGCTCGAGGGTGAGCTCCGCCCCGAGCAGCGGCTTCTTCCGCGCGGCAAACAGAAGATTGCCGCCGATGGCGAGCCCCGGGTTGAAGCGGTCGGGATCGAAGCGGTCGACGGCGTCGGCAAGGCCCTCGGCCTCCAGCGCCTCCTCGACGCGGGGGCGCAGGGACACGAGCCGCTCTGCGAGCTCCGGATGGCGGGCGGGGTCCATGCGTGTGCCGAGGCCTCGATCGAAGAGGAAGCTGTCCGTTCCCATGGCCTCGACGATGGAGTACCACCACGTCTCGAGCTCCTCGCGGCTCGACACCCCCGCGAGGCTCGGATCGAGCCACTCCCCCTCAAAGACATCGGCGCTGTTGCCCGCCCGGAGCGCCTCCTCGAGTGCGGCCTCCGCATCCTTTGCCAGTCCGTCGGTCCGGGGGGCGACGCGGAGCGGCATTTGCACGTTGTGCCCGACCGTGGTGTTGAAGAGGTGGGGCTGGGTGCCCGCGGCGCCGATCCGCGCCGCCACCACCCCTTGGTGGAGTGTGGAGAGATCGTGCTCGCCGATGCGGACGCGCCCTGCGCTCGGCAAGGCCGCACGCGAGAGGAGCTGGGTCAGCGCCGTCCGCTCCGGCGCGCTCGCGCAGCGTATGCCGACGGTCGCGCCGCCCGGAATGCGGGCGGTGATGTCCTCCAGCACCGGGGCGCCATCGGGCTCGGCGAGGTTCACGGCCTCGAAGGCGATGTCGCCCGTCAGCCGCGGCACCTCGCGAGGCCGCCCCTCGAACAGCTCCGCCGGGATCATACCCTGGGGCTGGAACTGGTCGATGATCACCTGGTAGCGCAGACTCATATCTTGGGTTTGATTGTAGTAGGCGAGCAGCTCCTTCCAGGGCCCGGCCAGATCCTTGTAGGCCGCGATCGCCGCCACCAGGGCGCCCACCGTGATCTCCCCCTGGATCGCGAGATACCCGCCGATCGCGTAGAAGAAGAAGGGCGTGAGCTGGGTGATGAAGTTGTTGAGAAACTTCATGAAAAACTTGAGCCGGTAGATCCGGAAGCGGATGTCGAAGATCCGCCCCAAGCGGTGGGTGAAATCCGCCAGCGCGAGCGGCACGCCGCCATTGGCGCGGAGATCGCCCACCCCGGCCACACTGTCGCCGATTCGTTCGGAGAGCCGACGCACCTCGCGCACCCGCTCTTTGTTGAGACCGTTGATCCGCCGCTGAATGAGCGGGATGAGATACGCCTGGACGGGCACCAGCGCGACCGCGGCGAGCCCGAGATAGGGGCTCTGCACAAAGAGAAAGCCGAAGATCGTAAGCATCTGCCCGGCCTGAAAGACGGGCTGGGCCAGCGCGTCTCCCATGATCCCGCCAAGCGGCTCGGTCTCCGCGGTCACCATCGAGACGAGCTCGCCCTGCGAGGTGCGCCGGAAATGCGGCAGCGGAAAGCGCAACATCCGGGCGATGAGCTGATAGCGGAACCGGCGGAGGAGCCGCTCGGCCAGCACCCCCTTCATGGTGTTGATCCGCATCTTGATGAGGCCCCAGGCGAGCACGGCGCCGAGAAAGCCGACGCAGAGGAGGAGGAGGTACTCGACCTGGGTGAGCGACAGATCCGCAATGCGGATCTCCGTGTCCTCGGCCTGGATCGCGTCGTTGACGATGCGCTTGGGCAGCTCGAGCGTGGCGTAGAGGAGCGGAAAGGACAGAAGCGTGATCAGCAGGAGGAGGATCTGCTGGCCGAGGCTGTGGGCGAAGATGAAACGGAAGAGCGAGCGGGCCATGGGGCACCTCGGGGTCGTGGCGGTGGCGGGCAATGTCGGAGCCGGTACCCGGATGCGCGAGGTGGCATCGGCGGCGGGCTTGGATAGGGTGGCGCGAACACCGGGATATAGGCGAAGGAGACGGCCATGACACCTCTCGGCGGCAGATGGGCGAGGCGGCGTTGAGCGCGGGCGGGGCCGCTGCGCTGGTCGCGCTGGTCACAGGCGGCGGGCGGGGCGTGGGGCGGGCGGTGGCCGAGGCGCTGGCCGGGGCCGGGCACCGGGTGGTGATCGCGGGGCGCGACCCTGAGCGCCTGGCTGCCGCGGCGGAGGCGATGGGGGCGCAGGCGGTGCCCTGCGATGTGTCGGATCCCGAGGCGGTGGCCGCCCTCTTCGCCGGGATCGCGTCCACCCATGGCCGGCTCGACGTGGTGTTCAACAACGCCGGCGTCTTTTCCGCCTCGGCCGATCCCGGGGAGACGAGCTTTGAGACCTGGCGCCAGGTGATGGCGGTCAATCTCGACGGCGCCTTCCTCGTGGCGCACCATGCCTTTCGCATGATGAAGGCACAGGACCCGAAGGGCGGTCGGATCATCAACAACGGCTCGGTCTCGGCGCATGTCCCCCGGCCGGGTTCGGCCCCCTACACTGCGTCGAAGCACGCGATCACGGGGCTCACCAAGTCCATCGCGCTCGACGGGCGGGCCCACCGCATCGCCGCCTCCCAGATCGATATCGGCAACGCCGCCTCGGACATGACGGCGGCGATGGAAGCCGGCATCGCGCAGGCGGACGGATCGGTGCGGACCGAGCCGGTGATCGACGCCAAGCATGTGGGCCGAGCGGTCCTCGCGATGGCGGAGCTGCCACTCGAGGCCACGGTCCTCTTCCAGACCCTCATGGCAAGCGCCATGCCCTATGTGGGCCGCGGCTGAGGCGTATCCTTCTCGCCGGCACAACGCTAGGATGCAGGCCGCGGGGAGAGCCGAGGAGCGCGCGCATGGACGAGCACACGCCGATCACCCTCGGCTTCGAGCCGATCGTGACCCTCCCGCCCACCGCGGCTTCGGGCGCCATGGCGCGCATCCAGCAGGTGGTCCCGGTCCCGGGGCTCGAGCGCACGCTGGCCGCCCTCGACACCCGTGGCGTGATCTGGCTGGTGGAGGACGGCGCAGTGCGCGACGCGCCCCTTCTCGACCTCCGCGGAGCCCTCGGCTTCGTCGAGCCAGGGCCCGAGGCCGGTCTCCGGAGCCTCGCCTTCCACCCGGAGTTCGCCACCCCAGCGGCGCCGGGCTTCGGCAAGCTTTACGTCGCCTTTAGCGCCGCACCCGCCAGCCCGCGCGACGGCGCCCCGCTCTTCGAGGCCCCCGGACGCTCGGCGGAGTTTCACGACGTGGTGGCCGAACTCACGATCGCCGAGCCGAGCGCGCCGATGGCCGATCTCGGCGCGGTTCGGGAGGTTCTCCGGGTCGCCCAACCCTTCGGAAACCACAATTTCGGCCAGCTCCTCTTCGAGCCCGCGACCGGCCATCTCCTCCTCAGCTTGGGCGATGGCGGCAGCACCAACGACCCGCTGAACGCCGCCGAAGATCTCGGCCTCATCTACGGCAAGATCCTGCGGATCGACCCCCTCGGAGGCCCGCCCTATGCGGTGCCGGAGGACAACCCCTTCGTCGGCACCCCCGGCGCGCGGCCGGAGATCTACGCCTTCGGCCTGCGCAACCCTCAGCAGATGAGCCTCGACCAGGGCCGCCTCATCACCGGCGAGATCGGCCAGGATTTCTTCGAGGAGATCAACATCGTGCTCTCGGGCGCCAATTACGGGTGGGACGACCGGGAGGGCCTCCGCAGCAACACGGACGGCGAAATCGGCCCGCTCCCCGCCGACGACGCGGCGCTCGGCCTTCAATACCCGATCACCGGCTACGCGCATCGGGAGATCACCACGGGCAGCGCAGCGGTGGCCGGCGGCGTCACCGTGCGTGAGGCTGGGATCCCGGATCTCGACGGGGCCTACATCTTCGCCAATTTCCCGACGGGCGAGCTCTTCGCCCTGCCCCTCGCCGGGATCGACGCCGCGCTGGCGGACGGGCGGATCGGCCCCGACGACTTCGTGGAGCCCACCCCCATCGCGCTCGTGACCGAGGACGGGGACCCCACGAGCTTCGCCGAGGTGAGCGGCAGCGCCTCCGGACGGGTGGACCTCCGCCTTTCCACCACCGCGGATGGCGCCGTCCTCGCCTTCTCGAAGCAGTCGGGCACCGTCTTCCAGCTCACGGCCGATCCCCGGGGCCTCGGCGAGGGGCTCTCGGAGGAGGATGCGCGCACCGTCGCACTCCTCTACGAGGCGGGGCTCGATCGGAACGGGCACATCGACCTCCCTGGCCTCAACTTCTGGATCGACCGGCGGGAGGAGGGCCTCGAGGAGCGGGACCTCGCCGCCGCCTTCCTCGCCTCGCCCGAATTTGCCGAGCGCTTCGGGGACCCAGAGACCCTCTCGGACGCGGCCTATGTCGACACGCTCTACCAAAACGTCCTCGAGCGCGCGGGCGACCCCGAGGGCCAGAGCTTCTGGACCGGGGTGCTCGCCCTCGGCTTCGGGCGCGACACCCTTCTTCTCACCTTCGCCACGAGTGCGGAGAACATCTCCCGCAGCCCCGTCGTTGAGGATCTGCGGGAGATTGCGCCGGGGGAATGGGATCTCGTCGCCTGAGGCTCAGGCGATGACGGCGAAGCTGCGCATCTCGATGCTCTCACGCGGCGGGGCGCCGGCCTCGTCGGGCAGCGGGAAGGCGGTGTGCGGCGTGAAGCGCGCGCGGCCGTCGTCGAGGCTGTCCCAGCCCTTGATCAGGAGCACCTCGTCCGGGGTCATCTCGGGCGCGTAGTGCCAGCGCTGGGCCGGATCGTAGGCGAGGTGGTAGATCTCGCCCACGCGGCCGGGAAAGACTTGGTCGGTGGCCACGAGATGCTCCGCGCGCACGCTGGATGCGTCGGCCAGGGCGAGCGGCGAGCGGCGGACGGGCCCGCGGATCGGCCGCCAGAGGTTCACCTGCACGATGCGAGCGCCCGAGGCCAGGAGACGGTCCACCTCCGCCGAGCCCAGGACGTCGCGGGCGCGCTGGGGCCCGCTCTTCGCGGTGTAGTCGACATGGATGCGCGAGGCGGGGCCGCGCTTGCCGTCTCGGTTGGCCGCGCCCTCTCCGGCGTCAGAGCGGCGGGTCGCGTCGAAGATCACCACCCGGCTCGCGCGGAGCTCGGCCTTGATGAGCGCCTCGACCTCGGCGGCGTAGGCGCCCTCCACCGTGTCGTCGTCGTAGAGATCCTGCACGGCCGTCGGCGCGGTCCGGAAGGCGAAGCCCTCCCGATCGAGGGTGATGCGACCGGCGTCCGGCCGAAGATCGGCCACGGGCACGGCGTGGGTCTCGACCTCGAAGAAGAAGGCCGCCTCGCCGCCCGTGAAGGCCTGGCTGTGAAAGACCGGTTTCTCTGCCTGGGGCGTGATGAAGGTGAGCGGCGCCACGACATCGGCGCGGCCGGCGCCCGCGGCGCGGGCGATGGGGCTGTGATGGGTCATCTCGGGTCTCCTGTTTGCTCCGGGACCAACGGATCGCGGACGAGGCGGAGGTGGGAGGTCGCCAGCCCGGCCACAAACGGGGAATTCTGAACTGCGGATAAGGGAACCTATCCCGTGGGCTCAGTCCTCGGGCTCGTCGGAGCGCCGCGGCCTGGGCGGCAGAGGCCGCGCGAGAAGCCAACCCATCGCGCCGATAAAGGCGAAGGTGGTGAGATTGAGGGCGGTGTCGAGAAGGTCACCGACCAGCATGGGCCCGCCCCTCCAGCCGCTCCTCGCCGAGCGCGCGCACGAGGCACACGAGGAGCAGCACGGTGATGAAGACGAAGGGCAGCGCGCCGATGGCGATGAGCTGCTTCACCGCGTCGACCGAGCCTGAGAGCACCATCGCCGCGCCCAGAACGCCCAGGAGCCCACCCCAGAGGAGCCGGATCCTGGGCGCCGGGTTCGGATCTCCGCCGGTCGAGAAGGTGCCGAGGACGAAGGCCGCGCTGACCACGCTCGTCACGATGAAGAGAAATGCGGCGAGGATCGTCGCGAGGGTGGTGATCGTGGTGAGCGGCAGCCGCTCGAGGAGCGCGAAGGTCACCCGCTGCACGTTCGTGGAGGTGAGCGCCAGGAGATCTCCGCTGCCCTGGAGCGCGTTGTAGAGCCCGATGCCGCCGAAGGCCCCGAACCACACCACCGAAAAGAGGGTGGGTGCCACAAGCACGCCGATCACGAACTCCCGGATCGTGCGCCCCCGGGAGATGCGGGCGACGAAGACGCCGACGAAAGGCCCCCAGGCGATCCACCACACCATGTAGGTGAGCGTCCAGGACTTGAACCAGTTGCCCATCGCATCGTCGAAGAAGGTAAAGGTCTGGAACCCGCGCGGAACGACATGGGTGAGGTAGGTGCCGAACCCCTCGACGACCGAGTTGAGGAGGTATTGGGTTGGACCCAGCACCACGGTGTAGACGACGAGGCCGATCGCGATGAGCATCGCGAGGTTCGAGAGCCGCGCCATCCCCTGACCGAGATCGACGAGAAGCGCCGGCAGACACGCGCCGACCATGAGCGCGAAGACCAGGGCCACGAGCCACGGCGCCGCCGCCTCGCCTCCCAGCATCACATCCACTCCGTCGGCGACCTGGAAGACCCCCATGGCCATGGACCCCGCAACGCCGATGGCGATGGCGACGATGGCCATGAAGTCCGACACCCCTCCGATCAGTCGGGCCCAGCGCTCGCCCGGGAACAGGTAGAGCACCGGCGCGCTCACGAGCATCGGCGTCCCGCGGCGGAAGCTGAAATAGGCGATGGCAAGAGCCGTGGCCCCGTAGATCGCCCAGGCGTGAAGGCCCCAGTGAAAATTTGTCGCCAACATCGATTCGCGGGCGGCGATGGGGTCCGGCAGCGCGCCGCGGGCGAAGGCGAAATGGGTGAGCGGCTCGGCCACAGCCCAAAAGAGAAGGCCGACCCCCATCCCCGCCGCGAAGAGCATGGCGATCCAGGCCGGGGTGGAGAACTCCGGCCGGTCGCTGTCCTCGCCGAGGCGGATCGCGCCATAGGGCGACGCCGCGAGGCCAAAGCAGAACAGGAGGAGCCCCGTGGCGACCAGCATGACGAACCAGCCCCGGCTCTCGAAATACTGGTCGACCACAGAAGAGGCGAGGGCGACGAGCCCGCCGGGGTCGAGCACACCACAGATTCCGACGGCGCCGATCGCCGCCAGCGAGGCCGGGAGGAGGAGATTGGGGCTCGACATCCGTGTCTCTCCTGCCGGGTCGTCTCAGCGCGGGCGCCCCCGGAGACCCGGGGGCGGGGGTCAGGCCACCTCGGCCAAAAGATCGTCGAGAGCGCGCTCGAGGGCGTCGAGCTCGTTCAGCCGGCGCGACCGGCGCTCGGCCACCGCGGGATCGGCCTCTCCTGTCGCCGGTCCCGTGCCTTGGGCCTCGGGGGCGGGCTGAGCCTCCGGCGCCGCGGCCTTGGCCTCCGGTGGGGCCGGCGTTGGCTCTGCGGCGGCGGTCTCCGCGGCGGCGGCCAACCGGCGCAGTGGGGCGCCGTTGCCGTAGGCGCGTTCCTCGAAGGCCTCGACGAGGGCCTTGGCGCCGGGGAGGTCGGCGGATTTGAGCGCCTGGCCGTAGCGTTTGAGGGCGCCGGTGACCAGCGCGTTCTCCTCCTCGGCCATGCCCTTCAGCATCGGCTTGATCCGCTGGAACGCCGCGGCGTAGCGGCGCTGGAGCTCGGCCGGGTCGATCGGCGGCGGCGGCGGGGCCTCGGGCGCGGGCTCGGGCGTCCGCCGGGCCGCCTGCACCGCCTCCTCCTCCTCCTCGGCGTCCTCCGCAGCCGCCACCGGTTCGGGCGCGGGCTCGGGCGCCAGTTCGGGCGGCGCCTCGGGCGCGGGCGCGCCCTCCGTCTCCGGAT
>CAYXPI010000119.1:0-11398 GCA_964467005.1 uncultured Limibaculum sp. | reverse complement strand
CGCTGACCTTCTGCGTAGATCGTGTCGAAGGCGAGGGAGGACTTGCCCGAACCCGAGCGCCCCGTGATCACCGTGAGCGCGTTGCGCGGAATGTCGACATCCACGCCCTTCAGATTGTGCTCGCGGGCGCCGCGAACGGAAATGTGCTTGAGCTCGGCCATCGCGCGGCCCCCTTCGCCTGGAGAGTGGATCACCCGCTCGACGTAGCGGGCCGCGGCCCACCGGCGAGTCGCACGAGTGTAAACAAAACACGAACGACCCGGTAGCCCTCGCCCCCGGGGCGGCGAAAGACTTTGACAGCCGACCGGTGCCTTGGCAGAGACCCGGCCAACCCCATCACAGGAGCCCCCATGACCGAGCCCGAGCGCCTCTTGCCGCCTGCAGCCGACCTCACCCGCGTGCCCGCGGAGCGCGAGCTTGTCTCGTTCCACATTTCGCTGGAAAAGACCAAGCGCTTCCTCAGCCTCAAGACCCGGACCAAGGACGGCCGCCAGGAGGTGCTGCTCCTCTCCGCCCGCATCGCCCTCCATCTGCGGGACAAGTTCCAGGAGACCTTGCGGGCGCGCAAAGGTCTCGCAGAACTGCCGAAGAACGCCGAGTTTTTCGACAACATCCCAGAGCATGTGGCGGAGGACTGGAACACCGAGAGTTCGCATGTGGGCGTGCCCCTCGGCGCCCATGTCGAGACCGGCAAGACCGGATGCATCCTCGCCTTTCCGCTCGATCGGGATGGGCGCTACACCGCCTTCGGCATGAGCGCGCTGCACGCCGCCTATTTCCTCCACGCGATCAACGACTTGGAGAAGAACGAAGGGTTCGACATCCCGGTTGTTTCGGCGGCCGCCGGCAGCGACCAGGTGCACTGAGCGCTCACGCCGGCCAAAGCGCGTGGAAATGGTGGGTCGGGCCCGCGCCCTGGCCCACCCCCAGCCGATCCGCCGCGGCGATGGCGCCGGCCACATAGGCCTTGGCGGCGCGGGCCGCGGCCTCGAGCGCCTCGCCCTGAGCCAACCGCGCCGCGAGGGCCGCGGAGAGCGTGCAGCCCGTGCCGTGGGTGTTGCGCGTGGGCGCCCGCGGGCCTTCGATCCAGATGCCGCCCTCGGCCGTCGCTAGGTAGTCCGGGCTTTCGGCACCCTCGAGATGGCCGCCTTTGAGGAGCACCGCCGCGGGGCCGAGGGCGAGGAGCGCGGCCGCGATGTCGGGCATCTCCGCCCGGCTCTGAGGCGCGGGACGGTCGAGAAGCGCGGCGGCCTCGGGCAGATTGGGCGTGATCACCGCGGCGAGCGGCAGGAGGCGCGCGCGGAGGGTCGCCACCGCCGCCGGCGCCAGGAGGGCGTCCCCGCTCTTGGCCACCATCACCGGGTCGAGCACCACGGGGGCCCTGTGAGTTGCCAGCGCCTCGGCCACGGCGGCCGCGATCTCGGCCGTCGCGACCATGCCGATCTTCACCGCATCCACCCGAATGTCGGCGAACACCGCGGCGACCTGGGCGGCCACGAAGTCCGGCGGCACGAGCTCCACTCCGGTCACGCCTTGCGTGTTTTGCGCGGTGAGGGCCGTGAGCGCCGCCATGCCGTAGACGCCATTGGCCGAGAATGCCTTGAGATCGGCTTGGATGCCGGCGCCGCCCGAAGGGTCGGAGCCTGCGATGCTGAGGGCCGTCGGGATCATGGGCGCCTCCTAGCGGCCCCGCCTTTCGCGCACAAGGCTCAATGGAAATCCCGGCTCTTCGGGATCACCCGCACATCCCGGGGATGGCCCCTGGGGTTCTGGCGCGAGGGCTTCACGCGGGCGTCCTCGGAGACGGGGCGCCGCACCTCGTCGGCCCGGGCAAGGCCCCGATCGCCCATCTCCGCCACCGCGTCCTCCGAGAGGAGCGCGAGATCCGAGGTCCGGTCCACGAGCCGCTCGGCCACCACATGGGTGATCCCCTCGGCCCGCTGCACCCGCCCCCGCACCAGAAGCACCCGCGCCCCCATCACCACCGGGCGGAAGGCGGCCGCCACACGCTTCCACACCACGATGTTGGCGATGCCGGTCTCGTCCTCCAGCGTCACGAACACCACGCCCTTCGCACTCCCGGGTTTCTGGCGCACGAGCACCACCCCGGCCACCGCCACCCGCGCGCCGTTGGGCGCCGCCACCGCCGCCGCGGTCGTGAGGATCCGCTGGCGCGTGAGCCCGGCGCGCAAAAACGTCATCGGATGCGCCTTGAGCGAGAGCCGCGTGGTCTGAAAGTCCTGCACCACATGCTCGGAGAGGGGCATCTGGGGAAGGCGGGCCGGCCGCTCGCCCCCCTGCTCGGGCACCCCAGCCGCCGCGAAGAGCGGCAGCGCTGCCCCCGTCGCCTCGCCACGCACCGCCCAGAGCGCCTGGCGCCGGTCGAGGCCGAGGGAGCGGAACGCGTCCGCCGCCGCCAGACGCTCCAGCGTGGCGCGGAGAACCCCGGAGCGTTGGCGGATCTCCGAGACCTCGGCATACCCCTCGCCCCGGGCGGCAACGAGCGCGGCCGCCTCATCCTCCCGCAGCCCGTCGATCATGCGAAAGCCCAAGCGGACCGCGAGGCCCGGGCCCGCGGGCTCCAGCGTGCAGTCCCACGCGGAGGCGTTGATGTCCGCCCCCCGCACCTCCACACCGTGGTCGCGGGCGTCGCGCACGATCTGGGCCGGGGCGTAGAAGCCCATGGGCTGGGAGTTGAGGAGGGCCACGCAGAACACCTCCGGGTGGTGGCATTTCAGCCAGGAGGAGACGTAAACGAGGAGCGCGAAGCTCGCCGCGTGGCTCTCGGGAAAGCCGTATTCGCCGAAGCCCTTGATCTGGTCGAAGCAGCGATGGGCGAAGTCCGGATCGTAGCCGCGGGCGATCATCCGCTCGACCATCTTGTCCTGGTAGTTCTTGATCGTGCCAACCCGGCGGAACGTGGCCATGGCGCGGCGGAGCCCGTTGGCCTCGTCCGGCGTGAACCTGGCGGCGTCGATCGCGATCTGCATCGCCTGCTCCTGAAAGAGCGGCACGCCGAGGGTGCGGCCGAGAATGCGCTCGAGCTCGTCCTTGGGCCCGTGCTCCGGCGCGGGCGAGGGGTAGGCGACCATCTCCTTGCCCTGGCGGCGGCGGAGATAGGGGTGCACCATCTCCCCCTGGATGGGCCCGGGGCGAACGATCGCGACCTCGATCACCAGGTCGTAAAAGGTGCGGGGGCGCATCCTCGGCAGCATGTTCATCTGCGCCCGGCTCTCGACCTGGAACACACCGAGGCTGTCGGCCCGGGAGAGCATCTCGTAGGTCGCCCGGTCCTCCGCCTGCAGGCTCGCAAGGTCGAGCCGGATCCCCTTGTGCTCGGCCAAAAGCGCGAAGGCCTTGCGGATGCAGGTGAGCATGCCGAGGGCGAGGATGTCCACCTTCATGATGCCGAGCGCCGAGAGGTCGTCCTTGTCCCACTCGATGAAGGTCCGGTCCTCCATCGCCGCGTTGCCGATCGGCACGGTCTCAGTGAGCGGCCCGCGGGTGAGGACGAAGCCGCCCACATGCTGCGACAGATGCCGCGGCATCCCGATGAGCTGGCGCGTGAGGGTGATCGCACGACGGATCTCCGGCGCCGCGGGGTCGAGGCCCGCCTGCGCCACATGCGCCTGGGTGATCTCCTTGCCCCAGGAGCCCCAGACCGTGCCCGCGAGCGCGGCCGAGATGTCCTCCGAGAGCCCCAGCGCCTTGCACACCTCGCGCACCGCCGAGCGCGGGCGGTAATGGATCACCGTGGCCGTGAGCGCCGCGCGGTCGCGCCCATAGCGGCGATAGACGTATTGGATCACCTCCTCGCGGCGCTCGTGCTCGAAATCCACGTCGATGTCCGGCGGCTCCCGGCGCTCCTTGGAGAGGAACCGCTCGAAGAGGAGGTTCGAGCTGTCCGGGTCCACCGCCGTGATGTGGAGGCAAAAGCACACGGCCGAGTTGGCCGCCGAGCCGCGGCCCTGGCAGAGGATGTCCTGCCGCCGGGCCCAGGCCACGATGTCGTGCACCGTGAGGAAGTACTGCGCGTAGGCGAGCTCTGCGATGAGGCGGAGCTCCTTCACGATCGCCGCGCGCACGCGCTCCGGCACGCCGTCCGGATAGCGCCGGGCCGCGCCCTGCCAAGTGAGCGCCTCGAGATGGGCCTGGGGGGTGGTGTCCGGCGGCACGGGCTCCTCGGGGTACTCGTAGGCCAGCTCGTCGAGGGAAAAGCGCGCGCGCTCCAGGATCTCGAGCGAGGCGGCGAGCGCGCCCTCATGCCCGCGGAAGAGGCGCGCCATCTCCGCGGGAGGCTTCAGATGCCGCTCGGCGTTCATCTCCAGGCGAAAGCCGGCCTCGGCCACGGTCGTGCCCGCGCGGATGCAGGTCAGCACGTCCTGCAGAGGCCGCCGCTGCGGCGCGTGGTAGAGGACGTCGCCCACCGCGACGAGCCTCGCGCCGGCTGCCTCGGCCAGCTCGGCGAGCCGCGCGATCCGCGCCCTGTCCCGCCCCTCCATCCGATGGCGCGCGCCGAGCCACACCCGGCCTTTGAGCGTGCGCGCAAGACGCCGCGCATGGGCGAG
Source organism: uncultured Limibaculum sp. (assembly GCA_964467005.1). Lineage (GTDB taxonomy): Bacteria > Pseudomonadota > Alphaproteobacteria > Rhodobacterales > Rhodobacteraceae > Thermohalobaculum. The sequence continues at coordinate 6,830 of CAYXPI010000119.1, read as the reverse complement.
GATGCCCGCATCCGGCCGCCTCGGCGGCAAGACGATCAGTAGCAGCCCCTCCGAATGAGCGATGACATCGTCGAGCGTGAAGCGGCAGGCGCCCTTCTCCGCCGCCCGCTTGCCCTCCGAAAGAAGGCGCGAGAGACGGCCATAGGCGGCCCGGTCCTCCGGATAGGCGAGGAGTTCGGGCCCGTCCTCCGGCGCGAGCCGGCAGCCGACCGCGAGGCGGAGGCCGAGCGGCTTGGCCGCGAGATGGGCGCGCACCACGCCGGCCAGCGTGTTCCGATCCGCGAGGCCCAGCCCGGCGATCCCGAGCTCGGCCGCGGTCTCCACCAGCTCCTCGGGGTTCGACGCGCCCTCGAGGAAGGAGAAGTTGCTCCGCGCGCCGAGCTCGGCATAGCCGCTCATGCCCCAAGAGCGCGCCGGGTCGGGCCCGGCGCCTCCGGATGGGCGGGCGGGGAAGGCGGCGGGCCGCGCCGGCCTCCGTCACGCGAAGAGGCCATGGACCTGCCAAACCGGCGCCCCCCCGCGCCCGTCGCCATAGAGCCCGTCGCGGCAGAGCCAGAGCCGGAGCCCCTCGGCGTCCTCGACCAGATAGCAATCCCGCGCCCGCATCTCGGTTGGGCCGCCCGCCCGCCACCAGTCCGGCCCCAGCCGCTCCGGCCCCTCGGCGCGCACCACCCGCCGGGCCCGCCGCCGCCAGACGACGCGGACCGGCGGACCGTCCGGCACCTCGGCGATCACCTCGGCGGGCTCGGGCCTGGAGAGCCGCCGGAGCGGCCGCGCGCCCCAGGGGCCGGGCGGGGCCGCCGACCAGTCCGCCAGCTCACCCTCGAAGGGTCCCCAACGCTCCGCATATTCGGGCCGGTGGCTCTCCGCGGGCAGGGCGGCCTCGACCGCCTGGCGCCCGAGCCGCGCGGCGATCCGGTCCGCCAGCGCGGCAAGGGCCGCCGGGTCCGCCTCCCCTGGGGCGGCCTCCAGCCGGCGCGGCGCCTCGGCCGCCGCCATCTCCGCAAGCCCCGCCGCCTCGAGCCTCAGGAGATCCACGCCATAGCCCGGATCGAGCCCGGGCAGCCGCTCGGCAAAAAGCCGCGCCCAGTGCGCCGCCTCCCGCGTGGGCCTGGCCGCCTGCGCGGCGATCTCGCCCGTCGTTCCGTCCGCCCGATAGGCGCGGAGCGTGAGCCGCCGGGCGCCCCGCCCGGCCGCCGCGAGCTCCGTCGAGAGCCGCGCGAGGAGCGTCTCGAGCCCCGCCTCCAGCCCCGCAAGATCCGCCACCGGCTCGGGGCAGGGCAGGCGCGCGACATGCCGGGGCGGCGCCTGGATCGGCGCCAGCGGCTCGCCGACGCGGCCGAGCGCCTGGTCGAGCCGCAGAAGCGCCTGGTCCGCCACCGCCTCCGCCGCCCGGGCGGGCACCGCGCCGTCCCGGAACCGCCGCGCCAGCGCCGCCCGATCGATCTCGGCAAGCTGCCCGATCCGCCCGAGGCCAAAGCGCCGGAGGAGGGTGCGCGCCTCCTCGCCCAGGCGGAGGCCCGCGACCGAAAGATCCGCAATCCCGCCCAGCCGCTCCGCCTCCGTTGCGCCCTCGAGCCGGGTGATCGGGCCCGGGGCCGTGTGGGCGAGCGCCCAGGCCGCCCCGAGCGTGGGCCCGAGGCCGAGACGGTGGGCGATCCGCGCCCGGTCGAGCCGCGCCGAGATGTCGGCCAAGAGCCCGGCCTCCCCGCCCCAGAGATGCGCCGCCCCCGTGACGTCGAGCGCCAGCCCATCGCGCCCGTCGAGCGCCACCGTCGGGCTCCAGCGCGTGGCCCAGAGGGCGAGGGCGGCCAGCGCCCGGGCATCCGCCGCGCGGTCGATCTCACGGCTCGCGAGCTCCGGCAGACGCGCCCGGGCATCCGCCAGCGTCATCCCCGCCGCGAGCCCCCGAGCCCGGACCGAGGGTGTGAGCGCGACAAGGCGTATGCCGGTGGCTCCCCGCTCGGTGAGCGCGGCCGGCGCCTCGGCCTCAGCCGGTGCGCTTAAGGACCGCGCGGCGCCGGGCAAGCCGCCCGCTCTGCGCAGCCGGTCGATCGGCCAGTCCGGCAACCACACAGAGACGATGCGTCTCATCCTCCACCTCCAGATCGAGCCGGCGTCCCACCGCCCCGGGCGCCGCGCGCGAGCGCTCGAGCACCGCCTGCCAGCGCACCGCCCCGGGCGCCTCCGCGTCGTAAGGGTTGGGCGCGGAGGGGAGCGCGCGCACCCGCCAGCGGCTCTCGGCCGCCGTCGCTCCCTCGCGCGTGTGCGGCAGGAGAAGGATGGCGGGCACCCCGCTCTCCCGCGACGCAAGGGCAAACCGGCGCGTCGCCGTGAAATCCGCCTCCGAAAGCTCGGCGACCACGGCCGCCACGGCGCCCGAGCGAAGCCCCTCCTCCACGCACCAGAGAGCGTCGCGCGTCTTGGCCGCCTCCGCCGCCAGAACCCGGCCCGGATCGCCCCCCATCGCCTGAAGCCCGCGCGCCGACATTCGCCCGTGCTCGCGCCGGAGCCGCGCCTCGCTCACCCAAAGAAGAGCCCCCGCCGGGCGCAGGCGCAGCGCCGCCGCCGCAAGCCCCGTGGCCGCCGCGAAATCGCCGAACCGGGCCTCCGCGATCTCATGCACCCCGTGTTCGACCATCCGCGCAACGAGGGCCAACGGCTCCTCCGCCGCGGGGCCGGGAGAAGCGGAAGGGCGCAGGAGCGCCAGGCGAGTCGGGTCGAGCCGGATCATGAGTTCATACTTTGTTCCTGTCTCGCATCTGTCAAGCGGGGCCAAGGGGCGCTCCCACAGGATGGCGGCTTATGCCAGGACGAGCGCGGCCGCGAAGGCCGAGACCGCCGCGATCGCCGCGCCCCCCGCGATGTCGAGCGCGGCCATCCGCCAGTGCCACCCCTTGAGCGTCGCCCAATTGGTGCATTCGTAGGTCGCGTAGGCGAGCGCGCCGAGAAGCGCCCCGTCGCGGAGCGCGGCCGCGGGCATCCCGGCTTCGGCCGCCGGCGCCGCCGCGAAATAGACGAGCCCCGCGCAATAGACGACGTAAAAGATCGCCGCCACGCCCATCTTGGGGGTCTCGAGCAGCATGCCCCCGATGTGCCGCTCGAAGAGCGGGCGCATCACCCGGGGCAGCCAGACGAGGTCGATGGCGACGAGCACAGCAAGGGCGGCGGCCCAGGCCAAAACGAAGGTCATCGGAAGCTCCTGTGACGACGGGTCGGGCCAGCACATAGTGCGAATGGCCCGGTCGCCCTCCCCGCGCGCGCCGCTCAGGCCACCGGCGGCGCGGGTTCGAACCGTCCGCTCTCGGGATCGAGCACATGGAGCTCCCCGCAGCCGATGTCGATCCAGGCACCATGGAGGCTCAGCCGCTCCTCCGCCACCGCCTCGGCGACGAAGGGAAAGGTGACGAGGTTGCGCAAACTCGTGCGCACCGTCTCCTCCTCGAGCGCGCGGAGCTCCGCCGCGGGGCCCGCCGCCCGGCCCCGCAGCCGCTCCCAGCCGGGGCGCAGCATCTCCATCCAGCGGCCGATGAAGCCACTCTCCGCCGGCTCGGCCGCCCCCTCGGACCACATCCGCGCGCAGGCCGCCACGCCCCCGCAATTGGAGTGCCCGACCACAAGGATGTGCGCGACCCGGAGGCCGGTGACCGCGTACTCCACCGCCGCGGAGGTGCCGTGGTGCTGATGGTCCGGATTGTAGGGTGGCACGAGATTGGCCACGTTGCGCACCACGAAGAGATCTCCCGGCTCGGCGCCGAACATCTGCACGGTGTCGACCCGGCTGTCGCAGCAGCTCACGATCATCGCGCGCGGGCGCTGCCCGTCCTCGGCCAAGCGCGCGTGCCAGATCCGGTTGGGCTGAAAGCGCAGCGCCCGCCAGCTCGCGAAGCGCTCCAGCAGATAGGCCGGCACGGGCGCCGGCGGGGCTCCGTCGTCCCTCAAAACCGCTCCTCGCGCACCACCGCGCAGTCGCTCACCGCCATCACTCCGATCTGCCGCTCCATCACCTCGTACACCGCATCCGTCAGCGCCTCCACCCGATCGGCCTGGGTGATGACGAGAACAGCCACCATCCCCTGACCGCCGCTCACCTCACCCTCGCGGGTCCAGGCGCCGGTGCGGCCGTAGCCGCCGAAGACCGGGAGCACCGTGTAGCCCGTGGCCCCCGCCGCCTCGAGCGCGCGGGAGAGCTTGGGCAGCGCCGGCGCCTCGATGATGATCTCGATGCGTTTCGCGGGGGTGGTGCGCATGGGCTCAGCCTCCGCCGGCCGGGACGATTGCGGTCGCCACGGCAATATAGAGCGGTATGCCGAGGGTGAGGTTGAAGGGGAATGTGACACCGAGGGAGAGGGTGAGCGAGATCGCGGGATCCGCCTCCGGCAGAGCGACGCGCATGGCCGCCGGCACGGCAATGTAGGAGGCCGAGGCCGAGAGCGTCATGAAGAGCGCGACGCCTCCCGGGCTCAGCCCGATGAGGAGCGCGGGCACAAGGCCGAGCGCCGCGCCGATGAGCGGCATGCCCACCCCGAAGAGCACGACCGCCAGCGTGAGGTCTCCCGCCGAGCGGAGCAGCCCACGCCCCGCCACGATCCCCATATCGAGAAGAAAGAGGCAGAGAAGCCCGGTAAAGGGCACGGTGACGAGGCCGGAGATCTGCTCGAGCCCCGCGGGGCCGGTGACCCAGCCGATGAGAAACGCGCCGACGAGGAGCACGATCGAGCCGTTGGCCGCGACCTCTCGGAGGAGGTCGGGCTCCTTCAGCGCGGAGCCGAGACCCCCCCGCGCGAGGATGAGGGCGGTGAAGATCGCCGGCGCCTCCATCGCCGCGGCCACGGCGACCATAAACCCCTCGTGCGCCACGCCGATGCTGGCGAGCGCCGAGGAGCTCGCGACGAAGGTGACGATGGAGATCGAGCCGTAATGCGCGGCGACGGCCGCGGCGGTCACCCGGTCGAGCCCGCTCACGGCGCGGAGGATGGCGAAGGCGACGAGCGGCGCGATGGCCGAGAGGACGGCGCCGGCGACGAGGCTCGCGATCAGCGCCGTGTCCGCCCCATGGGCCGCGACCGCCGCCCCCCCTTTGAAGCCGATGGCGAAGAGCAGGTAGATGGCCAGCGCCTTGGCGGCCGCCTCGGGCACCGAGAGGCTCGAGCGCGCCATCGCCGCCCCGAAGCCGAGCGCGAAGGACAGCACGGCCGGGGAGATCAGCGTGTTGGCGGCGAGGCTCAGCGTGTCGGTCAACGGGCGTCTCGGCGGCTCTCGGTCTCTCAGGGCTCGCGACAGGGCGGAGGATTGCGCGGTGCGGCATCCCTCGCTACACGCCGGGAGAGACGAGGGCAAGGGAGGCGGGCATGTCCGAGATGACGGTGATCGAGCACGGGGCGGGCGGCGGCCCTGAGGTGCTTGTGCCCGGCCGTCGCGACGCACCGAGCCCGGGGCCGGGGGAGGTGCTGGTGCGCGTCACCGCCGCCGGGGTGAACGGGCCGGACCTCATGCAGCGCCGCGGGCTCTATCCCGCACCGAAGGGCGCGTCGGATCTCCTCGGCCTCGAGGTCTCGGGCGAGGTCGTGGCCCTCGGCCAGGGCGCGGCCCGCTGGGCGGTGGGGGACCGGGTCTGCGCGCTGACGAATGGCGGGGGCTACGCCGATCTCGTGGCCGTCGACGCCGAGCATTGTCTGCCCGTTCCGGAGGGCGTCTCGGAAATCGACGCGGCCGGGCTCCCAGAGACCTACTTCACCGTCTGGTCCAACATCTTCCACAAGGCGCGGGTGCCGGAGAGCGGCCTCTTCCTCGTCCATGGCGGGGGCGGGGGCATCGGCTCCACGGCCATCCAGCTCGGCGTCGCGCGCGGGCTCCGCGTCTTCGCGACCGAGGCAGCCGGGGGGCTCGACTTCTGCCGCGCGCTGGGGGCCGAGCGGGCGATCGACTACGCGACGGAGGACTTCGTGGCCATCGTGCGGGAGGCCGGGGGCGCCGACATCATCCTCGACATCGTGGGCGGCCCCGTGATCGCGCAAAACATCAAAGCGGCGCGGGCGGATGCGCGCATCGTCCAGCTCGCCTTCAACGCGGGCTCGGAGGTGACGCTCAACCTCATGCCCGTCATGCTCAAGCGGCTGACCTACACAGGCTCGACGCTCCGCAGCCGCCCGGCCGGGTTCAAGGCGGCGGTCGCCCGTGCGCTCGAGGCGGAGGTCTGGCCGCTCTTCGCGGCGGGGCGCCTGCGCCCGGTCACCCACACCGTGCTGCCGCTCGCGAAGGCCGCGGAGGCGCACAGGCTGATGGAGGCGGCGGGCCACCGGGGCAAAATCCTGCTCACCCCCTGACCCGGTCCTATTCCACCATACGGAAAAGTTTCTGCAACGCTCCCGGCCTGCAACCGTCGCGGGCGGAAAAGCGGCCCCTTCCCCGGCACGAGCGACGCTCTTTAGAGGAAAACGGGCGCTCTGAGATAAAATTGAATGGCTTGGCCCAAACCGCTCCCCTACCGCGGCCGCAGAAAGATTGCGCCGTCCACGGGCGCCTGCAGAGGAACGCACCCATGAAGACCGGATACACTGCCCTGTTCATACCGGGCCCGACCAACATGCCCTTCCGCGTCCGCCAAGCGATGGACGTCGCGCTCGAGGACATGCGCGCGCCCGACTTCCCGGACTTCGTGAAGCCTCTCCTCGAGGACACGAAGGCGGTCTTCAAATCCACCGCCGGCCAGGTCTTCATCTTCCCGGGCTCCGGCACCGGCGGCTGGGAGAGCGCGATCGCCAACACCCTTTCCCCGGGCGACAAGGTGCTGATGTCGCGCTTCGGCCAGTTCTCCCATCTCTGGGTGG
>CAYXPI010000118.1:0-11499 GCA_964467005.1 uncultured Limibaculum sp. | reverse complement strand
GTGATGATGAAGCTGCAGATCGCATCGACCCGGCCGCCGAAATAGCCCGCGAGGACGCCGATCGTCGTGCCGATCAGCAGCGAGATGAACATGGCCGAAAAGCCGATGAGGAGCGAGATCCGCGCGCCGTAGAGGAGGCGGGAGAGATAGTCCCGGCCCAGCTGGTCGGTGCCGAGCGGATGCTCCCAGGTGACCTTGGGGCTGTCAAACCAGACGGGCGGGATGAGCTTGCGGTCGAGCACCTGATCGTAGGGGTCGTGCGGCGCGAGCAGGGGGGCCAGCAGCGCCATGGCGAAGATCGCGGCGAGCACGCCGAGGCCGATGACGAAGCCCGCATGGCCGAAGGCGCGGCGCCGGAGCTGCTGCCCGGGGCTCGGGGACAGCGCGGCGGCGGCGGCCGGCGCGGGGCCCGCACGGAGGCCGGGATCGGTCGCGGTCATCAGGCGGTCCTCAATCGGGGATCGAGCCAGGCGTTCAGCAGGTCGGACACGAAGGTGAGCACGATGTAGAAGAGGCTGAGCACCAGCACGATGGCCTGCATCATCGGCAGATCCGCCCGCTGGATCGACTCCCAGGCGAGATAGCCGAGCCCGTTGATGGCGAAGATCGTCTCGATCACGATCGAGCCTCCCAGCATGAAGCCGAAGGAGACGGCGGAGAGGGAGACGACGGGGATGATCGCGTTGCGGAGCGCGTGCTTGAAGAGCACGGTGCGCGGGCGGAGGCCCTTGGCCCGGGCGGTGCGGATGTAGTCCGCCTGCAGGACCTCGAGCATGCCGGCGCGGGTGAGCCGCATGACCGCGGGCGTGATGTAGTAGCCGAGCGCGATGGAGGGCATTACGAAGTTTGCCCAACTGTCCGAGCCCGTGATCGGCAGGATCCGCCAGGTGATCCCGAACCACAGCACCATGGTGAGCGCGAACCAGAAGGTGGGCATCGCCTGGCCGATCACCGCGAGGGTGAGCGCCGCCCGGTCGATCAGCGAGTTGGGCCGGATCGCCGCCAGCACGCCGAGCGGGATCGACAAGACCAGCGCGAAGAGGAGCGCGCAGGCGCCGAGGAGCATGGTGGTGGGCAGCCGCTCGAAGATCACCGCCGCCACCGGCTGGCGGAGATAGTGGGATTGGCCGAAATCGCCCTGGATCGCGCGCCACAGCCAGTCGACATACTGCACCACGATGGGCCGGTCATAGCCGTAATAGGCGCGGATGTTCTCGATGTCGGCCTCAGTCGCGCTCTCGCCCGCCAGCGCCACCGCCGGATCGCCCGAAAGGTAGATCATCGAGAAGGTCAAGAGCGAGACGGTGAAGGCCACCGCCACCGCCACGCCGAGCCGCCTGAGGAGATATGCCGCCATCGCGCGCGCCCTCGGCCGCCGGCGCCCCCGGGCGGGAGCGCCGGAGGGTCGAGCTTACTTCCAGGACGCCGCGTAGAAGCGCGGGATCTCGTCCGGCGTCGTCGTGAAGTCGAGGTCGTTCGAGAAGGCATAGTACTTGGCGTAAGTGAACATCGGCACCCAATAGGCCTCCTCGGCGATGCGGGTCAGCGCCGCCTTGTAGGCCGCAGCCCGGTCCGCCGGCTCCACCGTGTTGTCGCCCCGCTCGACCGCGGCCACCACCTCGGGGTCGCCGCCCGGGCCGGAGGGATCGTCCTTGCCGCCCGAGAAGAAGTGGCTCGTGGAGGCGGAGACATCCGGGATCGAGTTGGAGCCCCAGGTCATGTGGGCGATGGGGGTCTGCCCGCCCCAGATGAGATCGCGGAGCGCCCGGTATTGGAGGAAGGTGAGCTTGGCCCGGATCCCCACCTTGGCGAGGTCGCCGATCACCGCCTCGGTGAACTCGCGCTGGCGATAGGCGTAGATGTCGAACTCGAAGCCGTCTGGATAGCCGGCCTCGGCGAGGAGCGCCTTCGCCTTCTCGGGGTCGTAGCCATAGGTCGGCACGTCCTGGGCGCAGCCGAACTGGTCCGGATGGCAGGCCGAGGGGATCACCACCGAGGCCGGGCCCACCAGATTCCGCGTGATCGCCTCGCGGTCGATGGCGTGGGCCACCGCCTGGCGCACGCGCTTGTCGGCGAACATGTCCTGGCCCGAGCGGCCCGCCACGTCGAAGGTGAGGTAGGAGATCCGCATGGTCTTCGCGTTCTCCACGGTCACTTGGCCCGTGTCCGCGAGCCGCTCGGCCTGGTCCTTGGGCACGTCCCAGATCCAGTCCACCCCGCCGGTCAGAAGCTCGGCGATCTGGGTGTTGGGCTCTTTGAGGGTGCGGAAATGGATTTGGCCGATCTGGGGCGTGCCCTTGGGGCCGCCGGCGAAGTACTCGGCGTTGGCCTCCCAGTGCACATACTCGCCGGTGCGCGTGTCGACCCATCTGTAAGGCCCGGTGCCCACGGGCGTCACCGCGCCGTAGTCGGGCTTGCCGTCCGCCCCCGTGGGCGCGCGGTCGTAATGGCCCTCGGGCACGATGAAGACGGCGCCCGCCATATAGGCCAGCGCGGCCGGGAACGGGCTATGGAGATGGATGCGCACCGTGTTGTCCCCGGTCACCTCGGCGCTCTTCATCCAGTTCACATTGGCCTGGGTCAGCACGCCGCTGTCGGGGTTGGCGACGTGGTTGACCGTGTAGGCCACGTCCTCGGGCCCGAAGCTCGACCCGTCGTGGAAGGTCACGCCCTCGCGCAGCGTGAGGTCCATCGTCACGGCGTCGGTCCAGGTCCACTCGGTGGCGAGGAGCGGCTCGTACTCCCCGGTGTCGAGATTGCGGAACAGGAGCGCGTCCCAGCCGAGATGGCCCATGATCACGAGCTCTCGGGTGTTGTTGTAGTAGGGGTCGACGACGGCCACCTCCCGGTCGGTCGACCAGGTGAGCGTGTCGTCCGCCTTGCCGGCCAGCGCCTCGGCGCCGGAGAGCGCGAGGGCGGCGGCCGCGGATGCGGCGAAGGCCCGGAACATCATGAGTGACACCTCCTGTTGGGTCCTGTTGTGCGTCTCTGTGGCGCGCCGGCTGTGGCCGCCGGCTTGTCCAAGCACCTTGGCACCCGTTGGGGAGGCGTTCAAGCGGCGTCGCGGCGGCGCTCGCCTGCGACCGCGCCCTAAGCTAGGCTCGCGCGATGCCCGCCCCCCGTCCTCCCTCCGCCACCGAGGGCATCCTCTGGATGCTCCTCTCCTGCGCCTGCCTCTCGGGGGTGGCGGTGCTCGGACGCTATGCGGCGCTGTCCGGTGTGGCGGTGGCGCAGATCGTGCTGTTGCGGCTGGCCTTCGCCGGGCTCTCGATGGCGCCGATGGTCGCGGTCCGGGGCCTCGGGATGCTGCGCACGCCCCATCTGCGGCTCTATCTCGTGCGCGTGGCGATGGGGTTCCTGGCCATGACCACCTGGTTCGGCGCGATCTCCCTCGCGCCCGTGGGGGAGGTGACGGCCATCGCCTTCCTGATGCCGCTCTTCGCGACGATGGGAGCCGCGCTCTTTCTTGGGGAGCGGGTGGGCTTGCGGCGTTGGGGCGCGATCGGCGTCGGCTTTCTGGGCGCGCTCGTGATCCTGCGCCCGGGCGTGGCCGAGCCCTCGGCGGGCGCGCTCCTCGCGGTCCTTTCGGCCGTGGCGATGGCGGCCTCCAGCCTCTTCATTAAGCAGCTGGCGGATCGGGACCATCCGGACACGGTGGTGCTCATCACCACGCTCTTGCAGACCACGCTCGCCCTCGGCCCCGGGCTCTGGGTCTGGGCGCCGCTTGAGCCCGAACTCTGGGGGGTGTTCGCGCTGATGGGCCTCTTCGGGATGCTTGGACACATCACGTTGGCGCGGGCCTTCCGCGCGGCCGACGCCTCGGTGGTGATGGGCGTGGATTTCGCGCGGCTGCCCTTCGCCGTGGCCTTCGGCTGGCTCCTCTTCGGCGAGGTCATCGAGATCTGGGTGTGGCTCGGGGCCGGCATCATCTTCGCCGCCGCCTTTTACACCGCCCGGCGGGAGCGTCAGATCGCTGATGCCGAGAGGATCGGGAGCGACAGCCGGCTGCCGCCCGAGCCCAGCGCGACCACCCAGCGACCGGGGGCGCCGTAGGGCCAGAGGGCGAAGTTGTCCCGGTCCGCCCCCGCGAGGCGGAGGCCCAGGCGGTGGCCCGCCGGGATCTCCCAGGCCACGGGCAGGAAGGGGATCTGGAGCCGCGCCGGCTCCCCGGGCGTGAGTGGGCGGGCCTCAGCGCGGTGAAAGCTGGGCGTCGGCCAGGTCGCGCGGTAGGTGGGGGATCTCTCGGCGCCACCCCGATGAAGGGCCCGCAGCATCCCTTCGGTGATGTAGGTGCGGGCGCCGTCCGGCGCGATGGCCTCGAGATAGGCGAAGACGCAGGCATCCCGTTGGTCGGCGGTCAGCGCGAGGTGGAGCACCGCGTCGCCCGCGAGCGCCAGCGGCGCGTCCAAGGGGGCGGTGGCAAAGGCAAGATCGGTCGGCCGGCGCTCTTCCCAGCGGGGGTAGTAGCGTTCGATCGCCTGGGCGGCGAGGCGGGTGTAGCGGGTCGCTCGCCCGGTGCCTTGGGCGTAGTCCACCCAATGGGCGGCGCGCGCGGCCGGGCCCGGCTCGGCCGAGAGCGTGCCGCCGGGGCCGAGTGCCAGATCTTGGCTGCGCCCGGCCACCGGCCAGCCCGGGGCGGCGAGCCAGCTCTCCCGCCCGATCATATGGAGATGCACCCGCGCCTCCTCCGAGAGCCCGGTCTGCCGCCCCGCCACATGGGTGTCGAAGAAGCGCAGGATCTCGGCGAGCACCGGGAACTCCGGCGCGGCGCGGGCCCGCCAGGGGCTGGCATTGGTGCGGGCGCCGTGGTCCCATGGGCCCAGAAGGAGCCGCCGGTCGGCCCCCGGCGCACTGAGAAACCGGCTGATCGCGCCGTTGGCGTAGGCGCCGTCGTACCAGCCGGAGATCGCGAGCACGGCGAGATCCGCGCGCATGTCGGGCGACCCGGCGTGGGGGCTCACCCGGTCCATCGTGAAGCCGGGGTCGTGGGCGAGCGCGTCGTCCCGGAATTCGAAGGCGCGCAGGAAGTCGCGCATATTGGCGTTGGCCGCGTGCTGGGCGATCGCCTTAGCGAGATGCGCGCCCTCCGGATCGTCGTCCACCGGCGCGGGGCCCTCGAAGGCGGGATCCGCGAAATAGGGATAGGCCGTGAGGGCCGCCCGGTCGTCCTGGTCGAGCGCGTCGGCGAGGGCTGCGTAGGCGTCGATGAGGCGGGTCAGCCGGCAGCCGCCCGGATAAAAGTGGTCGCGATAGGTGTCCCACACCGCGCTGATGGGGGCGATGGCCTTGAGCGCGGGATGCCCGGAGGCCGCCGCAAAATCCGCCGCCGCCCCCAGATAGGAGATGCCGGTGGCGCCGAGGCGGCCGTCGCACCAAGGTTCGCCCGTGGCCCAGCCGATGACGTCCGCGTAATCCGCCCGCTCGCGCGGGGAGCGGAAGCTGTCGCGGCACCCATCGGACGCGCCGGTGCCGCGGACATCCACCACCAGGAGCGCGTAGCCCCGGGGCACGAACATGTCGCGGTAGATGGCGATGTTGGGGCTCGGTTCGGCGGAGGCGCCCGGGGCGAGGCGGAAGCGCCGGTAGTAGGGCGTGAAGACCAGCACCGTGGGCCAGGGCCCGGGCCCCTCGGGCAGGTGGAGGTCGACGGCCAGATGCACCTCGTCGGCCATCTCCAGGTGCTGGGAGACCGGCGCCCGCGCCCCATGCTCTGCCGGGCGGCTCTCGAGATACCGGGCCGGGTCCACAACCCAGGCGCCCGAGCCGCGCGGGTCGTCTCCCATCCTGGCCTCCGCTCTTTCCTTTCGCCGCCGGTTCAGCCTAGCCTCGGCCCCGACGGAGCGACAGGGGGATAGGCCATGCGGGTGCCGGACGACGCGGAGATCTTGGAGGGCGTGCGCGCCTGGGTGGAGATCGAGACGCCCACGGGCCATGTGGCGGGGATCAACCGGCTGATGGACCTCGCCGGCGAGGGCTACCGCGCCCTGGGTGCGGAGATCGCGCGCACACCCGGGCGGGACGGCCAGGGGGACCATCTCTCCATCGCGCTCCCTTGGGACGGCGCGCGGGAGCGTGGCAAGGAGATCCTCATCCTCTCCCATCTCGACACGGTGCACCCCGTGGGCTCGCTGGCCACCATGCCCTGGCGCGTGGAGGGCGACCACGCTTACGGCCCCGGCACTTCGGACATGAAGGGCGGCGCCTACATCGCCTACCGCGCGCTCCGCAGCCTGGCGGAGGCCGGCCGGGCGACCCCTCTGCCGGTGCGAGTTCTGCTCACCTCCGACGAGGAGACCGGCAGCGCGACCTCCCAGGCCCTCATCGAGGAGACGGCGGAGCGCGCCGCCTATGTGCTCGTCACCGAGCCCGCCCGGGGCGGGGGCAAGATCGTGACCGGGCGCCGCGGGGTCGGGCGGTATCGGCTGGAGGCCCGTGGCCGCGCCGCCCATTCGGGCACCAACCACGCCAAGGGCCGGAGTGCGGTGCGCGAGATGGCCCATCAGGTGCTCGCCATCGAGGCGATGACCGACTACGCCCGCGGGGTCACGCTCAATGTCGGCCGGATCGAGGGCGGCTCGACCGACAACACGGTGCCCGAGGCCTGCTGGGCGGGGATCGATCTCCGCGTGGAGAGCGAGGCGCTGGCCGCTGAGATGGACGCGGCCCTCCGCGCCCTCCGCCCCGTCGACCCGGATGTGACGCTCACCCTCAGCGGCGGGCCCAACCGCCCCGCCTACACCAAGACGGCGGGCATCGCCGCGCTCTTCGAGCACGCCAAGGCGCTCGCGGCCGAGGATGGCTGGGTGCTCGAGGATCTCCACACGGGCGGCGGCAGCGACGGGAGCTTTGTGGCCAACACGGTGCCGACGCTCGACGGGCTCGGCGTCGACGGAGCCGAGGCCCACACCGCGACGGAGCATCTCTACATTCACTCCCTCCAGCCGCGGATGGCGCTTCTGCGCCGCCTCGTCGAGACCCTCGGAGCCTGAGCCCCCTCAGCTGCGCTGGGCGGCCGCTCGGGCGGGGGCGAGGAAGGCGTCCGGGTCGGCGATGAGGGCCCGCACCTGATCGGCCTTCGAGACCGAGCGCACGGGCTGGAGGATCGCATGCGTCCGCCCATGCACCCAGGCGGGCAGCCTCCGCCAGACGGGGCGGAGGAGCGCGAGCGCGCCGCGGATCGCCCCCTCCCTCTTGGCCGTGGTGGCGCCGCGGTTGACCACGAGCTTGCCGACATGGACGAGGTGCACGACCGCATCCCCCCAGAGGACCGGATCCGCCCCTTGGGCGAGGCCGTGCCAGCGGGCGCCGCGGGACCAGGCGTCGAACAGAAAGCCGTGGCCCGTGTCCTCGTAGTCGTCGAGCTCCACGGCGGCGCGAAAGGCCGCGTAGTCCGGTGTCTCCCACGCCTCGGGCGCAAGGCGGAGGGGAACGTCGCGCGCCTCGTAGGCGGCCGGCCACATCATGCAGCCGGTGAAGGCCGCGGGCGTCGCGATGGCGAACTCGGCGCCCCGGTCGAGCTCCGCGGCGATCCGCGCCACCCAATCCGGGCGGATCGGAAAGCTGTCCGGATGGAGCGTGGCGTAGTGCGTGGGGGTGTCGCCACGGGCGACCTGCCGAAGCGCCTCGAGATGGTGCGCGTGCTCCTCTCCATGGGTCGCGCCCTCGGGTGCGGGCGGGGTCGCCACGGTCACGATGTCTGGCTGAGCCGCGAGAAACGCCCTCTCCTCCTCGCCGAGGAGGGCGGTGGAGGCGTAGATCCGATAGGGCTGCGGCGTGTTCTTCCGGATCTCGTCGAGATGGATCTCGACCATGGGCTTGGTGGCCCGATCGAAGAGATAGACGATGAGGATCGCGATCTGCATCTCAAGCCCCCTCACGCGAGTTCGAGCGCGCGCTCGCCGCAGGCCGCGCGGTACAGCGCGAAGGCGGGCGCGGTGCGGTCGGCGGCGCAGGCGGCGAGCGGGATGCGCGCGTCCTTGGCGATCGGGCGGGTGAGGCGCACGCCGTCGGAGATCAGCTGGGGCAGACCGGGCTCGGGATCCGCGCCCTTGCCCGAGAGGTTCTCGATGAGCCCGTAAGTGAGGTAGCCGCCCATCCCGTCGATCACCTCGCCCGCCGCGAGGTCTCGCTTGGCGTAGCACATCACATTGGTGCGCATGCCCGCCCAGGGGGCCAGGCGGGCGGTGCCGTCCAGCACCGCCTCCGCCACGCAGGCCAGCGCCTCGATATGGCCGAGATGGTAGGGCCGGTAGAAGAGGTAGTGCGGCCCCGGGCCCATATCGGGCGGGAACCAGGACATGGTGAACTGCTGGAAGGGGTCGGCCGTGTGCGCCACGATGAAGACCCCGCCCTTGGGCGTCGCGCCCAGAACGTAATCGACCAGCGGCGGGTCGCCGGGCGCCCAGATCTCGGCAAAGTCGATCTCTGTGTAGATATCGTGAATGTCGGCCAGCCGTGGGCCGATCATGCCCGGCACATGCACCCGCCCGCCGAGGCCGTTGGCGAGGCACGCCATCTCCACGCAGAGCTTCGAGCCGTCGGTGTAGGAGCTGCACATCTTGTGGTCGAGCGCGCGCTTGTCGGCCTCGGGCGCGATCTTCGTGGGATCGGTGTAGCGGTCGAGATAGCCCTTGATGTTGCCGAGCATCACGGGCTCGAAGCCCCAGAAGGTGATGTCGTCGAGGAGGCGCTTGATCACCGTGGGCTGGTCGCCGTCGGCCGCGGTGTAGACGAGGCCCTTTGCCGTCGCCTCAGCGAGCAGGACGGGCCCGTACATGAGATCGGCCTCGAAGTTCATCATGATCACGTGCTGGCCCCGCGCGAGGGCCGCACGGGCGTGCAGAGCCCCCTCGTACACCGCGTTGGAGGCTTCGATCATCGCGTCGACCCCATCGGCGGACGCCACGATGGAGCCCTCGGGCGCCACCGCGAGCTTACCGGAGGCGATGGCCGCGCTCGCCGCCTCGGGTGTCTCGCAGACCACCGGGTCAAGGCCGAGCCGCGCGGCTGTGGCCAGGGCCTTCTCGACGGAGGTGTCGGCGATTGCCACCGGCGCGAAGCCGGGCGTGACGTGGGCCTGGTGGACGAGGCCGTTTCCGATCGAGCCGACCCCGACGATCGAGACCCGAATCGGACGCTCGCGCACTGCGAGCCGGTGAGACAGAAGCATGGGCGTTCCCCTGAATACTATGTGCCGACGGAGCCCGCTGCCATGCCGCGCTCGGAATCCCAGTGAAAGGCTCCAGTGAAAGGCTATCGTCACAGTGCGCTGGCGGGGCCGCGTCACCCTGCCGCAGATCTGCCGTAGCGGCACCTCAGGTCGGCCCTCAAATTGGCTGACATGCGGCCGGCCCCGCGTAGGCTCGGATCTGGGGCGGCGAATCGGCCCCCCCCTTTGAGGGCGAACGGCCGCAGCGCGAGGAGGCTCCATGGCAACGTTCACCGTGACGACGACCGCGGATGGCGGTCCGGGATCCCTGCGCCAGGCCGTGCTGGACGCCAACGCCACCCCGGGGGTCGACCGAATCGACTTTGCGCTGCCCCAGGGCTCGGTTCTGCGCCTCGTGCAGGGCGAGATCCGCATCGCCGAGGCGGTGGAGATCGACGGCGATCTCGACGACGACGGGACGCCGGACATCACGGTCACCGCCGACGCGCTGGGCAACGACCGGCTGGACCGGGACGGCCTCACCGATGCGGTGGCGAGCCTCGAGGCGGGCCTTCTCGACGACAACACGCGGATCTTCTCGAGCGCGCCCGACACGGTGATCACGGGCCTCGTCCTCACCGGCGGCCGGCATGTGGGCACCACGCCGCAGGCCACCGGCGGCGGTGCGATCTCGGCGGGTGATTTCGACCTGACCGGCGGCGTCTCCCTCACCCTCCGCAACAGTCTACTGGTCGGCAACTCCACGGGCGGGACCAACACGGCGGGCGGCGCCGTCTCGGCCTTCTTCGACGACATGCTGGCGGTCAACACGACCTTTCGCGGCAATCTCACCAACGGCGAGGGCGGGGCGATCTCGGCGAGCGGGGTCACGCTGGTGGCCTCCACCGTGGAGGAGAACGTCGCGCTCGCCCAGGGCCTCAACGGCGGCGGCGGGATCCGCGCGAGCAGTGTCACGCTCATCGGCTCGACGGTGCGGGCCAACACGACCGAGGGCCAAGGCGGGGGCATCCATTCGAGCTACACCCAGGCGTACAGCTCGACGATCGCGGACAATCGGTCCTCCGGCCAGGGCGGCGGCGTCTTCGCCGGCGGCTCGATCACGCTCTCCAACGCCACGGTCACGGGCAACGCCACCACCGGCAGCCGCGGCCCCGGCGGCGGCACCTACAGCTTCTACCGCACCACGATCGCCAACTCGATCGTGCTCGGCAACGTCGCTGTCGGCTCCTATGGGGCGGTCGACGAGGCGGTGACCGATGGCAGCCCCCTCACCATCGCCTCCTCCATTGTGGGGCGCGACGCGGCGGCCTTCGACGCCTCCGCCTTTCCCGGCGTGACGAACGCGAACCCTCTCACCGTCTTCGCCCAGGTCTCGGAGGTCCGGGCCGAGGTGGACGCGGATTTCGACGGGGTCCCGGAGCTCGTCTCCACCGGCGTCTTTTCGGGCGTGTTGGCGGACAATGGCGGGCCTGTGGCCACCGCGCTCCTGCGTCCGGACGCGGCCAACCCGGCGATCGACCGGGGCGACGACGCGGCCGTCGACCCGGCGACGCCGACCGACGCCCGGGGCCTGCCCAGGATCGCGGACCGCCCGGGCATCGGCAATGACGGCCCCCCCGGTTCCGGCATCGTCGATCTCGGCGCGCTCGAATTCGCCGGCGAGGCCCAGCCCCCCGGCCGGGTGATCGACCCGGTGGACGCGGCGGAGGCCGAGCTCCTCGCCTTCGTCTACGAGGCGCTTCTCAACCGCGACGGCGCGATCGACTTCGCCGGCTTCAACTTCTGGCTCGACGCGCTCGAGGGCCGGAACCCGGGCCAGACCGTGCCGATCAGCCTCCGCGAGATGGTCGACTTCTTCTTCGCCTCGCCCGAGTTCCTCGAGAGCTTCGGCGACATCTCGGGCTTCACGAGCCGCGAGGTGGTGGAGCTCTACTATCGCAACGTCCTCGACCGGGAGGGCGACGCGGCGGGCATCGACTTCTGGACCGGCGTTCTCGAGGACACCGCCCTCGACCAGGGCGACGTTCTCATCGAGTTTGCGCTGGCGCCCGAGAATATGGAGGCGCTCGACATCCGGGTGGAGAACAACGGCGACGGAACCTGGGACGTGATGATCCTCTGAGCCTGGGCGGACCCGCTGTTCCGAAGGGGGCGGGTCGGCTAGACTGTGCCCCGCCCCGGGGGATCGGCTCGCGAAGGAATGCGCTGAGGATGGCGAAGGGAACACGGTATCTGGGCTCCGCATCGGCGCTGGCGCTGGTGGCGGCGGTGTCGTTTGGGGCGGATCTGGCGCTGGCGCCTGTGGCGGAGGGTCGGACGACGCTGCGGCT
>CAYXPI010000117.1:0-11576 GCA_964467005.1 uncultured Limibaculum sp. | reverse complement strand
TAGCCGAGATAGTCCTCGTCATGCGCGCCGCCGCCGTTGCCCTGCTGGGAGTAGGCGGTGATGACCGAGACGATGCTGTCGGCCACGCCGTCGCCGTCCGCATCGTTCGAGACGTAGTGGATCTCGATGTTGACCGTGTGGCCGATCACCGAGATGCGATCCTCGTCGGCGTTGAAATCCGCGATCACGTCGATGCCGATCGAGTCCACCCAGTGCTCGTGGACATAGCGGTTCTCGCCCGCCACCCCGTGCCAGTGGATCATCCGCCCGCCATCCATCAGGTTGTCGAGGATGGCGTCCATCGTGCCGTTGATCTGAAGCTCGATCTGGAAGTGGTCGCTCCCCTCGCCGCCCACGAGGATGTCGTCGGCCACGATCGGCTGGTCGAGCCAGTCGTTGAGCTTGTTGTAGACAGGGTCGATGTAGAGGGGATCGCGCTGGTTCCCGGTGTCGAGGAACATCTGCGCCGCCCGGTCCTCACCGGCATCCGAGCGCGCGCGCAGCACGTCGTCGCCATCGCCGCCCATCAAGAGATCCGAACCGCGGCCGCCGTCGAGCGTGTCGTTGCCCGCGCCGCCGTCGAGGAGGTCGTCGCCATACTCGCCGAGGATGCTGTCGTTGCCCATGCCGCCGTTCAGCGTGTCGTCGCCGCCGCCGCCTTCGATCGTGTCGTCTCCGGCATTGCCGTTCATGAGATCGGCGGAGGACACGATGCCGGGCGCCGGCCCGTCCGGAATGCTCGCCGGGTCGAAGCCGATCTGCGCGACGGTCGCCACCTCATCGGCCGTCAGCGCGTCGGCCGCCTCGTACCCGCCGTAGATGGTGAATTGCGCCAAAGCGCCTTCGAAGGGGTTGCGCAGATCCTCGTCGTCCGTGCCGAAGACTTGGGCGGTGTCGTTGATCTCGGTCTTGTGCTGGTCCGCGCCCAGCGCCCAGGGCTCCTGGTTGGCGACAAAGAAGGCCTCGCGGTACTGACCCGGGGTCGCGACCCCGCCGTTCACCTCCTGCCAGGCGCCGTCGTCGATCGCGACGCCGTCGCGGTAGACCACCACGCCGGCCTCGGTGAAGCTCACCGCGAGGTGAACCCACTCGCCCTCGGTGAGGATCGGGCCGGTCTTCCACTCGCGGTTCGCGTCCCCGTCGCCCGGGGCCATGCGGAGGAAGAGACCGCCGTCATCCGTGTGGCCGAGACGGAAATGCCCGCCGTCGCCCGTGTTCACCTGGTCCTTGGAGACCATCATCGAGAAGTCCGAGAGATCGTCCGGACGCGCCCAGAAGGCGATGGTGCCCTGGGTCACCTGGAAGCGCGGGTCGTGCTGGATGAAGGCGAAGTTGCTCTCGCCGTCGAAATAGAGCGCGTCGTCTTCGCCACCCGGGCCCTCGGTCACCGCGGCCGTGTTGATCCAGGCCTGGTTCTCGTAGAGCGTGTACATCTTGGCGGTGGGCCCGCCCTTGGCGTCGGCGAAGGCGCCGTCGGTCCCGTTTCCGAAATCCCAGGTGCTGATCGGCGCGGGCAGGGTCTCGGCCGCCTCGGTGGGGGTGAGGAGGTCGTCGCCCGCGCCGCCGGTCACGGTTTCGCCGGTGAGCTCGACGATGGGCAGCGGCTCGAAGGGCGCGCGGGTGGGCGGCAGCGGGTCGCTGCCCGTGTCGGCGATGAGGCCGTCCATCGGGTCGCCGCTCTCCTCGGCCGCAGTCTCGGGGCCGTTCACCAGGGCCATCGCCTCGTCCATGAACGGGTTGTCGATGAAGTTCTCCGGGTTCGACATGATCGGGCCCCAAGAGCCGTCGGGGCCCCGGGTGTCGTAGCCGATGATCACCGTCTCGCCGTTCTCGTTCACATCCGTGATCGCGCCGCCCACATCGAGGTCGCCGTTCACCACGGTCACCTTGGTCTCGCCCTGGGGAAAGAGCGCCTCGGCCACATCCGCATAGCTCTCGACGATCCCGTAGGTCACGCCCGCATCGACGATGATGTCGTCCTCGTCCACAAGATCGCCGAACACGATGATCTGGCCGAGGAGGTCGCGGTCATGGGCGCCGCCGGCCGCGCCGTCCTGGATGCAGGAGCAATGCGGCTGGCCGGTCCGCACGCAGGGGCCGGACTGGTTGGAATGCACGGTGATGATGGTCTCCATCACCCCGTCGCCATTGGTGTCGCGGTACTCGACCTCGCACACCTCGGCGGTGTGGCCGATCACGGCGATCTGATCCTCGCCGGCCACGTAATCCAGGATCGTGTCGATCCCCCAGGCGTCCACCCAGTGGTCGTGGATCTCGTCGTTCTCGCCGGCGACGCCCGCCCAGTTGATCGTGCCGTCCGAGCGGACATGCTTTTCGATGATATCGAGCTTGGCGTTGATCTGGGGCGCGAAGAGGAACACGTCGTTGCCCTCGCCGCCCATCAAGAAATCGTCGGATTTGAGCGGCATCGACTCCCAGCCGGCGAGCTTCTGGCGGGCCTCGTTCACCTCGCCATCCGGGTCCGGCGCGGGGTCGGAGGCGCCGATGGCGAGCTGGCCGATGCGCTGCTCGCCCGCATCCGAGCGGCTGACGATGATGTCGTTGCCGGCGCCACCGATGAGAAAGTCCATGCCGCGGCCGCCGTCGAGCACGTCGTCGCCGTCGCTGCCCTCGATCTTGTCGTTGCCGTATCCGCCGCCCACGATGTCGTCGCCCTCGAGCGCGTCGAAGAGGTCGTTGCCCGCGTCGCCGGTCTCTTGGTCCGCATTCGGTGTGAAGCTCGGGTCGTCATCCGTGTCGACCACCTCCTCGCCGATAAAGTAGGAGGGATGGTAGTCCTCTGCGTCCACCGTCGGCCCCGCGGCCACGGCGGCGTCGAACTCCGCCACGCTCGCGTAGAAGGCGCTCTGATCCACGGGCAGCCCGTCGATCTCGAAGACGAGATCCATCTTTCCGCCCTGGTCGAAATAGAGGAGCTCCACCTCGTAGAGCCCGCCCTCAAACTCCGCGACCCGCCCCGTCGTCTCGACCGCGCGCGCACCCTCATAGGTCGCGAAGTCCACCCCGCCGAGCTTGAGGTCGAAGCCGTCGTCCGAGGTGATCGCCACCTCATGCACTCCCGGCGGAATGTAGACGAAGCCGGTGAAGACCAGGCCCGAGGGACCCATCTCGAGATCGCCGTTTCCGGTCAGGCTCGCGGCGTCGTCGCCCAGGAACTCGGCGATCGTCGTGTCGCTGTCGCGCGCGCCATAGACGAGCTCGGTGCCGCGGAACTCGGCGTCCGCGGCCTGAGCGGCGATGATGTCGCGAAGGTCGTCGATCGAGTTGATCCGGGTGCCGGGCGCGTACGCCTCGCCCAAGAGGCCGGTGCCCGTGACCGGGACGACCGGGATGGCCGTGGTCGCGCGGGCGACCGCGAGGCCGTCCGGCGTGTCGATGGCGGTCGAATCGAAATACGGAGAGGTCGAGTTCATGGCCAGTGTCCCCCTTGGCGGCTTTGGCGCGGCATTGCGCGCGGTCCGGTCGTCGCTGCAATGATGACGTACGCGACACGCAGGGCGCGGATGCGAGGCTGACCCACGCCGCCGCTGCCGACTCGCTGACAAACACCCTTAGGTTGTATCATCCCAAGGTTGTGAAGGGAACCGGGTTTGCCCTGAATTTGTCGCGATCTCAGGGCGCGGGATCGCCCGCGCTTCGGCGGCGGCACCAAAACTGATACATCGCAGCAAAGGTGTCGGGTCGGGCGTCCTCGAAGCGCCGCCAGGCGTCCAGGTCGATCATCCGCGGGTCCGCCGGGTTCCAGGCCCGGTACGCCGCGCGCGTGTCGGGCGCGAGCACGAAGCCCAGAAAGTCGAGCCCCTCAGCCGCGAGCGCCCGGCCGAGGCGCGGGAGGTCGAAGGGATCCTCCTGCACGTGAAAGACGAGATCGCGGCATCCGCTCAGGGACCGGAAGTCGATCCCCAGCGTGACCGCCCGGGCCGGATGATCCCGCGGCAGGGCACGCAGCGCGGCCCGGGCCCGGCGGATGCCATCGGGCGTGGGCTCGAGCCCTTCGGCCGCCACCAGCGCCCGGGCCGCCGCGACGCCCCGGCGCGCCGCGCGACTGTAGAGCGCGAGCCGCATGAGCCCGCCTGGCGCGAGCCGGGCGACGAGCTTGGCCAGCCCCCGCTCGGGCTCCGCCAGATGGTGGAGCACCCCGCTGCAGGCGATGAGGTCAAAGCGGTCCTCGAGGCGGTCGATCTCCAGAATGTCCGCCTGTGCGAAGGCGATGTTGGCCAGCCCCGCGCGCTCGGCCATCGCCGCGGCGTAAGCGAGGGCGGCGCGGCTGAGATCCACCGCCAGCACCTCGACGCCCGCATAGCGCCGCGCGACCTGGAGGGGGTGGCGCCCGGTCCCGCAGCCAGCCACGAGCGCGCGGGGAGCGGGGATGTCCGTCCAGGCCTCCGGATGGTCCGGCAGGGCGGTGGCCAGGACCTCGGCCATCGGCCGGGGCTCCGGGCGCGGCGCGGCCAACCAGCGGGGATAGGGGTTCTCCTCGTATTGCATGCGCACGGCCGTGGAGATGCCCGGGGCGATCGGCGTGAGGGCGGGGATCTCGCGCGCGAGCCTCCGCGTCGCCAGCGGCAGGTCGCCGAAGCGAAGGCGGACCGCGGCGAGGGCGAGGGCGACCTCCGGCCGGCCCTGCGGCGCCGTGGGGCAGAGGCGGAGGACCGTCTCGGGCGCCGGCGCACGGCAGGTCGCGAGGGCGAGGAGGCGCGGCAGCTGCGCAAAGGGCGGCTCGGCCCCCTCGGCCAGGAGCGCCTCGAGCCGATCCGCCCGGGCGCGATCCTCCTCCGAAAGCGGGAGCAGATACTCCGTGGCCTCCGCCTGGCAGGCGAGCGCAGCGGTGAGGCCCGTCCAGGGCGCCGCCGCTGTGGGATCGGCCAGGGCCGCGGCGAGGAGATGCCGCCGGAGCCGGGCGACGAGCGTCTCGGCCTGGACCCCGCCCACCAGGGCCCTGACGAGAAGCGCCGTGAGGAGCGGGTCGGACAGGAACTCGCGCTCTGGCCCGGCCCGCGGCAGCGCGGCGGGCGCGGCGAGGGGGCTCAGCCAGGGCTTGGCGCCCGGATGGTTGCGGAGGAGGCTCCAGGTGGCCGAGACGAGGGCGCGGTGCTCGAGATCCTCCCGGCCGAAGAGTTCGAGGAGGGCCCGGCGCACGCGCGGGCCGGCTCCCGCGAGTTCCGCCCCCCGCAGAGCGCTCAAGAGCGCCTCGCGTGCCGGCAGATCCGCGGGCGCGAGCCGTTGGGCCTCGAAAAGATGCTCGAGCGCCTCTGCCCGCCGGTCCAGCGCCAGAAGCCCGCGGCCGAGGGCGAGATGCGCGGCGGCGTCGCCGGGGCTCTGCGCCAGCCGCTCTTTGAGAACCGAGAGCGATGCGTCGTCGTCCGCCGCCGGCCCCGTGCTCTGCCCCATCGCTGCGGCCTCCGTCGCCTGCCTCCCCGCGCGGGCGAGAGTGGCACCGGCCAGGGCCCTCCGCAAGGCCGCCAAAATCTGCGGCACAAAGCTCTTTGGTTTGTATAAATTTCATGCAAGTTGATACGCGCCGCCCGATTTGCACACAACAGAGTTGCGTCCCCGCTCCGATCCACTAGGCTCGCAATCGCAGGACGCCTAGGGTTCCGCCGCGCGCCGCCGATCGGGCCGCGGGCCTGGTCCGAGAGGCGTCGCCGCGCCGGCAAATTCCGGCTGCGGTACACGGCGGGACAAAACCCCGGGAGGGCACTGCGTCGGATCCGTAGAGCGCCCCCTCTCCGATGCCTGCGGCCCCGGCCGGTGCCTCCGGGGCCGAGAACAGGGAGCACGGATCGTGACAGCTTGGACCCTTCGCAGCGCGGCGGCCGCCGCAGCCCTCGCCCTCCTCGCAGGCCCGGCAGCGGCCGAGGAGAAGACCGACTTTCGGATCGCCTGGTCGATCTATGTCGGCTGGATGCCCTGGGGATACCTCGACGAGAGCGGCATCATGGACAAATGGGCCGCGAGATACGGCATCGACGTCGAGATCGTGCAGATCAACGACTATGTCGAGTCGATCAACCTCTACACCGCCGGCGAGTTCGACGGCGTCTCGGCCACCAATATGGACACGCTCTCGATCCCTGCGGGCGGCGGCGTCGACACGACGGCCCTCATCGTCGGCGACTTCTCCAACGGCAACGACGCGGTGATCCTCAAGGGCGACGGCACGCTGGCCGACCTCGCCGGCAAGCCCGTGAACCTCGTTGAGCTCTCGGTCTCCCACTACCTCCTGGCGCGCGGGCTCGACCGCGTGGGCCTTTCCGAGGCGGATCTGGGCGGGGTCGTCAACACCTCGGACGCCGACATGATCGCGGCCTTCGCCACGTCGGACGTGGAGGCGGTGGTGACCTGGAACCCGCTCGTCTCGACCATCCTCGAGGAGCCGGGCGCGACCAAGGTCTTCGACAGCTCCGACATCCCCGGCGAGATCATCGACCTCATGGTCGTCAACACCGAGACGCTGGCCGCGAACCCGGATTTCGGCAAGGCCCTCGTCGGCGCCTGGTACGAGGTGATGGCGCTCATGCAGGCCGGCGACGCGGCGGCGCTCACCGCGATGGCCGAGGCCTCGGGCACCGATCTCGCAGGCTATCAGGCGCAGCTCGCCTCGACCGAGATGTTCTGGACGCCGGAGGCCGCGGTCGCCTTCGCCGAGAGCCCGGAGCTGCCGACCACCATGGTGACCGTCGCCGAGTTCCTGTTCGAGAAGGGCATCCTCGGCGAAGGCGCGCCGAGCGCGGAGTTCGTGGGTGTCGCCTATCCGGACGGGTCGACCACCGGGGACGCGGGCAATGTCCGCTTCCGCTTCGACACGACCTATATGCGCCTGGCGGCGGAGGGCGGCCTCTGACCCCGCGGCGCGGGAGCGGCGAGCCGTGCGCCTCCTCAACCGACGTCCTGGGCGGCTTCTGGGCGCGGCGCTCCTCGCCCTGCCCTTCCTGGCGGTGTTCCTCGCCTACTCCATCGGCTCGGAGATGCGGCTCGCGGAGAACCCGCAGGACAAGCTCCTGCCCGCGCCCTCCCAGATCGCGGCGACGGCCGAGCGCCTCCTGACCGAGCCCAATCGGCGGACGGGCGAGGTGCTCTTCTGGGTCGACACCGCCGTCAGCCTCCAGCGGCTGGCCCTCGGGGTGGGCATCGCGGCCAGTCTCGGCTTCGGCGTGGGGCTCCTCATCGGGCTCTTGCCCTATATGCGCGCCACGCTGGCGGGGTTCGTCGGCGTCCTCTCCATGGTGCCGCCGCTTGCGGTCCTGCCGATCCTCTTCATCGTGTTCGGGCTCGGAGAGACCTCAAAGGTCGCGCTCATCGCCATCGGGATCACGCCCTTCCTCATCCGCGACCTCGCCCAGCGGGTGCTGGAGATCCACCAGGAGCTGATCGTGAAGGCGCAGACGCTGGGCGCCAGCACGCTCGCCATCGGCCTCCGGGTGGTGGCGCCTCAGGTGCTGCCGCGGCTCGTGCAGGCGGTGCGCCTCTCGCTCGGCCCGGCCTGGCTCTTCCTGATCTCGGCCGAGGCGATCGCCTCGGATGCCGGCCTCGGCTACCGGATCTTCCTCGTGCGCCGCTACCTCGCGATGGATGTGATCCTCGTCTACGTCATCTGGATCACGATCCTGGCCTTCCTCATCGACTATGCGCTCCGGAAGCTCGGCGAGCGAGCCTTTCCCTGGGCCGGAAGGGACGGGCTGTGAGTTTCGTCGAGGTCCGCCACGTCTTCCAGTTCTATGGCCGACGGCCGATCCTCGAGCGGATCAATCTCGAGGTCGAGGAAGGCGCCTTCGTCTCCATCGTGGGCGCGTCGGGCTGCGGGAAGTCCACCTTCCTCCGCCTCCTCCTCGCGCAGGAGACCCCCAGCCAGGGCGAGATCCGGGTGGCCGGCGCCCCGCCCGCGCAGGAGCCCGGGCGCGACCGGGGGGTGGTGTTCCAGCGCTATTCGGTCTTTCCCCATATGCGGGTGCGGGAGAATCTGGTGGCCGCGGTCGCCCTCGGCGCCAACCGCGCTGGGTGGCTCTTCGGCGCGCGCCTCAAGGCCGCCCGCGCCCAGGCGGAGGCGGTGCTGGAGCGCATCGGCCTCGGCCATATGGCCCGCGCCTACCCCGCCGCGCTCTCCGGCGGCATGCAGCAGCGGCTCGCCATCGCCCAGGCCCTTCTCGCGCGGCCTCGCATCCTCCTCCTCGACGAGCCCTTCGGCGCGCTCGACCCCGGCACCCGCCTTCAGATGCACGACGTCCTGTTGGAGATGCGGGCCGAGACCGACATGACGGTGTTCATGGTCACCCACGACCTCTCGGAGGGGTTCAAGCTCGGCGACCGGGTGCTGGTCTTCGACAAGGTGCGCTGGGACCCGCAGGAACCGGATGCCTACGGCGCCACCATCACCTACGATCTCGACGCCCGCGACGGCGGCATCCCGTTCCAGACGCTCACGGAGGCTTCCCATGTTCCCGCGCTCCCCTGAGGCACGGCGCTCCCACCACCCGGCCGACGCCCGCCGTGCGGACCGCCGCGCCCACCACCCGGATCTCTCGAAGCTCCAGGGCTGGAAGGCCGCGCGCGCCGAGGCCGAGATCCCGGAGACGGAGTGGGAGAAGGAGAAGGCCTGGGCGCTCCGCATGGGCCTTACCGGATCGGACAGTCTTGAGGACCGCTCCATCCCCACCTTCGCCCGCGGCGAGCTTCCCCACTACGCCGGCATCAACACCTTCCTGAAGGCGCCCTATGCGGAGGACGTGACCGAGGTCGGCCTCTACGACGCCACGGTCCTCGGCGCGCCCTTCGACGGCGGCACCACCTACCGCCCCGGCACCCGCTTCGGCCCTCAGGGGGTGCGCAAGATCTCCGCCCTCTACACGCCCTACAACTACGAGATCGGGGTGGATCTGCGCGAGCAGATGACGCTCTGCGACGCGGGCGACATTTTCACCATCCCGGCCAACATCGAGAAGACCTTCGACCAAATCTCCCGCGCCGTGGCGCATGTGTTTTCCGCGGGCTCCATGCCAATCATCCTCGGGGGGGACCATTCCATCGGCTTCCCCTGTGTGCGCGGCATCGCCCAGTGCACCTCAAAGACCATCGGCATCGTGCATTTCGACCGCCACGCCGACATCCAGGAGAAGGATCTGGACGAGCGGATGCACACCACGCCCTGGTTCCACGCGACCGACCTGCCCAACGTGCCGGCCAAAAACCTCGTGCAGGTGGGCATCGGCGGCTGGCAGGTCCCGCGCGAGGCGGTGAAGGTCGCGCGCGAGCGCGAGACCAACATCATCACCATGGGCGATATGGAGCGCCTCGGCATCGACAAGACCGCCGAGATGGCGCTGGAGATGGCCTGGGACGGCGCGGACATGGTCTACATGTCCTTCGACATCGACTCGATCGATTGCGGCTTCGTCCCCGGCACCGGCTGGCCCGAGCCCGGCGGGTTTCTGCCGCGCGAGGCGCTGGCGCTCGCCTCCAAGGTGGCGGCGGAGGGGATCTGCGGGATGGAGCTCGTGGAGGTCTCACCGCCCTACGACACCTCCGAGATCACGGCCCTCATGGGCACCCGGGTGATCGTCGACGTTCTGGGGGCGCTGGTCTCCGCCGGCAAACTGGGCGCGCACAAGGGGCTGATCGACCGGCCGGTCTCGATCCCCCATGGCGAATACACGGGCCGGCGCTGGTCGACCCCGGCCAAGGGCGGTTGAGATGGCCCACGACCATGCGCGCAACACCCCCGCCGAGCATCTCCACAGCCATCTGAACCGGCCCGACCGCGCCGAGGACATGAAAGTGCTGGCCGCCGAGTTCGTCGAGAGCTT
Source organism: uncultured Limibaculum sp. (assembly GCA_964467005.1). GTDB lineage: Bacteria > Pseudomonadota > Alphaproteobacteria > Rhodobacterales > Rhodobacteraceae > Thermohalobaculum. The sequence goes on along the minus strand of CAYXPI010000117.1, from coordinate 1,755 downwards.
TCGCGCGGCACGGGACAAGGCGGCCTTCCTCCGCCTCGCGGGCGTGCCGCTCGAGATCGAGGACGAGGCCGGCGGCCCCAGCCTCAAGCTTGTCGACCTCCGGCTCATCACCGAGTGGCAGGTGGGCACGGCGGCCCCGTCCTTCGGCTCGCGCGACCTCTCCTACCAGCCCTTTCCGGGGCCGATGATCCGGGAGCGGGAGAACCTCGCCTTCGTCTATGTCTCGCTCGAGCGGCGCCGCGAGGTCGACCTCCGCGCCTTCCTCGCCGCCCGCCCCGAGATCTAAGTCGCCCGGAGCCCGGCGGCCGAGCCGCGGACGATCTCGCCGATCTCGGCGAGCTGGGGGGCGAGCGGGCTCGTCCGCCGCCAGACCATGCCGACGGTGCGCTCAGGGCGCGGCGCGGCGAAGCGGGCCACCGCCACCTCGGCGGACCGGGTCTCCACCGCCACCGCGATCTCCGGGATAACCGTCACGCCGAGCCCCGCGCTCACCATCTGCACGAGCGTGGCGAGGGAGCTGCCCTCCACCCAGTTGGGCGGGAGACGGCCCTGGGGCTGACAGAAGGCCAGCGCCTGGTCGCGGAAGCAATGCCCCTCCTCGAGAAGGAGAAGCCGCTGGCCGAGGAGCGCCTCAGGCGTCGGCACGGGCGCGGCGGCCTCGGACCGCGGGCGCACCAGCACGAACTCCTCGGAAAAGAGCGGCATCTCGGCAAGCGACGGCTCAGAGACCGGGAGCGCCACCACCGCGGTGTCGAGCCGCCCTGCGATGAGATCGGCGATCAGCATCGCCGTCAGCCCCTCCCGGAGCCGGAGATCGAGCCCGGGATGGAGGCTCGCGAGGTCCCCAAGCAGCCGGGGCAAAAGATAGGGCGCGATGGTGGGGATCACGCCGATCCGAAGCCGCCCGGTGAGGCGCCCCCCTGCGGCGCGCGCGAGATCGGCAAGCTCATCCACCGCGCGCAGGATCTCCCGCGCCCGCAGCGCCACCTCCTCTCCCAGCGGGGTCAGCCGCACCTGCCGCGCGCTCCGCTCGAAGAGCACGGTGCCGAGCGCCGTCTCGAGCTCGCGGATCTGCATCGAGAGCGCGGGCTGGGAGATCGCCGACGCCTCCGCCGCCCGTCGGAAGTGGCGGTGCTCGACCACCGCCTCGAAATAGCGGAGCTGCTTGAGGGTGAGCGCGCTCATGATAAGGCAGACTTATCCATCCGATCAGAAGTCCAAACTTTCCCCGATCATGCGCCTCTGCTACACTTGGTACAAGCCAAGAGTCCCAACCTCGCGAGACCAGGAGAGAGACATGGACGGAAACGACGCCCCGCGCACCGGCCGCTGCCCCGTGATCCACACCCGTTACGACATGCGGTCGAACCGCGAGTGGTGGCCGAACCAGCTCAACCTCAAGATCCTGCATCAGAACACGCCGGTCTCCGACCCGATGGGGGTGGAGTTCTCCTACACGGAGGCGTTCAAGGGGCTGGACTACGAAGCGCTGAAGCAGGACCTGCACGCCCTCATGACCGACAGCCAAGACTGGTGGCCGGCGGATTACGGGCATTACGGCCCCTTCTTCATCCGGATGGCCTGGCATGCGGCGGGCACCTACCGCATCGCCGACGGGCGCGGCGGCGCGGGCTCGGGCTCGCAGCGCTTCGCCCCCCTCAACTCCAGGCCGGACACCGGCAATCTCGACAAGGCCCGCCGGCTCCACTGGCCGAACAAGCAGAAATACAGCGCCGCGAACGCCTGGGCCGCTCT
>CAYXPI010000116.1:0-11688 GCA_964467005.1 uncultured Limibaculum sp. | reverse complement strand
TGCTCGAAGCGCTCGGGCAGCGCGCGTTTGGCGGCCTTGCGCCCGCGGCCCACCAGGATCTGGGCCGGGATGTCGCGCCAGGAGATGATCGTGAGCTGTGGCATTGGCGCCTCCTTCGTCAGGTCCACTTAGGCGAGGCGCGCGCCGTGGCGGAGCGCGATTTCGACATCAGCCGACACGGGACCGACATGCTGTGCGGCCGGTGTCGGTTTTCGCTCTTGCCCGGTCGCATACCGTCACCTACTGTCCGGCGCAACCTTGGGGTTCGCCCGCGGCCCGTGCCGAGCGCCCCCGGCTGTGACCGAATGGACGCAGCGTTGCCCATCGCCCGTTCGAGAGGACCGGACCCATGACCACTCCCCGCGACGAGGGCCCCGCGCGGCCCGGCCTCAGCTTCGAGTTCTTCCCGCCCAAGAGCCCGGCCGCGGCCGAGGGGCTTTGGCGGAGCGTCGAGCGCCTCGCCCCCCTCGCGCCGGATTTCGTGTCGGTCACCTACGGCGCCGGCGGCTCGACCCAGGCGCGCACGCTCGCCGCGATCCTCGCGATCCGCGACCGGGCGGGGCTCGAGGTGGCGGGGCATCTCACCTGCGTGGGCGCGTCGAAGGCCGAGGTGCTGAAGGTCGCGCGCAGCTATGCCAAGCTCGGCTGCCGGCGCATCGTGGCGCTGCGGGGGGACCCGCCGGCGGGGGAGGGGGGCTTTGCGCCCCATCCGGAGGGCTTCGCCTCCTCGGTCGAGCTCGTTGCCGCCCTCCGCGCCGAGACCGAGGCCGAGATCTGGGTGGGCGCCTACCCCGAGACCCATCCGGAGGCCCGCTCCGGCGCGGACGACATCGCCTGGCTCAAGCGGAAGATCGACGCGGGCGCGACCGGCGCGATCACCCAGTTTTTCTTCGAAACCGAGCGGTTCCTGCGCTTCCGCGACGCCTGTGCCGCGGCCGGCATCGACGCGCCGATCCTGCCCGGCATCCTGCCCATCGAGAATTTCGACAAGATGGTCCGTTTCGCCGAGCGCTGCGGCACCTCGGTGCCGGACTGGATGTGGCGCGCCTTCGAGAACGCCGGCACGCGGGAGGAGGAGCGCCTGCTCGCCACCGCCATCGCGACCGAGCAGTGCGACGAGCTCCTGTCCCAGGGCGTCGGCCATCTTCACATCTACACGCTCAACACGCCGGATCTGCCCGCCGCCCTCTGCGCCGCGCTCGGCTTCGAGGCGCCGGCCCCCGCCCGGATCGCCAGCTGCGGCTAAGACGGGTTTCCCTTGCCGTCCTCCGGCCTCTCGGCCTAATCAGGTAGGCCGAGGGACAAGAGACAGAACACAGACCGTGACGGCGTCAGGCAAGACCGAGGGCGAAAACAGATCTGGCCCCCGCCGCCGCCCCCGGGTTGCGGCTCGCCGCGCCCGTGCCGGCGGTGCGCCGATGATCGCCGCGCTGGATCTCGGCACCAACAACTGCCGCCTGCTCATCGCCCGGCCCGCGGGGGCCGAGTTCGAGGTGGTCGACGCCTTCTCCCGCGCCGTGCGCTTGGGCGAGGGGGTGGAGGGGACCAACCGCCTCTCGGACGCGGCCCAAGACCGGGCGGTGAAGGCCCTCAAGATCTGCGCGAGCAAGATCCGCTTCCACCGCGCCCGTTTCCAGCGCAACATCGCGACCGAGGCCTGCCGCCGCGCCACCAACGCCCCCGATTTCGTGGAGCGCGTGGCGCGCGAGACCGGCATCCGCCTCGATGTGATCACGGCGGAGGAGGAGGCGCGGCTGGCCGTGGCGGGCTGCGCGCCCCTCATCGACCCGCGGGCCGAGCAGCTTCTCGTCTACGACATCGGCGGCGGCTCGACCGAGCTTATCTGGATCGATCTCTCCGAGGTGCCCCCGCCCGAGCGCGGGCTGGTGGTGCGGGACCTCTCGCCCGCCGGCGCCGCGCCCGCCCGGCCCACCCGCGCCCGCGTCTCCGCCTGGATCTCCCTGCCGATGGGCGTCTCGACCCTCGGCGACCGCTTCGCCGACATCGCCGACGAACGCCGGCGCTTCCAGGCGATGACGGCCTATGTGGAAGCCGCCCTCCAGCGCTTCCCCCCCTTCGCGACCGCGGACCGGATGGGCAGCACCAAGCGGCTCCAGATCATCGGCGTCTCGGGCACGGCCACCACCTTCGGCGCGATCCATCTGGGCCTGCGCTCCTACAACCGCTCGCGGGTCGACGGGCTCTGGATCCAGCGCGATGCGGTGATGGCGGTGGCGGACCGGCTCCTCGAGATGGGGCTGTCGGGCCGGGCGGCGCATCCCGGCATCGGCCGGGGGCGGGCGGCCCTCGTGCTCGCCGGCGCGGCCATTCTCCTCACGATCCTCCGCGCCTGGCCCGTGCCGCGGATGCGGGTGGCCGACCGGGGCCTGCGCGAGGGGATGCTCTACGGCCTCCTCCAGCAGACCCGCATCGCGGCGGAGTGAGGCCGGTGGCCCGCGGCCCCAAGAAAGGGGGCGGAGACCGCGCGCTCCATGTGAAGGTGAAGACCGCGAAGGGACGCAAGCTCTCCTCCACCCGCTGGCTCGAGCGTCAGCTCAACGACCCCTATGTGGCCCGCGCCAAGAAGGACGGCTATCGCGGGCGCGCGGCCTACAAGCTCCTGGAGATCGACGACAAGCTCCGCCTCCTCCGCCCGGGCGCGCGGGTGGTGGATCTCGGCTGCGCGCCTGGGGGGTGGACCCAGGTGGCCGTGGCGCGCACCAACGCGCTCGGCGAGCGGCGGGGCAAGGCTGAGGGGCGCGTGATCGGGCTCGACATCCAGGAGGTGGACCCGATCCCGGGGGCCACGCTTCTCCGGGCGGATTTTCTCGAGGAGGGGGCGGAGGCCGCGCTCCTCGCCGCCCTCGACGGGTCGGCGGATCTCGTCCTCTCCGACATGGCCGCCCCCGCCACCGGGCACAAGGCGACCGACCACCTCAAGATCATGGCGCTGGCCGAGGCCGCGGCGGAGTTCGCGCTCGAGGTGCTCGCGCCCCGCGGGGCCTTCGTCGCCAAGGTCCTCCAGGGCGGCACCGAGGGCCAGCTTCTCGCCCGGCTCAAACGCCGCTTCGAGACGGTCGCGCATCTCAAACCCCCCGCCTCCCGCGCGGACTCGTCCGAGATGTATGTGGCGGCCACCGGCTTCCGCCCGGCGGAATGACCAAGGGTGCGCGCCATCTCCCATGCGCGAAAAAAACTACGCCGGCGGTTCATGTTGGCGCACGGGCGCCGGCAGCGCCTCGGCCAGACCGGCCCGGGGACAGACCGCCGCGAGGGGCAGGCCCTCCAAGAGGGTATGGTTCTCGAGACCGTCGCCCGCGCGTTCGCTCGACGGACCGGGACGGCGCTCGCCGCACAGGCCCGAGCGAAGGCGGCGACCGCCGAGCGGGTTCGCGTCACGAATTCGACTGAGGAGATGATCCGCGAGGTCGCGGCATCTCTTGGTCAGCGCAAGGATGCCATCGAGGTGCCGCGCACGGTGTGCGAACACCGGTGGCTCGTCATTGAGGCTGCGTCTCGGTTACGTGTCGTCGAGGGAACGGAACGAGGACCGATCGTATCCGCTCATGGAAATCCCCCTCACCCGTGGGTCGGCTGGGCGATGATGCTCCTGCCCTCTGGCTGTCCGGGCACCGGCGCCACGGCAACGCCGCACTCACCCGCATGTCCCACCAAGGCGGGTGCATCGGGGCTGTGGATCGGTAAAGTGTGAGTGCGAACAGACACTTGCGCCGATCCGGCGGGAGCCCCGATGCCGGCAGGCTGTGGCCTGAAATCCATGGTCCTTGCACGCGTCAAGGGACGCGATGTGGTGGCGGATTTCGGAGGGGGCGCGATCGCCTCCTCGCGGCGACGCGGAGGCGCTCCAACATCGACGCCAGCGCCGGCACGACGGCGGGGGTCGGGCGCATCCGGGCCCGCTGGCCGCGGGTGACGATCCTGCGCCGCGCCGACAGCGGCGTCGCGCGGGAGGCGCTGATGGCTCGGGTCGCGAGGTGAACCGGGTGGGTTTCCTCGTCGGCCTCGCGCGCAATGCCCGGCTCGTCGACCGCATCCATATCGACCTCGCCTGGGCCGAGGACGCGACCGAACGCCCCGGCCGGCCCGCCGCTTCGCCGGACTTGCGTGGGCGCAGGCCCGACAGCTGGAGCCGCAAGCGCCGCGTCGTCGTGACCGCGCGGACCGCCACCGGGATCGGCGCCCGCGCTCTCTCCGAGCGGCTCGACCGCGCCCGCGGCGACATGGAGACCCGCATCGAGACCCGCATCCAGGAGTGCCAGCTCGATCTCTTCGCCGACCGCACCGGCGCCGCCACCCTGCGCGGCAACCAGCTGCGCCTGTGGTTCGCCTCCATGGCCCAGCTTCCGGTCGGCGCGCTGCGCCGGCGCGCGCTCGCCCACACCCGACCGTGCCGCTGACCCCGCCGACCGCGCCCGCACACCCGTCCCATCAACCCGCCGCCACTGGGGTCGAGGCCCGCGCAGGCAAGGCCGACGCGCCACCCCTCACCGCCCATCCGCCGCGTCGCGACGTGCCATCGGCGGCCATCGGTGAGAAATCCGGGCTGAGCCCGGGGCGGCTTCCGCTCCCCTCACGCGAAATCCCAAAAGCCGGGGAACACCTCGGTGAGGTCTTCGATGTGGGGCGCGTTCGCGCGGTTCTCCGCGCTGTCGGCGAAGACCACCAGAAGGCCCGGCCGGTCCAGCGCGTTGTCCGCGAGCCGATCGGACCAGAACGCGATGCCGTCGGCGTCGCCGTCGCGGTCGAGGATGTTGCGGTAGAAGAGCTCCACGAGCTCCTCATCCGTCTTGTCCTGATGGGGCCCGAACCTCTCCGCAAATTCGGGCGCGGTGAGGAAGTCGAGCGCGATCCGGCCCATATCGCGGCCCGACTCGAGGACGTCGATCCAGTAATTGAGGCCGGGGATGTCGATCTCGCCCTGCCGGTCGAAGGCCGCCTCATAGGTGAGGGCGATGAGCTCCGGGCTGCCCTCCCGGGGCGAGGGATTGACGAGATCGACCACCACATCGTCGAAGAGGAGCTGCTCCACGCCCTCCAGCGTGTCGGTGCCCTCGGGCCCGGTCACCGTGGCGCTCCGCACGCCCCCCACCACGGTGTAGGCGCTGGGCGGGCCCGCATAGGCCGCGCGGTCGACCTCGCCGCCGCCGAGGAGCCGGTCGTCGCCCGGCCCGCCGGTCAGAAGATCGTTGCCGCCCTCCCCGTCGAGGAGGTCGTTGCCGCCCTCGCCGAAGAGCCGGTCGTCGCTGGGATCTGCGTCGGTGCCCGCGCGGCCGCGGAACCCGCCGAAGAGCTGGTCGTCGCCCTCCCCGCCGAAGAGCGCGTCCGGTTGGCCGCCGCCCACCAGCGTGTCGTCGCCCGCCCGGCCGTAGAGCGCGTCGATCCCGAGGCTCCCATCGTCGCGGTCCTCGTAGAGGTCGTTGCCCGCGGTGCCGGCGAACTCCGTCCCGCGCGCGGTGCTTCGGAAGCTCGACGCCAGGTTCACCACCTGGATCGCGTTGAGATACGCGTAGTCCGAAGCGAACATCTGGGTGCGAAAGCCCGAGATCTGTGCGTCCGAGCGGTCGATGTCGTATTGGGTTGCGACGGTGAGAAAGCCGTCGATCCGCGTCGTGCCCGTGAGGGAAAGGTCGCGGATGCCGCTTCGCACGGTGTTCACGAACTCCGCGCAGAGGAAGCATTGCTCGCGGGAGCTCGTCATGGACTGGTTGAGGACGTCGATCACCCGCCCGTTCACCCGGCCGAGCAGGTCGGCCGCCGCGGTGAGATCGTCGCGAACGCTGTCCTGCCCCACCGCCCCGCCTTCCACCACCGAGGCCACGAGGAGCCGGGCATTGGTCGCGTAAGTGAGGGCGGCGGCGAGGCCGAGGGCGCCCGGTGCGTTGGCGCTTCCCACCTGCTCCTGCGCCTGGCGGATCACGCCGTTGAGGCCCGCGACGGCGTTCTCGACGATCTCGTTGCCGATCAGGCTGCGCTCGGCCTCCGTGTCGGCCCGGCGCCAGGCATCGATCCGGTCGAGTGCCGTGTCGGTCGGCACGAGCTGGGTTTGCAGGATGAGCTCCCCGAACTGGTCGCGGAAATCGGTGAGCTCGGCGATGCCGGCCTCGATCCGGTCGAGCTGCTGGCCGGAGCTTTCGCGGGCGGAGCGGGCCTCGTTGCGCCCCACGACGCCGAGGACCCCGTTCGTGACGCCCACGATGAGCGAGGTGATGCCGATTGCAAGGCCGACGCTGATGGCCATGGCCGCCTCCTGTGTCGTGGCACGGACGGTCCGTTCCGCCCATGCCCCAGAATACAGGGTCTAGGGCCGGTTTCGCGCGTCGAACACCCGGCCGAGGAGGTTGAGGAGGATCTGGGCCGCCAGAATCTGGGTGGAGCCCGTGGGGTCGTAATCCGGCGCGACCTCGACAAGGTCGATCCCGACGATCTCGGAGCGTCGGGCGACGGCGGCCAGGATCTCCAGCACCTCGTCATAGAGGAACCCGCCATGGGAGGGCGTGCCGGTGCCGGGGGCGATCGAGGGGCAGAAGGCGTCGATGTCGAGGGTGATGTAGACCCGCCCCTCCGGCACCCGCGCGGCCGTGGCGGCGGCGCCGAGGGCGCGCATCTGGCGGACCGAGAGGATGTCCGAGCCCCGGGCGCGGGCGTCCGCATAGCCCTCGCGCGCGGTCGAGGAGACGTTGCGAATGCCGAGCTGGGTGAGGCCGGTGACCCAGGGCTTCTCCGCCGCGCGGCGCATCGGGTTGCCATGGCCGCGGGTCACGCCGTGGCGGGTATCGACGAAATCGAGATGCGCGTCGATCTGGAGGAGGTGGAACGGCGCGCGGCCCTCATAGGCCTCGATGCAGGGGATGTTGACCGAGTGGTCTCCGCCGATCACCACGGGCAGCGCGCTGGCCGCCAGGATCGCCTCGACGCCCGCGCGGATGTTGCGGTGCGAGGCCTCGGTGGCGGTGTGCACGATGTCGGCGTCGCCGATGTCGACGATCGCGACCTCCGGGCCGAGATAGGTGCGGTCGTCCTCATGGTCGTAGGCGCCCGCATGGCCGAACGCGAAGAGGGTGGAGGCCTCGCGCACCGCCCGGGGGCCCCAGCGCGCGCCGGGGCGCCACTGGGTGCCCGCATCGAAGGGCGCGCCGAGGACGGCCACATCCGCCCGGATCGCCCCCCAATCCGTCACGAGGGGGCGCTTGGCGAAGGTGGGGATGCCGACGAAGGGGAGGTCGAGCCGCCCCCCCTCGTAGCCGTGCCCGCTCACGCGCGCTCGAGGGCCAGCGCGATCCCCTGGCCGCCGCCGATGCACATGGTGACGAGCGCGCGCTTGGTGTCGGTGCGCTCGAGCTCGGCGAGCGCCTTCAGCACGAGCACCGCGCCCGTGGCCCCGATCGGGTGGCCGAGGGCGATGGCCCCGCCATTGGGGTTCACCTTCGCCGTGTCGAGCCCGAGGCCCTTGTTGACCGCGCAGGCCTGGGCCGCGAAGGCCTCGTTGGACTCGATCACGTCGAAATCCGAGGCCTGGAGCCCGATCCGCTCGAGGAGTTTCGTGACCGCCGGGATGGGGCCGAGGCCCATCACCTCGGGGCGCACCCCCGCATGGGCGTAGCCGAGCACCCGGGCCCGCGCCGTGTGCCCGGCCTTTTCGGCCGCCTCGGCCTCGGCGAGCACCACGGCGGCCGCGCCGTCGTTGATGCCGGACGCGTTGCCGGGGGTCACCGTGCCGTCCTTCCGGAAGGCGGGGCGGAGCTTGGCCAGCGCCTCCATCGTGGTGTCGGGCTTCGGATGCTCGTCGGTGTCGAAGACGATCTCGCCCTTGCGGGTCTTGATGGTGAAGGGCGCGATCTGCGCGGCGAAGCGGCCCTCGGCCTGGGCGGCGCCGGTGCGCTTCTGGCTCTCGAGGGCGAAGGCGTCCTGCTCCTCGCGGGCGATCTGGTGCTCGGCCGCCACGTTCTCGGCGGTCACGCCCATATGGCCGGTGCCGAAGGGGCAGGAGAGGGCACCGATCATCATATCCGTCGCCGCGGTGTCGCCCATCTTTTGCCCGAAGCGCGCGGCCTGGAGGGCGTGGGGGCTGCGCGACATCGCCTCGGCGCCGCCGCCCATCGCGTAGTCCGTGTCGCCCATCGCGACCGCCTGGAGCGCCGAGATGATCGCCTGCGCGCCGGAGCCGCAGAGGCGGTTCACATTCATCGCGGGCGTCGTGTCCGGCACCCCGGCGCCCATGGCGGCGACGCGGGAGAGATACATGTCCTTCGGCTCGGTGTTGATCACATGGCCGAAGACCACATGGCCGATCTGGGCCCCCTCGACGCCGGCGCGGGCCAGCGCCTCGCGCGCCACATGGGCCGCGGTCTCGGTGGGGGGCGTGCCGGCGAGGGCGCCGCCGAAGGTGCCGATGGCGGTGCGGGCGCCGTCGAGGATCACGACATCGCGGGTCATGGGGGGTCTCCTTCTCTCCCAGGGGTCCGGTCTTCGGCCGGGCTGGCCGAGTGTGGCCCAGCGGCGCGCACAAAAAAAGGCCCCGCGGGAGACGCGCCCGCGGGGCCTCGATGTCTCAGCCTGCGGGCGGGGTCAGCGGACCCACACCTCCACGCGGCGGTTGGCCACGCGGCCGGCGAAGGTGGTGTTGCAGCCCACTGGGGTGAGCTCGCCATAGCCCTGCACCTGGATGTTGGCGCCGGTGAAGTTGGCCGAGCCCGCCTCGTTGATCACCGCCTCGTTCATCGTGAAGAGCACGCCCTGGGCGCGGCGGGTGGCCAGCGCCTGGTTGAGCTCGAACTGGCCGATCGAGTCCGTGAAGCCGACCAGCATGATCTCCTTGCCGTCGTACTTGCCCGTGATGATGTCGCGGGCGAACTGCTCGGCGTCCTTCTGGCTCTGCGCCGTGAGCTGCGAGGAGCCCGGCGTGAAGCGGAAGGTGGTGGAGAGCCGCTCGGCGTCGCGGAACTCGGTCAGCATGGTGCGCATGAGGTCGAGGGAGAACTCCTCCTCCTCGGTCATCGCATAGGTGAGGCGCAGGCCCTGCTCGCGCAGCGACTGGCCTTCGGGGTTGAGCGAGATGAAGCCCGCGTCTTCGACGAAGGGCGCCGCCTCCTCCGACAGGGCGAAGCGCATGAGGTTCTCGGAGTGCACCGAGCCCAGCTCCTCGCCGGTGTAGAGATAGAGCCGGCGGGCCAGCGGATACTCCTCCGCCTTGATGGCGAAGGTGGTGGGGAAGGAGAGGAGCCCGCATTCGAGGCGCACCGGCAGCACCCGCGAGGCCCGCGCATAGGCGAAACCGACGAAGCCGATGCCGTCGCGATCGCCCGCCACCGAATCCGAGAGCGCGTTCGAGTCCTCGAAGAGGAAGGCGTCCTCCGAGAGGTTGACGCCGTTGGGCGAGAGGACGAGCGACTTGAAGGTGTCGAAGGTGCCGGACTTGGCGTCGCGCGAGTAGACGTTGATCTCCGCGTCGCGCCCGCCGAGATCGGACCAGTTGCTGATCTGGCCGGAGAAGATCTGCGCGATCTCGGCCATCGAGACCGAGCGGATCGGGTTCGACTGGTGGGTGATGATGATGAGCCCGTCGAGCGCCACCACGTTTTCCCGCTCGGAGTTCCGCGGGTCCGGCACGCCGGCATCCGTGAGGAGCGTCACCTCGTCGTCCTGAATGGGGCGGGAGGCCATGCCGATATCCGCGAGGCCCTGGGCGAGGCCCGGGAAGGAGGTGCCGGAGCCGTGGGCGCGCAGGTCGATCGTCGCGAGATCCTGGCCGTTCTCGTGCACGAGGCGGAAGAGCGTCTCGTTTTCCTCGTCGCCCGGCTCACGCACCAGCGTGGCGTCGAGCGTGTCGGTGTAGCCCTCGATGAGCGCGGGCATCAGCGCCGCGCCGATCGTGTTGGACCCGTAGATGCCGAACTCGGCGCCGAACATCAGGGTCTCCGGGCAGGCCTCGCCTTCGCAGGTGACCTGGAACCCGTCGATCTCCAGCGTGCCGAGCCGGGTGCTGATGGTGTAGCGCTCGCCGTCGAACTCGATCAGCTCTCCCCGAAGCTGAGTAAAGCCGTCGAACGATTTCAGGGTGACCGTCCGGCCCCCCTCCTGAGCCTGGGCCAAGCCGCCGACGGCGATGGCCGCGGCGATCCCGATCCCAACCCCAAACCGCAAGATCCGCATGGTCACTCCCCTCATCCGGTCAAGTCTGCGAGCGGGCCTGAGCGGCCCGGTCACCGGTTGCTCACAACGATGTCGCGCACGGCGTCGTCGTCCAGACGGTTGCCGAACTGCTCGATTTCCTGGCAGCCGATGGCGCCGAGGACGGCCCGGCGCTCGCGCTGCATCTCCCCGAAATCGGAGCGCAGGACCCGGTAGCGGGGGGCCGCGTGGGGCCCGTTGCCGCAGGTCTCGAGATTGCCGCGCTCGCGCCGCGAGGCGAAGTCGACCAGAAGGTCGATCACCTGGGGGCGCGGCGAGCGGCGGAAGAAATGGGTGTAGACCTGCACGCCCATGCCCTGGCCGGCCACGCGGGGATAGCCCATGAGAAAGCCCGAGCGCAGGCGCCGGGCGCGGCGCGGGTTGCCCGGGTTCTCCGGCGTGAGATGAGCCGGCGAGAAGTAGGGCTCGGCGGCGGGCTTGGCGTGGAGGTAGAGCTCCACCGGCGAGTCCCAGACAAGGGCGACGCGCACGATCCGGTCGGTGTCCTCGAAGGTGATCTCGTGGCGCTGGCTCGCACCGTCCGGGTAGCGGATCACGGCCTCCGCGCTCCGCTCGAAACCCGGCACCTTGAAGGCGGCGCGGCCGTCCCCGTCGGCGCGGAGGGCGAGCTCGATCCCGTGATAGGTGAGCGTGATCACCTGGCGAGGGAAGCAGGGGGCGGTGACGGTCACCTCCGTGACCGCGGCGGATTGCGGCGCGATGCTGAGGCTCGCGGGCGTGACGCAGGCCGGCGTGGCCGAGGGGAGGGCGGCCAGGCGCTCCTCCGCCTCCTCGGGGTCCATCGCCACCTGGTCGGGGTCGAAGGCCGGCGCGTCCGGGTCGATCGCCACCGCGTCGGGGTCGACCGCGGGCGCGTCGGGATCGAAGGCCGGGGCGTCGGGGTCGAAGGTGACGGCCGGGGCCGCGCGGCGCACGCCGAAATCGGATTGCTGCGGCGCGTCGAGCCCGGACGGCACGATGATCTCCACCGGCACGATGGTTTGCTGGGCGCCCAGATTGCGGATGTCGCCCAGCCCGCTGTCCGGCGCCACCACGGCCACGCGGCTCTGGTCCTGCGTGCCGATGGCCGGGAGCGCGACCCGCGGCACCCGCCGGTCCGAGAGCCCGCCGCCCGGCAGGTCCGGCCCGTCGAAGGCGCTCACATCCCGGTCGATCTCCGCGAGGCCGAAGCTCGGGAGGGCGCGCGAGGCGGCGAGGGCGCTGTCCCGCGGTTGGCTGAGTTGGGAGACACGGTCGATCCCGCCGCGCCCGGGTTGGAGCTCGGCGAGGGGGCTCGTGCGCACCTGGGGCTCGGCGGGCTCGGCGGGCTCGACCTCCGCGGCCGCCTGCGTGCCCACCTGCGCTCCCGGCAGCGGCGCGGTCCGCGGCCGCTCCGGCGCGCGCTCGACGATGGCGGTGTCCGGAGCGGGGGCCGGGAACGGGGTGAGCCCCGCGGGCGCCTGCGGGCGGGCCAAGGCGAGGGCGTCGACCGGGCGGCCG
>CAYXPI010000115.1:0-11712 GCA_964467005.1 uncultured Limibaculum sp. | reverse complement strand
CTCGCGGAGCTCGCGCTCCCAATCGGCCTCGCCGATCGCCGCGCCGAGTGCCGTCCGGAGCCCCCGGAGGCCGGCGTCTGCCGCGGCGGCGGGCGGGCCGGGGGGGGGGGGGCGGGGCGCGCGCCCCCCCCCCCCCCCCACGCCGCGGGAGCCCCGACATGTCCGGACAGTCCGTCCTCGCCGACACGAGCGCCGCGAGCCGCGCCGACCGTCTCGTCTGGCGCCTCGAGCGGGCGCTCACCCTCACCGCCGGGCTCTTCATCCTCGGCGTCATGCTTCTGTCGGTCGCCAACATCCTCGGCCGGAAGCTCTTCAACGCGCCGGTCCCCGGATTTGTCGACTGGATGGTGCAGGCAATCCCGGTGATCGCGTTTCTCGGCCTCGCCGGCTGCCAGAGGGTGGGCGGGCACATCCGGATGGACATCCTGGTGGGCCAGCTCAAGGGCCGCGCGCTTTGGGCGTTCGAGCTGGTCTCCTGCCTCCTCATGTTCGGGCTCGCGCTTGTCCTCGCCTGGGGGGCGTGGCTCCATTTCGAGCGGAGCTTCGCCTGGAGCGCGCCGCTCTGGTCGCGGGACTCCACCATCGACATCAACCTGCCCACCTGGCCCGTGAAGCTCCTCGTGCCGGTGATGCTCGTGCTCCTGGCGCTCCGCCTGGCCCTCCAGATCTGGGGCTATGCCCGGGCGCTGCGGACGGGCGAGGCGCGGCCGGTGGCGGTGCCGCTCATCGAGAGCGCGTCGGAACAGGCGCAGGCCGAGGCTGAGACGGTGTCGGACGCCGAGCTCGATCCGGAGACCACCCGATGACCCCCATCGAGGTCTCCATCATCCTCGCGGGCGTTCTCGTCCTCCTGGTCGTCCTCGGCATGCGGGTGGCCTTCGCCACGGCGCTCATCGGGTTCGTCGGCCTCGTGGCGATCTTCGCCGAGCGTCAGGGCATTGCCCGCGGGTTCGAGACGGCGGTGAAGATCGCGGGCCAGGTGCCCCACTCCAAGATGTCGACCCATGTGCTCGGCCTCATCCCGACATTCATCCTGATCGGTTATCTCGCCTATTACGCGGGCCTCACCCGCGCCCTTTTCGAGACGGCCAAGCGCTGGATCGCCTGGGCCCCCGGTGGCCTCGGCGTCTCCACGGTGTTTGCCACCGCAGGGTTCGCGGCGGTCTCCGGCGCGTCGGTCGCGACCTCGGCGGTGTTTGCCCGCATCGCCATCCCGGAGATGCTGAAGCTCGACTACGACAAGCGCTTCGCCGCCGGCGTGGTCGCGGCGGGCGGCACGCTGGCCTCGCTGATCCCGCCCTCGGCGATCCTCGTGATCTACGCCATCATCACCGAGAGTTCGGTGGGTCAGCTGCTTCTCGCAGGCTTCCTGCCGGGGCTGGTCTCGGCGCTTATCTATGGCGGGCTGGTGATGGGGCTTGCGCGCATGCGGCCGAGCCTCGGGCCCCCGGTCTCGGGCTTCACCTGGCGCGAGCGGGTGGAGAGCTTGCCGGGTGCCTTCCCCATCCTCTTCGTCGTCTTCATCATCATCTACTGCATCTATGGCGGTTGGGGCACGCCCACGGAGGCGGGCGCGCTCGGCGCCTTCGTTGTCCTCTGCATGGCCATCGGCAAGGGGATGCGCGCGCGGCAGCTGGGCTCGGCCCTCATCGAGAGCGCGAAGCTCACGGCCATGATCTTCACGATGATCTGGGGCGTGCTCATCTATGTGCGCTATCTCGGCTTTGCCGATCTGCCGGGTGCGTTTGCGGACTGGATCTCGAGCCTCGAGCAGGCGCCGATGCTGACGCTCCTCATGATCCTCGGGGCCTATGTCCTCCTCGGCATGTTCATGGACGCGATCGGGATGCTCATCCTCACGCTGCCGATCACCTTCCCGGCCGTGATCGCGCTCAACGGGGTGGAGCCGGGCACGGGCGAGATCGGCGCCTTCGGGATGACCGCCGAGAACTGCGCGATCTGGTTCGGCATCATCGTGGTGAAGATGGCGGAGCTCTGCCTCATCACCCCGCCGATCGGGCTCAACTGCTATGTGGTGGCCGGCGTTGCGGGCGAGCGCTACGGGATCTCGGTGCAGGACGTGTTCCGCGGCGCCTCCCCCTTCTTCCTGGCCGACGCGGCCACGGTGGCGGTCCTCATCGCCTTCCCCGGCATCGTGCTCTGGCTGCCCTCCCAAATCGGTTGAGGTGCGTCACTTCGACAGAAAGATGGTGGACTTCTCGGGCCGCCGCGAGTTTCCTTTGCGAGCCGGAATCGAAGGGAGAGCTTCCGGATGTACACACTGACGCTTGGCGACAAAGCGTATTCCAGCTGGTCGATGCGGGGCTGGCTCCTGCTCGCTGGCTTCGGGATCAAGTTCGAGGAGGAGGTCGTCCCCCTCTACCACCCGTCCTTCGAGGCCATGCAATGCGCGCACGCCCCGGCCCGGCAGGTGCCGCAACTCGCCTGGTCCGAGGACGGCGGCATCCGCCGGATCTGGGACACCTGGGCGATGGCCGAGACCCTGGCCGAGCGGCATCCTGCGGCCGGGCTCTGGCCCGCCGAGCCCTGGCCGCGGGCGGTGGCGCGCACCTTGGCCGCGGAGATGCATGCGGGCTTCCCCGTTCTCCGCGCCGCGGCGCCCATGAACCTCCATCGCGCGGGGCGTCCGCTCCGCGCGCGGCCAGAGGGCCTCGACGCCGATCTCGCGCGGCTCGCCCGGCTCTGGACTTGGGCGCGCGAGGAGACGGGCGGGCCCTGGCTGGGAGGCCCGGCCTTCTCGGCGGTGGACGCCTTCTATGCGCCCGTGGCCACGCGGCTCGTCTCCTACGCCCTCGCCTCCGAGAGCACCGCGCCCTACACCGAGCGGGTTCTCGCCCACCCCGCGGTGGTGCGGTGGCGGGCAGAGGCGCTGGCCGATCCCCGGCGGATCGCGCAGTACGAGGCGGTCTCCTGAGGGCTCAGGGCTGCCGCCGGGTGGGCGCGACGGAAGTCATGAGGCCGAGGGTGATGCCCACGAAGAAGTAGCTGAGCAGCCCCTGAAGCATGGCGAACACTCGCGCCGGGCCGTAGGGGACGCAATCTCCATACCCCACGGTGGAGAAGGTGACGGCGGAGAAGTAGAAGTCCGTCATCCCCCCTGGCACGCAGGTCGTCACCCTGTCGGCCCCGTCGGGCGGCAATCCCCCGCTCGGACCGTAGTCGAGCATCGAGTAAATGCCCGCATACCCCACGATCATGAGCCCGGCGTGGCAGAGCATGAACAGGACTGTGGGCAGAGGGCTCACCCGGCCGTCGAAATAGGCGCGGATGATGAGGAAGACCGGGATCATCATCGTCACCGCCAGAACGGCGCAGACCGCGATCTCGAGGGGCGTGGAGCCCGGCTCCGCGATGAGCAGCTCGACCGGCCAGGAGAGGAGCGCGATGGCGAGGTGGAGCCCGAGGAGCACGGGGCCGTAGAAGACGTCGTCGTCCATGCGCACGCGGATGGGCCGACGCGCGGCGGTCCCCTTGGGCGGTCGCTCGAAGGCCTCGGCCAAAATGGCCTCGAGTGCGCGCGCGTCCGTCTCGTCGAAGCGGTCGGGGGTGTCGCTGTCGATGTCGAGCACCGCAATCAGCCGGCCGGCACCGTCCCAGACGGGAAGCACGATCTCAGAGCGGGTGGAGGAGGCGCAGGCGATGTGCCCCGGAAAGGCGTCGACATCCGGCACGATCTGCGTCTCGCCGGTCCGTGCCGCGGCCCCGCAGACCCCGCGGGAGAAGGGAATGACAAGGCACCCATGCCCGCCTTGATAGGGCCCGATCTTGAGGAGCTCGGGCTCGGTCACGCGGTAGAAGCCCACCCAGTCGAACCCGTCGCCGGCCTGGTAAAGCTCGCAGGCGATGGTGGCCATCAGCGCCACCTTGTCGCGCTCGCTCTCGGTGAGCGCGCGGATCCGGTCGGCGAGCGCCGGGTAGTCGGGCCGCGCGGGGCGGAGGTCGGGCGCGGCGGGGCCGCTCATGCGCAGGTCTCGGCGGCGGCCACGGCCTCGGCGAACTCGCGAAGGACGAGCTCGGGGTCCTCGATGCCGACGGAGACGCGAATGAACCCCTCGGTGATGCCGAGCGCGCGGCGGCCATCTTCCGTGAGCCCCCGGTGGGAGGAGGAGGCGGGGTGCGAGAGCGTGGTGGCCACATCGCCGAGCGTGGGCGCAAAGGGCAGGTGCTTCGCGGCGCGCAGGAAGCGGTTGGCTTCCGCCCGCCCGCCGCAGAGGCGGAACGAGACCATATAGCCCCCCCGTCCGTCGAGCAGGCTCGCGGCCTTGTTGTGGTCCGGGTGGTCCGGCCGCATGGGGTAGAGGACATCCGCCACCCCCGGCATCTCGGCCAACGCATCGGCGAGGCGCGCGGCGGTGGCCTCGGCCCGAGCCAGGCGGAGATCGAAGGTGTGGAGGCCCCGTTCGGCCAGCCAGCAGTCGAACGGCGAGGGGGTCATGCCCCAGCTCGCCACCACGTCGTAGACCCGCGAGAGCCGGGCGGGGTCGCGCGCGCCGACATAGCCGAGGGTGACATCCGCATGGCCGGCCAAGAGCTTGGTGACGGAGTGGATCACGTAGTCCGCCCCGTGATCGAGCGGCCGGTAGAGGCTCGGCGTGGTGAAGGTGTTGTCGACCGCGAGCGCCACGCCGGCGGTGCGGCAGGCCTCCGCGATCGCCGCCATATCGGCCACCCGGAGCGTCGGGTTGGCCACCACCTCGACAAGCGCGAGCCGCGTCTCGGGCCGGAGAGCGGCGGCAAAGGCCGCGCCGTCCGTCGGGTCGACCATCGTCACGTCCACGCCCATCCGCGGCAACTCCTCGCGCAGGAGCCGGAGCGAGCGGCCATAGAGCTGGTCGCCCGCCACCACATGGTCGCCGGCCTGGAGCGTTCCGAGGAGCACCGCCCCCACCGCCGCCATGCCGGAGCCCGTGAGCACGCCGGCCGCCGCGCCCTCCATCCAGTCGAGCTTGTCCGCCAGAACGCGCCAATTGGGGTGCCCCTCGCGCGCATAGGTGAAGCCCGCGGCCCCGCCCTCGTAGATCGCGTCGAGCTGGTCGGCATCCGCCGCCTCATAGGCGACCGCGGGCCAAATCGGCGTGCCGAGGGGCGTGGTCGCGCTTGGGGCAGCCGTGCTCCGACGCACGACCGAGCGATGCGCGTCTGTCATTCCCGTCTCTCCTCGTGCAGCATGGGCCGACTTAAGCCCGACCGCCGCGCCCGGTCAATCGTGAGAGGCCCATGACGAAGCGCCGGGCGATCGCCCTCCTCGTTCTCGCCGAGATCGCGGCGATGGCGCTCTGGTTCACCTCCTCGGCCGTGATCTCGGAGATGGCGGCGGAGGCCGGGCGGCCGGAGGCGGCTCTGGCGGGCCTCGCGACCGCGGTGCAGCTCGGATTCGCTGGGGGCGCGCTGCTCTTCGCGGTGTTGGGCGTGGCGGACCGGCTGGACCCGCGCGCCGTCTTCTGCGCCTCCGCTCTCGTGGCCGCGGCGGCCAATCTCGCGCTCCTGGCAGTCGAGGTGGGGGGCACGGCGGCGCACACCCTCCGCGCGCTCACGGGGGCGGCGCTCGCCGGCGTCTACCCGGTGGGCATGAAGATCGCGGTCGGCTGGGGGACGGCGGACCGTGGCCTCCTGGTTGGCCTTCTCGTCGGCGCGCTCACCCTTGGCTCGGCCGCGCCCCATCTCCTCGCACTCGGCGAGACGGGCGACTGGCGAGGGACGGTCGCGGCCGCCTCCGCGCTCGCGGTCGTCGGAGGGCTGGCCGCGCTCGCCACCGGGCTCGGGCCGCACCACGCCCGGGCCCCGGCCTTCGACCCCGGCGCGATCGCCCTCGCCTGGCGGGTGCCCGCGATCCGCTACGCCATCCTCGGCTATCTCGGGCATATGTGGGAGCTCTACGCCATTTGGGCCTGGGTGGGGGTGGTGGCCGCGGCCTCCTTCGCCGAGGCCGGGCTGGAGACGCCCTGGGCCGGCGGGCTCACGGCATTCGCGGCCATCGCGCTCGGCGGCCTAGCCTGCGTGCCCGCGGGGTGGCTGGCGGACCGGGCGGGGCGGGCCGAGGTCGCCCGTGCCTGCCTTCTTCTCTCGGGCGCTGCGGGGCTGGCGAGCGCCCTTCTTTTCGGGGCCACGCCCTGGGCCATGGCACTCGCGCTGGTCGTCTGGGGCATCGCGGTGATCCCCGACTCCGCCCTCTACTCCGCGCTGGTGGCGGACGCGGCGCCGGCCGAGCGCGCGGGCTCCCTCCTCACGCTGCAAACGGCACTCGGGTTCCTGCTCACCGCGCTCACGGTGGAGGCGCTGCCCTGGGCGGCCGAGGCCGGCGGCTGGCCCGCGGCGCTCGCGGCCCTCGCCCTCGGCCCAGCGCTCGGCATCTGGGCGCTCGGACGGCTGATCCGCCTCACGCCTTCCACTTGATGGAGCAACCCATGGAGGGGGTCTGTTCCGCCGGCCCCTTGCCGGTCTCCGCCACGCCGGCCATCGCGTGGTAGAGCTCGCGCGGCAGCGCCGGGTCGCCAGAGCGGGGGCCCGAGGCGTCGAGCCGGCCGCGATACTGGAGCCCGAGACCCGCATCGTAGCCGAAGAAGTCCGGCGTGCAGACGGCCCCGTAGGCGCGGGCAACCGCCTGGCTCGCGTCATGCAGATAGGGGAAGGTGAAGCCGTGGGCTTCCGCGAACCGTCCCATGTTCTCGAAGCTGTCCTCCGGGTGCGTGGTCGCGTCGTTCGAGCAGATGGCCGCCACGCCGATCCCGAGGGCGGCGAGATCCCGGCCGTCGCGGGCGATTCGGTCGGCCACCGCCTTCACATAGGGGCAATGGTTGCAGATAAACATGATAAGCGTCCCCTTGGGACCACGGAGATCGGCGAGAGCGTAGGTCGCGCCATCGGTTGCCGGCAATGTGAAGTCCGGCGCTGGGCGGCCGAACTCGCAGATGGGCGTGGTCTCTAAGGCCATGGCGGCTCTCCCCTTTTTCGCGCCGCAGGCGCGCGCGGCGGCGTCTCTCGCGACCGATCCTGACAGATCCCGGGCCCCGGCGCGATATCCGACGCTGCCCATTGCGGCCAAACTGTGGTAGATTAATGTCAGGTGTATGGAGTGAGGGCAGTCCAAGGAGTAGGAGTGCCCGATGACGTTTGAAGCCGCCCCGCGCTTTATCGAGGGGTTGGATGTCAGCACCACCGAGCTCATGCTGGTGGCGCTGCTCACGCCGCTCCTCATCGGGCTCATCGTGGGCCTGGAACGGGAGTTGGCGCTCTTCGCCGCATTTGCCGGCGTGATCGCGGTGCTGGTCGCCGGATCCTGACCGCCGCGAGACCGATCGAGCGAGGGGCGCCGGGTCAGCCGGCGTCCCTCCACCAGGGCGCGGGCTTGTGCGCAAACCCCGCTCGAGCCTCGAGCGCCGACGCGACGCCGAGGATCTCCCCCTCCCCCCAGGGCCGGCCGATCACCTGAAGGCCGAGCGGCAATCCGTCCGCCGCCAACCCGATCGGCACCGCCACGCCCGGCAGTCCCGCAAGATTGAGGGTCACCGAAAAGATGTCCTGCAGATACATCGCCACCGGGTCGCCCTCGAGCGCGCCCAAGGGAAAGGCCGTACCCGGCGTGACGGGGGCCAGGATCGCGTCGACCTCGCCCAGCGCGGCCTCGAAATCCCGTTTGACCAGCGTCCGGATCTTCTGCGCGCGGAGGTAGTAGGCGTCGTAGTACCCGGCCGAGAGCACATAGGTGCCGATCATCACCCGGCGCTGGACCTCCCGACCGAACCCCTCGGCCCGCGAGCGCTCGTAGAGATCCACGATCCCCTCGCCCGGCCCGATCTCAGCGCGGCGTCCGTAGCGCACGCCATCGTACCGCGCGAGGTTCGAGGACGCCTCCGCCGGCGCGATGATGTAATAGGCGGGCAGCGCGTGGCGCGTGTTGGGCAGGCGGATCTCCACGACCTCGGCGCCCGCATCGCGGAGCATACGGGCGCCCTCGTCCCAGATCGCTGCGGTCTCTGCCGGCAGATCCTCGCGGTACTCCACGGGCAGGCCGATGCGCCGGCCCGCCACGCCGGGGCCCAGAGCCGCCTCGAAATCCGGCACCTCGCGGGGCGCGGAGGTCGAGTCCTTCGGGTCGTGGCCAGCCATCGCGCCGAGGAGGATGGCGGCGTCGCGCACCGTCTTGGTCATCGGCCCCGCCTGGTCGAGGGAGGAGGCGTAGGCCACGATCCCCCAGCGCGAGCAGCGGCCATAGGTGGGCTTGATCCCGACGGTGCCGGTGAAGGCCGCGGGCTGGCGGATGGAGCCGCCGGTGTCGGTGCCGAGGGCGGCCAGGCAAAGATCCGCCGCCACGGCTGCGGCCGATCCGCCCGAGGAGCCGCCCGCCGAGATGGCCGTGGTTTCGCCGGCCCGACGCCAGGGGGAGAGGGTGGCCCCGTAGACCGAATGCTCGGTGGAGGAGCCCATGGCGAACTCGTCCATGTTGCACTTGCCGAGGCAGACCGCGCCGGCGGCCTTCAGCTTCGCGGTCACGGTGCTCTCATAGGGCGGGACGAAGCCCTCGAGGATGCGCGAGGCGGCTTGGGAGCCGAGCCCCTCGGTGCAGAAGACGTCCTTGATGCCGAGCGGCAAGCCGAGGACGGCCGTGTCCTCCCCCGCGGCGCGGCGGGCATCGGCGACGTCGGCCTCGGCGAGGGCCCGGTCGGCGTCCACCCGGACGAAGGCGTTGAGCGCCCCGGCCTCCGCGATGGCCGCGAGGCAGGCCTCGGTGAGCGCACGGGCCGTCACCTCGCCGGTGCGGAGCCGGTCGCGCGCTTCGGCCAGGGTGAGCGCGTTGAGTGCGGTCATTCCACCACCTTCGGCACGACGAAAAAGCCCTCGCGCGTGTCGGGTGCCTGGGCGAGGATCGGATCGCGACGGTCGGGCTCGGAGACCTCGTCCGGCCGAAGGGGGAGCGCCATGGGCGTGACGGAGGTCATGGGTTCCACCCCGGCCACATCCACCTGCTGGAGCTGCTCGACCCAGCCGAGGATCGACGAGAGCTCCTCGGCCAGAGCCGGCAGCGCCTCGGGCTCCACGCGGATGCGAGCGAGGCGGGCGATGCGCCGTGCGGTCTCGTCGTCGATGCTCATGCGGGGCCCCCGGGGTCGTCGCGCGCCGTTGGCGGCGGTGTAGCGAGGCGCGCGCCCCGCGGCAAGGGGACGCCGGCCCGGCCGATCGCTACACTCGCCGCGATTCGCAGTGAGGAGGGCACGATGAAGATCACCTGGCTCGGCCATGCCGGCTTTCGCATCGAAACGCAGGGGCAGGTGCTCCTCATCGACCCCTGGCTGCGGGGCAACCCGGCCTTCGACGAGGCCCGCTTCGACGAGGCGGTGGCGGGGGCGACGCACATCCTCGTCACCCACGGACATGACGACCACGCCGCCACCGTGCCCGAGATCGCCAAGGCGACGGGCGCCCAGGTGGTGGGCATCTACGACTGGGTGAGCTGGGCGAGCTCGCAGCACGGGTTCGAGGGCGTGGGGATGAACAAGGGCGGCACGGTGCGTCTCGGCCCCGTGGCTGTGACGATGGTGAGCGCGGTCCACTCCTCCTCCGCCTCGGGGCCCGGGGGGCAGCCGATCTATGCCGGCGCCGAGGCGGGCTATGTGATCGCGGACGGTCGCCGGGTGCTCTATGTGGCTGGCGACACGGATGTGAGCATGGAGATGGCGCTGGTGCAGGAGCTGCACGCGCCGAGCCACGCGATCCTGCCCATCGGGGGGCATTTCACGATGGATGCCGAGCGCGCGGCCTTCGCGGCGAAGAAGTTCTTCGCGCTCGAAGGCGTGATCCCCTGCCATTACGCCACCTTCCCCCTGTTGGCCCCCTCCGCGGAGGCGTTTGCCGAGAAGGTGGCGCCTGTGCCGGTGCTGGCGCCCGGGGTGATGGAGAGCGTGGAGATCTGAGCGGCCCGCCCCGGCGCGGCGGAGACCCCGCCCACCCCCGCCCACCCCGGCGCGCGCCGGGAGCCGCCCGGGAGCCTCGGCCCCCCATCGGCCTCCGCCGCGCCGGGGTCAGTTCTCCCCGAGGATCCGGCGAACGATCGGCATCGCTTCGTTGGCGGTCATGCCCGGGCGGAGACGCCGGTCGTAGAGAAGCGACAGAAGGGCCGCGTCGTGGTCGGTCATGAGCGCGAACTCCTCGTCGTCGTTGAAGATGGACGGCCGGAGGCTCGGATCGTCCCGCGCGAGGCCGAGGGTTTGGGCGATCTCCTCCTCGATGCAGGAGCGCCGGGAGATGCCGGACACCTCGGCCCGAATATAGACCACGGCGAAGTAGATCTCGTAGGCGTCGGGCGCGCTCGGCGCGTGGTAGTAGAACTCGGCCGCGCAGGGCCATTTGGGGTCCGCCGCCCAGGCCTCGAAGAGATCGGTGAGCGGGCGGTAATCGGGCTCCCGCGCGAAGAGCCGGCCCACCTGGCGCCGCCCAGGCCCGTCGAGGAAGAAGACCAGGAGATTGGGCTCGAGCGCCGCCGGCCGGATCTCCAGCCCGGTGGCGCCTGTGAGGCGGGAGGCGAAGGCGGCGAGCAGGGCCCGGTCCTCCGCGCTGTGGGCGCCGAAGAGGGCGTAGCGGATCGGTCCGCCCCATCGGGTGAGCGGCGCATCGGATGTGGCCTCGACCGCGGCGTAGGCGCCGTCGACAATCTCGAACTCCGAGCCGAAGCCGATCTTGGCGAAATTGGCGGCGAGGTCGGCCTTGGTGAAGGGTGCGTCGATGGGCGCGCGGTCGGCCCGCAGCTTGCCGGCGGCGCGGAGATCGGCGTCCCAGCGGGCGAACTCGGTCGTGGCTTCCGGCGTGCAAAGGCCGAGGGCCGCGCATACGGCCCGGTCGGAGCCGTGGCCGGAGCCGGTGCAGGCGCCGAGCCAGACGAGCAGCGCGAGGGCCGCGGGTTTGAGAGCGGTCGACATCGGGGCGAGTGAGCCTCACTTTCGAGCCGAGATCAACTGGAACGCGTGGCCGCGGGGAGGCGGGCGATGTGCGGACGTTTTGCGGTGGGGGACCCGGACGACGCGCTCTGGGCCGAGTGGCTCGGCACCGACGCGCCCGGGCCGTGGCCCGAGCCGAACTGGAACCTCGCCCCCACCCAGACCGCCGCGATCGTGACGGGCGCCGCCGCGCCGCGGGTCCAGCGGCTCGCGCGCTGGGGCCTCGTGCCGCGCTGGTGGTCGAAGCCGCTCGCGGAGCTCAAGGCCTCCACTTTCAACGCGCGCTCGGAGGAGGCGTCCGCCAAGCCCATGTTCCGCGACGCCTGGGCGCGGGCGCGCTGCCTCGTCCCGGCGCTGGGCTATTACGAGTGGAGCGGCAAGCCGGGGGCGAAGCGCGCCTGGTTCGTGACGCTGGAGCGGAACGCACCGGGGATCGCCTTCGCCGGCCTCTGGGCCGAGGCGCGGGTGGAGGGCGAGGCGCTCTCCTCCTTCACCATCCTCACCACGGCGGCGGGGCAGGCCACCCGGCATCTTCACCCGCGGAGCCCGGTGATCCTGGCCGAGGCGGACTGGGAGGGCTGGCTCTCCGGCGCGGCGGGCCCCGAGCTCATGCGCCCGCCGGAGGACGCGCGGGTCCGGCTCTGGGAGGTGGACGCGCGGGTGGGCAAGGTGCGCGAGAATGGGCCGGAGCTCATCGCGCGCGCGGGCCTCGATCTCTGATCTCAGCCCTCGGCCAGCGGGTGATGCTCGAAGACGAGCGCCT
>CAYXPI010000114.1:0-11825 GCA_964467005.1 uncultured Limibaculum sp. | reverse complement strand
GCAGAGTGTGTGCCCAGGCGGCCTTGCCGTTCCGACCGTGCGCGTCCATGGTGTGGCAGTCTTTCGATCTGGGACGTGACCGCCTGCCATGACGCCTCCGCCCGACGCCGCGCCTGCAACCCTTGCCAATTGGCGCGAGGCGCCCCAGAGCCGATGGGCGTTTTGCCATGTTCGGGAGATTGTGCCCACGGCCGAGATCGCCGCGGGGTCGCCCGCGCCGCTGCCCGAGGCGTGGATCGATCTTTCGCGCTCTCCGGTGCCCGACGGAACGGGAGGCGCGGAGGGGCTTGCCGCCTTCCTCGCGCGGACGGAGACGACGGCCTGCGTCATGCTCCACCGTGGGCGGCTGGCTTGGGAGTGGTACGCGCCGGGCGGGAACGGGGCGCTGCCGCATCTCCTGTTCTCGGTGACGAAATCCGTGACCGGGCTCCTCGCCGGATGCCTCGCGGAGCGCGGGTGGCTCGACCCGGACGCCCCGGTCCGCGCCTATGTGCCCGAGGTGGCGACGGGGGCCTATGCCGAGGCGCGGGTGCGCCATCTCCTCGACATGACGGTCGCGACCGGGTTCGACGAGAGCTATCTCGACATGGCCGGCGCGTATGGCCGCTACCGCCGTGCGACCGGCTGGAACCCGCCGGAGCCCGGGCAGCCGCCCGAGGATTTGCGACGCTTTCTTACGGGCCTTGAACCCTCGGACCGGCCCCACGGCGCCGCGGTGGCCTATGTCTCGCCCAATTCCGATCTCCTCGGCTGGGTGCTGGAGCGGGCCGCGCGCCGCCGCGTGCCGGATCTTCTATCGGAGCTCATCTGGCGGCCGCTCGGGGCCGAGGCGCCGGCCTCGATCACGGTCGATCGCCTGGGCGCGCCCCGCACCGGGGGCGGCATGTCCTGCCGGCCGCGGGATCTCGCCCGGCTTGGCGAGGCGGTTCGGCGGCGCGGCGTGGTCGGTGGGCAACACGTGCTTCCCGGCGTGTGGATCGACGATCTCTGGGCGGGGGGCGACCCGGGCGCCTGGGCGGCGGGGGATCTCGTCGACCTCTTTCCGAAGGGCGGCTACCGCGCGCAGTGGTATCGCACGGGGCTCGCTTCCGGCGCCATCACGGCCATCGGAATTCACGGCCAGTGGCTTTGGATCGACCCGGAGGCGGAGCTCGTGATCGCCAAGCTCTCGGCCCAGGCGCGCCCCTTGGACGACGCGACCGATCAGCGGATCATCGCGGCCTTCGACGCCCTGGGCCGCCACCTCTCTCCCGGCCGTTGACAGGCGCCCGAGCCGGCGCGAGAGGGAGCCCATGCGCACGGCCCTCCTCCATATCGGCACGGAAAAGACCGGAACCCAGACGCTCCAGCGCTTCCTCGCGCGCAATCGTGCGCAGTTGGCTGCGCGGGGGATCTTGTATCCGCGGAGCCCGGGAGAGACCAACCACAAGGCGCTGACGGCCTTCGCCCAGGACGACGCCACCCGGGACGAGCTGCGGATCGACCTCGGGGTGGACGACCCGGCGGATCTCGCACGCTTTCGCGCAGGTCTGACAGACGCGCTCAGCCGAGAGCTCGCAGCCTCGGGTGCCGCCCGCGTCATCCTCTCGAACGAGCACCTGTCGAGCCGGCTCACCACCGCGGCGGAGCTCGGGCGGCTGCGGGATCTTCTGGCGTCGCTGTTCGATCGGGTGGAGATCGCCGTCTATCTTCGGCGGCAGGACGAGGTGGCCGTGAGCCTCTACTCCACCCTTCTCAAATTCGGGATCGACTGGTGGGAGATCTTGCCAGACCCGGAGGACCGGCCGCATTACTGGGATTATCAGGGCCTCCTCGCGCGGTGGTCGGAGGCGTTCGGGCGGGACACGGTGGTGCCGCGGATCTTCTCCGCGGCCGACCTCGTGGGCGGCTCGGTCGTCTCGGACTTCGCCGCGAGCTGGGGCCTCGGGGAGGGGCTCGCGCCCGTGCCCAACGCCAACGAAAGCATCCGCGCCCCGGCCCAGGAGGTGCTCCGCCGGCTCAACACGCTCTATCCCGGCTATCACGGCGATGTGCCCAACCGCATGCGGGGCGAGCTCGGCCAGCGGATGGCGGATCTCTTCCCCGGCCCCGGCGTGAAGCCCGCGCGCGGGCGGGCCGAGGCGTTCGCCGCGCGCTTCGAGGCGGGCAACGACGCGGTGCGCCGCGACTGGTTCCCGGAGCGTGCCCGGCTTTTCAGCGCCGACTTCTCTGCCTATCCCGAGGCGCCGGATCCCCGGCGCTTTTCCTTCGACGAGGCGGTGGAGGTGACGGCCGGGCTCTGGGGCAAGGGCCAGGCGCGGGAGCTCGAACTCCGCGCGGGGCGCGCGATGGCGGAGGCGCGGCTGGCCGCGGCCGAGGGGCGTGGGTCGGCAGCGCGTGCCGCGGTGGAAGCGGCGCTGGCGGCCGATCCGGGGCATGGCGAGGCCCGGGCGCTCCGCAACGCTCTCGAGTCTCCGCCCGCCTTCAACGCCCGGTGGCCGGCGATGCAGATCTTCGTGGTCGACAGCGCCAAGCTTCTCTATCTGCCGATCGCCAAATGCGCGTGCACCACGCTCAAGAGCCTCTGCGTGGAGCTCTCGGACCTGCCCGAGGCTGAGAAAGCGAGGATCCTCGCCGAAGTGCACGGGCAGACAGATGGCCGCCGCACCGGGCTCCAGCTCAAGGATCATGACGCGGCGACGGCCCGGACCTACCTGTCGGCGCCGGGATGGATGCGCTTTGCGGTGGTGCGCGACCCAATCGATCGATTGGTCAGTGCCTATGTCGAGAAGTTCGTGATCCGCCGGGAGCGCAAGGGCATCACGACGGCGCCCGTCGTCGCCGCACTCCGGGGTCTGTCCGGCCCCGACGCCGTCACGGAGGCACATCTCGCCCGCGGCGTGCGCTTCCGAGAGTTTCTGGAGTTCGTGCTCTCGGAGCCCGAGGCCGCGCTCGATCCCCATTGGTGCCCGCAGAGCCTGAGCTTTCGCGCCATCGACCTCACGGAGATCTATGCCATCGAGCGGCTGGACCTCTTGGCCGAGGACCTCGCGCGGCATCTCGGACGGCCGGTGCGGATCGGGGCGCTCAACCGCAAGCGGATAGCGCCGACGCGCCGGCTGGCGGGGGCCGCGGATCTCTGGCCCAAGGAACTGGGCGACGCCGCCGCGCTCCACCCGGATAGCTTCGTCGACGCGGCGGCGCGCGCGCGCATCCTCGAGGCCTTCGCGGCGGATGCGAGCCTGCATCGCCTCGCGCTTCGGGAAAACACGGCGCGGCTGGCCCGCCCGCCGACGAGGCCTTGGCGCAAGCGTCTGTCGCTCAACGGCCTGCGCCGCGCCTGGGCGGGCTAAGGCACCGTCCGGTCGAGGAAGTCAAAGACCGCCGCATAGGCCGCGCGCCGCGCCGTGCCGTCGCCGCCGAAGGTGACCCCGCGCACCCCGCAATCGGCCAGATAGGCTTCGCGCGCCTCCAGGCTGTCGAGCCGGTGCCCACCGTCGACCGTCACCGTCCGGCCGTCCGCGTCGAGGGACAGGAGGCAGCGGGGCGAGCCGTCGCGCACGGTGATGGCCCGCTCGACCCGGAAGCTGCCGGGCAGTCGGCTGTCGAAGCCGTGGGGCGCGCCTTCGAAGGCCACGGCCTCGGCGGGTTGGCCTCGGCCCGCCCAGGCTTCGGCGAGGCGGCGGCAGGGGGCCGCGGGCGTCCAATCGTCCGCGCCGCCGAGGAGCATGAGAATGGGCGTGGCGAGCCCTTCGCCGTCGAGATCGAAGCCGCAGAACGGGTAGAAGGCGATGGAGAAGGCGAGCCGCTCGGGCCCGCCGGCGGCGTAGCCCGCCAGCCGGTCGACCGCGCCCAAGGTGGCGGTGATCGCGCCCTTCGACCAGCCGATGACGCCGATTTTGTCCGCCGGGATGCGTGGGTGGCTCGCGAGGAGCGCGCGGGCGGCCATCACATCCGCCAGCATGCCCTGGGCCGTGAGCCGGAGCTGGTCGCGCACCGTGGAGCCGATGTCCCGCGGCCCGAAATGGTCGAGCATGAAGGTGGCGATGCCGGCCTCGACCAGCGCGTCGGCCATGCGCTCCTGACGGCTGCCGACCCCGCCCGAGCCGTGGCTGAGAATGGCGGCGCCGCGCACCCGGCCCGCGGGGAGGCGGAGCTCACCCAGGATCTCGGCGGGCTCGGCGGTGCCCGCCACCATGTCCGGGAAGTCGTAGGGCGTCGTCGTGGCGAAGCCCACCCAGCCGGCGCCCCCGTCGGTGAGGTCGGTCTCGGTCGGAACAGCCTCGGGGCGCCCGCCGCACGCGACGACGAGGGCGAGGAGGATGAGGGCGGCGCGCGGCATGGCAAAGCTCCCGGTGGGGGTGTCCCACCGAGAGATAGGGAGTGCGGCGGCCGGGACGAGGTGCACGCGGTTCAGCCGGATGCGACGAGGCGGAGCGCCTGCCAGAGGAGGCTGGCCCCGAGCGTCGCGAAGAAGATCGCGACGCCGCCGAGGAGCAAGGCGCCGGCGCGGGCGTAGATCCGGGCCGCGGCGCGGGTGGAGAAGAGGAGCGCATAGGCGAGGTGGCCCGCGCTGGCCACGGCCACGGCGCCGAGGACCATGACGCCGATCGCCTCCGGCGAGGCCGCGCCCGCAGGGAAGATCGAGATGAGGACGAGCCAGGTGGTGAGAGCCTTCGGGTTGGTCGCCAGCACGGCAAGGGTGGTAACGAACGCCTCGCGCGGGCCGATGGCGAGGGCACGGGTCGGATGCGCTCGCCAGGCGAGGGCCCTCCGCGCATAGCGGTAGGCGAACCAAAGGAGGAGCGCGCCGCCAACCCCGCCGAGGATGGTTTCGATGCCCGGCACCTGGCGGACGAGGAGGGCCGCGCCGAGAAGCGCGGCCAGTGCCCATCCCAGCACTCCGAGCGCGATCGCCGGCACGACGGCGAGGGCGACGCCCCGCCCGGCCCCCACGGCGATGGCGATGGTGTTGAAGACGTTCGGGCCGGGGCTCAGGATGTTGGCGGCGAAGACCGCGAGGGCGGTGGCGATCTCCGCCCAGGGAATCACGGAGGCGCTCAGGCCGGCTCGGTCGCGCGCATGGCGGGATGAGCGGCGAAGCCTTCGAACCAGGCGGCGAGGCGAGGGGCGTGGCCGCGCCAGCCTGAATCCGCGAAACGCAGATCGAGATAGCCGAGGGTGCAGCCCACGGCGATGCCGCCGGCATCGGGCGCGGGCCCAAGGGCATCGGCGTCGGCCTCGAGCGCGGCGAGCCCGGCCGCGATCTTCGCCATCTGCCCCTGGACCCAGGGCGTGAAGCGGAGCTCCGGCGGCCGCAGGCGGCTCTCGTAGACCACGAGGAGCGCGGCGTCGAGCATCCCGTCGGCCAGCGCCTCGCGGGCAAGGACGGGCCAGAGCCCCTCGCCCTCCGGGTAGAGGCCGGTGCCGAAGCGCGCGTCGAGATAGCGGGTGATCACCCGGCTGTCGAAAAGGGCGAGGCCCTCTTCGGTGAGGAGGCAGGGCACCTTGCCGAGGGGGTTGGCCTCGGCGGTCGCGGCGTTGGGCTCGACCGGCGAGCCGGAGCCCGGCACGAGCTCCACGCCGTCGGCCCCCGCGAGCTCGAGGACGACCATGACCTTACGCACATAGGGCGAGGTGGACGAGTGATAGAGCTTCATCGGGGCCTCTCGGGTTCCTCGCTGCGCGCCGTGTCCCCGTTCGCCGGTCGAGACCCCTTGATGAGCCGACCGAGGACGAGGGAGGTGCGCGGCATGTAGAGATAGGGGGCGCGTTTCCGCGCCGCCGGACGACGCGTCATCCTATAAAAGGTGAAGAGCGCCAGCGCCAGATGCGCCGCGCCGAGGAAAAGGAAGAGCGCGTCCGGGCCGAAGGCGGCGATGAGCGCCGCGGAGACGGCGGGGCTCGCGATGGCGCCGAGGGAAAAGAAGAAGATGAGCCCGGCGTTGAGCTCCACCACGAAGTCCTTTGGCGCGAAGTCGTTCGCGTAGGCGCTCGCCACCGAGTAGACCGGCCAAGAGGTGGCGCCGAAGAAGAGCGCGCCGAGGAGGACGACGGTGACCCCCCCGGCCACGGCGGAGAGCGCAAGCCAGAGGGTCGCGAGGAGGGTGGCGAGCGACAGGGCGGCGAGGACCACCCGGCGGTCGAACTTGTCGGCGAGCCAGCCCACCGGGTACTGGGCGGCCGCCGCGCCCAAGACCGCCGCGGTGAGGAACAGCGCGATCTCGCCCTGGGCCAGCCCGATCTCCACGCCATAGACCGGGCCCACCATCCGGAAGGCCGAGGAGGTCATGCCGGCCACCACGATCGCGGCGCAGGAGGAAGGGGCGAGGCGGGCGGTGGCGAGCGGCCGGAGGCGCGGCGCCGTGGGTGTGACCGGCGGGACCGCGCGGGAGAGCGCGAGCGGCAGGAGGCAAAGGCAGCAGAAGATCGCGACGATGTTGTAAGCGACGTAGGTTGTGGGGTCGAGGACGGCGATGAGGCCCTGCGCCGCCACCTGGCCGAGGAGCTCGACCACCCGGTAGGCGCCGAAGACACGGCCCCGCTCCACGTTGTGCACCTTGGCTTGCATCCAGCTCTCGACCACGGTGTAAGCGGCGGCGACGGCGACGCCCGTCAGCATCCTCAGCGCGGCCCAGAGCGCCGGGCCCTCCAGCACCGGATGGAGAAGGGCGCCGGTGGCGCCGATGGCCGCCGCTGCGGCGAAGCACCGGCTGTGGCCGACCCGGCCGATGAGCCGCGGGGTGGCCCAGCAGCCCGCGAGAAAGCCGAGGAAGTGCGCCGAGCCGAGGAGACCGATCTCCTCGGTCGAGAAGCCACGGGCCGCACCGGCGAGTGCATCGAGGGGGCCGAGCGAGCCCGAGCCGAGCTGCACGAGAAAGATCGAGAGGAAGAGCGCGGCGAAAGAGACGGCGGTGGCCATGATGGGGCGCAGTGTGCGCCTGTGGTCGCGCAGCGTCCGCCACGGAGCCGACAGGCGGTGTCGCGTCCGTGCGGCGGCTCGCGCGGGCCCCCTGCGCGCGGGCGCCGTCTTGTCACCCGACCGGCGCCTTGCTAACCGCGGGATTGACACCGGAGGGAGCGGCGTGGCGGACATCGAGACCGAAGCCCCCGAGAAGCGGGCGAAATCGAAGCGGGTGGCCGCGCTCCGGGGGCTTGCGCCCTTTCTCGCGCCCTATCGCGGGTTGATCCTGGGGGTGGCGATCGCGCTCCTCCTCGCGGCGGGGTTCACGCTCATCCTGCCCATCGCCTTCCGGCGGGTGATCGACGGCTTTACCGCCGAGAATGCGGTGCTGATCGACCAGTACTTTCTGGCCCTCATCGGCGTGGCGCTGGCGCTCGCGATCACCACCGCGCTCCGGTTCTACCTCGTCACGCTCCTCGGCGAACGGGTGATCGCCGACCTCCGAGAGGGGGTGTTCGACCATGTCAGCCGCATGTCGCCGGCCTTCTACGAGAAGCTGATGACGGCGGAGGTGCTGACCCGCCTCACCTCGGACACGACGGTGATCCAAGGCGTCGTGGGCTCCACGGCGTCGATCGCGCTCCGCAACATCCTCATCCTCGTCGGCGGGATCGTGATGCTCTTGGTCACCTCGCCCAAGCTGACGGCGATGACGCTCCTCATCGTGCCGGCGGTGGTCTTTCCCATCCTCTTCCTTGGCCGCCGGGTGCGCCGCCTCTCGCGCAAGGCGCAAGATCTCGTGGCGGACTCGGCGTCGCTTGCGGGCGAGCTCCTGCAGGCCGCGTCCACGGTGCAGGCGATGACCTATGAGGGCACGGCCCAGGCCCAGTTTCGCGACCGGGTGGAGGCGGCCTACGGCGCGCATCGGGGGCGGATCATCGCGCGCTCGTTCCTCACGGCCATCGTGATCTTCCTTGCCTTCTCGATGGTGGTGAGCGTGGTCTGGATCGGCGCGCGCGACGTGCTGGCCGGCGAGATGAGCGAAGGCGAGATGGCGCAGTTCGTGCTCTATGCGGTGTTCACCGCGGGGGCCGTCGGCGCGCTCTCGGAGGTGTGGGGCGAGCTCCAGCGCGCGGCGGGGGCGACCGAGCGGCTCGTGGAGCTTCTCGCGATGGAGAACCCGATCCGTGAGCCCATCCGCCCCATCGCGCCGCCGGTGCCGCCCCGGGGCGAGATCGTGTTCGAGAACGTGTCGTTCGCCTACGAGACCCGGCGCGACACGCCCGCGCTCCACGATGTGAGTTTCGAACTCGGCGCCGGCGAGACGGTGGCGCTCGTCGGGCCCTCGGGCGCGGGCAAGACGACGGTGCTCCAGCTTCTCCTGCGCTTCTACGATCCCGATGCCGGGCGGATCCTGCTCGACGGCGTTTCGATCAAGGCGATGCGCACCCGTGACCTCCGCTCGCGGCTCGCCCTCGTGCCGCAGGAGCCCGCGATCTTCGCCGACAGCGTGGCGGCCAACATCCGGTTCGGCCGGCCGGAGGCGACCGACGCCGAGGTGATCGCCGCCGCCGAGGCCGCCGCGGCGCACGAGTTTGTCCGGGCCTTGCCCGACGGCTATGACAGTTGGCTGGGCGAGCGCGGTGTCCTCCTCTCCGGTGGGCAGAAGCAGCGGATCGCGATCGCGCGGGCCATCCTCCGCGATGCGCCGGTGCTGCTTCTCGACGAGGCGACCTCGGCCCTCGACGCCGAGAGCGAGCGGGCGGTGCAGGCGGCGGTCGAGCGGCTCTCGGAGGGGCGGACGACGCTCGTGATCGCCCACCGCCTCGCCACGGTGAAACGGGCCGACAAGATCGTGGTGCTGGAAGGTGGCCGGGTGGTGGCCACCGGCACGCACGAGAATCTGGTGGCCGAGGGCGGGCTCTATGCACGGCTCGCCCGCCTCCAGTTCACCGAGGGGCTCGCGGCCGAGTGAGGCGCGAGGCGGGACAGGCGGGCGACCGCCTGCCCCGGGGCGGCATCAGGTGTCGCGCTTGAAGAAGATGATGAGATCCGAGACGGTGACGCGGCCCGAGCCCCGGTTGTCGAGCTCGTCCTGCACGGTGTTGTCGCCCTTCGAGAGGGTCTGCTGCATGGTCTCCATAGAGGTGCGCTCGTCGCTCCCGTTCAACTTTCGAGCGATGACCTGCGTGCCGTTGATCTCCAGCTTGAAGAGGAGGTTCTTCGCGTGGTCGCCGATGACGCCGAAGCAGAGGATGGCGTTGTCGAGGCCGCCCTGTTTGATGTCGTGGGCGGGGTTGAAATCGCGGGCGTTGCGCCTTTCGCTTGGGGTGAGCGAGATCGACCCGTCGGTGAGGGCGTGATAGCCGGTGATCGTGGTCGTCGCTTGCTCCAATGCTGCGCGACCGGGCTGTCGCGCCTCAAGTCTTCGCATCGGGCCTGGGAACGCCCCGTGATCCCGCGCCCTCGGCGCATGAGGGCCGGGTGAGATCTCCGGCCATTCGGGGGCGTCGGCCGCCGCGGGCCGCCCGTGCGCAAAGGGCTCGCGGCCGAAGCGGACGCGCCCTATCTTGCTCAGAACACACGGCCGGGCGGAGGGAGGATCGCCATGAACATCCAGCGGGTCACGATGGCGACCGAGGCGGACAAGAGGGCCATCGAGGCGGTGCCGATCTCGGAGCGCTGGCAGACCGAGACGGTCTATGAGATGCTGCAGGAGACGATGGCCGAGCGGGGCGACGCCAAGGCGCTCAGCTTCCAGATCCGGTCGGGGCCCAAGGACCGCGCAGAGACGCTGACCTGGCAGGAGGTGGGCGCGCGCGCGACGCAGGCGGCCAATCTCTTCCATGCGCTGGGGGTCGGGCCCGAGGACGGCGTCGCGTATCTTCTGCCCAACTGCAACGAAACGGTGATCGCCCTCCTCGGCGCCCTCACGGCGGGCGTGGCCTGCCCGATCAATCCGCTTCTCGAGGTGGAGCACATCGCCTCGATCCTCCGCGAGACGAAGGCCAAGGTTCTCGTCACGCTCGCGCCCTTCCCGAAAACGGACGTCGCGCAGAAGGCGCACGCCGCGGCGGCGCTCTGCCCGGACTTGGAGACGATCCTTGAGGTGGATCTCAAGCGCTACCTCGCGCCGCCCCTCTCTTGGGCCGTGCCGTTCCTGCGCCCCCGGTTGGCGCGCGCGGAGGACAAGCGCGTGGCCGACTTCGCGGTGGCGCTGCGGGCTCAGCCCTCCGGCGCGCTGACCTTCGCCGAGGAGGGGCACGGTGCGCGCATCGCCGCCAATTTCCACACGGGCGGCACCACCGGCCTGCCGAAGATCGCCCAGCACCGCCAGGGCGGCATGGTCTACAACGGCAAGATCGCGGCGCTCGACGTGATCGAGCCGGACGACGTGCTGATCTGCCCCCTGCCGATGTTCCATGTCCTCGGCGCCTATCCCGTTCTCATGTCGTGCATCGCGGCCGGCGCGCATCTCGTGCTGCCCACGCCCGCAGGCTATCGGGGCGACGGGGTGATGGACAATTTCTGGAAGCTCGTGGAGCGCTGGGGCGTGACCTTCATGGTCATGGTGCCGACGGCGGCCTCCGCGCTTCTCCAGCGCCCGGTGAACGCGGATGTCTCCACGCTCAAATACGCCCTCTGCGGGTCCGCACCCTTGCCGGTGGAGCTCTTCAAGCGCTTCGAGGAGGCGTGCGGCGTGAAGATCCTCGAGGGGTATGGCATGACGGAGGCCACCTGCCTCGTCGCCATCAATCCGCCGGAGGGAGAGCGCAAGATCGGCTCCGTCGGCCTGCCGATCCCCTACACCGAGGTAAAGATTCTCGACTGCGACATCGACGGCGACGTCCTCCGCGAAGTGCCGATGGGCGAGACCGGGGAGATCTGTCTCCGCTCACCGGCCGTTTTCCCGGGCTATCGCGAGGCGCCGCGCAATTTCGGCGTCTTCACCAAGGGCGAGGGCTATCTGCGCACCGGCGATCTCGGCCGGCTGGACGCGGACGGCTATCTCTGGATCACCGGGCGCTTGAAGGACCTCATCATCCGCGGCGGGCACAACATCGACCCCAAGCTCATCGAGGAGGCGCTGATGGGCCACAAACAGGTGGCCTTTGTGGGCGCGATCGGGCAGCCGGACGCGGTGGCGGGCGAGCTGCCCTGTGTCTATGTCGAGCTCCGCGCCGATGCCACGGTGACGGAGGCCGAGCTCATGGAGTACGCGCGCGATCACATCCCCGAGCGGGCGGCGGTGCCGAAGCATCTCGAGATCGTCGACGAGCTGCCGAAGACCGCGGTCGGCAAGGTGTTCAAACCCGCGTTGCGCAAGCGCGCCATCGCCCGAGTGTATGGCGGGGCGCTGGCGGAGGCGGGGCTTTCGTCCGAGATCGACGTGGTCGAGGACAAGGCCCGTGGGCTCGTCGTGCGGGCGCCGGGAGAACGGGCGGCCCTCGCGGCGGTGCTCGACACGCTGCCCCTTCCCTGGGAGCCCACGTGAGAAAATCGCTCGGTCCCGGTGGCCCTGGCCGGGCGTGCGGCTATTTGTGGCGGAGGCGAAGGCGGAGGATGCCATGACTGAGACGAAAGAGCCCCTTCTCGGACGGAAAGTGCTGCCCTGGTGGCTGGCCCTCGGATGCTTCGGCGCCGTCCTCGTGCTCTATGTGCTGATCGATCGGGCGCTGCACGGCGCGGATGTGGCCGTGCCGGTCCTGGCGATGCCG
Source organism: uncultured Limibaculum sp. (assembly GCA_964467005.1). Classification (GTDB taxonomy): domain Bacteria; phylum Pseudomonadota; class Alphaproteobacteria; order Rhodobacterales; family Rhodobacteraceae; genus Thermohalobaculum. The sequence continues at coordinate 224 of CAYXPI010000114.1, read as the reverse complement.
CCGAGCACCTTGGCGGTCGACCCCGACCAGCTCAACTACCCGGTTGTGGGGCGCACGCAGGACGATTTCATCATCACCCCGCCGGAGGGTTGACCGCCGCGCCCTCTCGACTCGCGCCCGGCGGGCTCTTAAGTTTCGACCGGCGCAATTCGGGAGGGCCTCGCATGGCGATCAACCACATCCGCCCCTGGCGCAACATCTATCGCCGCGAGAGCCGGCAGATC
>CAYXPI010000113.1:0-11974 GCA_964467005.1 uncultured Limibaculum sp. | reverse complement strand
GGCCTCGCCCTCGGTGATCAGCTGCGCGAGGTAGTGCCCGGTGCCGCCGGCCGCCGTGATGCCGAAGGAGAACCCTTCCGCGAAGTAGAAGTTCGGGACGCCCGGCGCGGGGCCGACCAGGGGGTTCCCGTCCGGCGTGTAGCAGATGGGGCCGTTGTAGTCGTCCTTCAGCCCGCACCGCTCGGAGGAGGGGATGCGGTGGATCATGGAGGCGTACTCCTCCTCGATCCGCTCAAGATCGAGAGGCAGGAGATCGGCGCGGAAGCCCTCCGGCACCCCGTGCACGCCCCAGGCGGGGGCGTTGAGCTCGTAGGGGCCGAGGATCCAGCCGCCCCGCTCCTCGCGCACATACCACTTGGCATCCGCATCGCGGAGCACCGGGTGCTCGGGGTTGGATTTCCGCCATTCCACGAGGGCCGGGTCCGGCTCGGTCACGATGTACTGATGCTCGACCGGGATCGCCGGGATGTAGGTGCCGAGCATCGCCGCCGTGCGCTGGGCGTGGTTGCCCGTGGCGGAGACGACGACCTCACAGCGGATCTCGAAGGGCCCGCCGGGCACGAGATTGCCGCCCTTTTCCGTGAGCTCGTGGCCCCGGACCACCCACTCGCCGTTTTCGCGCGCGTAGCTGTCGACCTGGCGCTTGCGATGGATCTCCACGCCCCGCATCCGCGCGCCCTTGGCCATCGCCTGGGAAACGTCGGCGGGGTTTATGTAGCCGTCCGTCGGGTGGTAGATCGCGCCCACGAGATCCTCGGTGCGCACGAGCGGATAGCGCTCCTTGATCTCAGCCGGCGAGAGCCACTCGAAGGGGATGCCCACGGTCTCGGCGGTGGAGGCGTAGAGCATGTACTCGTCCAGCCGCTCCCGGCTCTGCGCCATGCGCAGATTGCCGACGACGGAGAAGCCCGCATTGAGCCCGGTCTCGGCCTCCAGCGCCTTGTAGAGCTTCACCGAGTGGTCGTGGATGTGGGAGACCGCGTAGGACATGTTGAAGAGCGGCAAGAGCCCCGCCGCGTGCCAGGTGGAGCCGGCCGTGAGCTCGTCGCGCTCGAGCAGCACGGTGTCGGTCCAGCCGGCCTTGGCCAGATGATAGGCGATGGAACAGCCGACGGCGCCGCCCCCGACGACGACGGCACGGGCATGGGTCTTCATTGGGCGCTCTCCCGGTGTTTGGGGCGACATCTGCGGGAGAGTGCGCCCGGCCGCGCGGGGCGTGGCGGAGAAAGGCGACCCCCGCACCGGCGGAAGCGACATTCCGGGGCGGCGGGCGCCCGATCGGCGGGGAGAGGGCTTGCCCGGAGGCCGCGGGCGGATACCTCACCGTCATGGGCACGGAGGGCGCGGCATGGCGGTGAGAGACGGCAGGATCGGACGGCGGGCTCTTCTCGGCCTCCTCGGCTCGGGGGCCCTCGCGCCCGCGGCCCGAAGTGCGACGCAGGCCGCGCGCACCCCGCCCCAGGCGGCCGGGCCCTTCTACCCGGCGGCCGAGGACCGGCCGGCGGACACGGATTGGGATCTCGTCCGACTGGAGGGCGCGGTGCGCGAGGCCGGGGGCGCGGTGCTCCACCTCACGGGCCGGGTGCTCGACCGCCAGGAGGCCCCGGTGGCGGGCGCGCCCGTCGAGATCTGGCAATGCGACGTGACCGGACGCTACCACCACCCCCGGGATCGGGACCCGGCCGGGCGAGATCGAGGCTTTCAGGGCTTCGGCCGTGCCGTGACCGACGCCCGCGGCCGCTACCGCTTTCGCACCCTGCGCCCGGTGCCCTATCCTGGGCGCACGCCCCACATCCATGCCCGGATCGGCCGGCCGGACGGGAGCTGGCTCACCACGCAGATCTATGTCGCGGGCGAGCCGCTCAACGCGCGGGACATTCTGTTCCGCCGCCTCGGGCGGCGCGCCCAGGCCGCAGCCAGCCTGCGCCTCGCGCGGGTCGGCAACGGCGACTGGGCGGCGGAGTTCGACATCCGGCTCTGAAGCGCGCGCTCAGGCAAGGTAGAACATCCCCACATCCATCTCGTCGGCATGGGCGGCGATGTTTTCCGGGCTCTCGGTGAAGATGAGAAGCATGTCGTCCTGCTCGAGCCCGCCCGCCAGCTGGTCGAGCCAGAACTCGCGGCCGGCCGCGTCCGCCTCCCGGTCCAGCACGTTCTCGTAAAGCGCGTCGATCAGCTCCGCGTCCGACGGGTTCTCGCCGTAGATCTCTTCGTATTCGGGGCTGGCGAGGAAGGCCTCGGCCACCGCCTCCTCCGACATGCCCCCCTCCATCTGCGCCACCCACCAGTCGAGCCCATCGTCCGGCCGGCGGCCATAGGCGGCGTCGTACATGCGGAAGACGAAGGCCTCGTCGTCGGTCACCGTCCCGATTTCCAGCACCCCGTCTGAGAACTCGGCAAACTCCACGAAGTCGAGCCGGTCGCGGCTGCCGTCGCCGAGCTCGATGGTGATGCTGTCGGGCCCGATGCGGCGCACCTCCACGGTCTCGAAGCGCACGTCGTAGAAGGCCGTGTCGATGTTGTTGCCGCCGTCGATCGTGTCGTCGCCCGGCCCGCCATAGAGGCTGTCGTCGCCGTTGCCGCCCACGAGCGTGTCGCGCCCGCTCTCGCCATAGAGGAAATCGGCGTTGCCGTCTCCGCCCAACAGGTCGTTGCCCGTGTACCCGTAGAGCGTGTCGGTGCCCTGCCCGCCGCCGATCACGTCGTCGCCCCGGCCGCCATCGAGAAAATCGCGCCCGTCGCCGCCGGTCACGGTGTCCCAGCCGTCGTCGCCATACACCCAGTCGCGCCCGTCATTGCCGGCCAGGGTGTCGTCGCCGCCGAAGCCTTCGATGGTGTCGTCGCCGCCGCGGCCGCTGATGTCGTCGTTGAAGCGGCTGCCGAGCAGCCAGTCGTCGAAGGGCCCGCCGTCATAACCGTAATTCGCAATGGGATCGCCGGTGCTCACGCCGACGGTGGCGCCAGCGCCGCCCTCTGCGAATTTTCCGGTCCGGATCGACACACTCCAGGCCATCTGCGCCTCCTCGCAAGCTGAGGGGCCCGGCGCCGCAGGCCGGGCGTTTTCCCCTCACACGTGTGAGCGCGCCAAGTCCGGCGCAATGGGGCTTAGGCGACCGCCCCTTCGAAGAAGAGGCCCCCCGACAGGAGATCGGCCGTCTGCGCCACGTTCTCGTCGCTCTCGGAGAAATGGACGAGCATTTCCGCCCGCGAGGTTCCGTCCTGGAACGCGGTCAGCCAGAAATCGTAGCCCTCTTGGTCCGGCGCGCGGTCGAACACGTTCCAGTAGAGCGCGTCGATGAAGCCCTCGGCGTCCGGCGCGTCGTAGAGCTCGGCAAACTCCGGGCTTTCCACGAAGGCCTCTGCGAGCTCGATCCAGGTCATGCCGTCGAAGAGCGCCTCCTGCCAGAAAAGCACGCCCGCATCGGGCTCGCGGTCGAGGGCCGACATGTAGAGCCGGGTGACCACGCCGAGCTCGGAGCCCGGGATGTCGTAGGCCATCGTGCCGTTGGCGAATTCGAGCCGCTCGATGTCGCCGTTCACGGTGTTGACGCGGCTGTCGATGCCGCGCACGAGAAGCCCCGTGTCGGTCTCGGAGATCCGGGCCGGCGCGTAGGCGCCCGCGAACACCGCCGTGTCGAGACCGACCCCGCCGATCAGCACATCCGTGCCGCGGCCACCCTCCAGCCGGTCGTTCCCCGCGCCGCCGTCGAGCGTGTCCGCCCCGTCCATGCCCATCAGCGTGTCGTCGCCGTTGTCCGCCGCGAAGGCGTTGGCGAGCGCGTTGCCCTCGAAGGCCACGGGCTGGGCCTCGAACTCAGGGGTCGAGCGACCTGGATCCTCGCCCGGAAGCGGCGGGATGTCGATCACGTCGTCCTGCTCGCCATAGACGACCTGAATCCGGTTGATGTCGTCCGGCTGGAGACTGGTGGGCGTCAGGAAGTTCCCGGGCGCCATGACGGCGGTGAACACCTCCGAATGGATGAGGCCGATGGCGTGGCCGATCTCGTGCAACAGGACCGCGGTGTAGAGCTCTTCGGTCGTCTCGGCCTCGTAGAACTCCTCGATCCCTTCGAGGTTCTCCTCCATGAAGATCTCGCCCACCTGCGGGAAGAAGGCGCGCCCAAGGATCCCCACCGAGAGCCCGTCGCCGTGGGAGATGCGGATGTCCGCAAGCGCGTCCGGCGAGCCGATCGGCGCGTTGTCGTCCTGGATCTGCACAAACTCGATGTCCGCCACCGCAGACCATTGGGCAAAGACGTTGTCGGCGATCGCCTCGAGGTCGAAGTCGTAGGCCTCCTCCGGCGCGACGCTCACCCCGGGCAGGCCGCCGAAGTCCAGATCGAGGCCGCCGCCGGTGAAGGCCCAGGTCACCGTGCCGCCGGGGGTGCCCGGCGCCTCGGGCCCCCACTTGCCCACCGGAGGCTCGGGATCGGGCGGATCGAGCGGCCGGTCCCCGAAGCCGCCCGGTGGCAGCCGGACGAGGATCCCGGAGAAATCCGCGGGCCGCGTGTAGGGCGTGAAGATCGTCGTCGAGACCGGCTCGGGCAGGAAGCTGCGTGGCACCGCGTCCTCCACCCCGAACCCGGCCGCAATGGCCGAGCCCACCAGGTCGACGTCGCGCGGCCCGGCATGCTTGTGGCAACCGCAAGTCAAACACATGGGCGATCTCCTCCCCGCCGGCTCCCCGCCTCGTGGCGGCGCGTCGGGGGAACTTGGCACACGCCCCAGTTGTCTCCCACGCTCCACCGCTTCGAGAGCTTACCACACGATTTTCGGATAAGCCACTCTCAGGGCATGAGATCTTGCCGCACACGTCATCCACCGCAGGGGGCGAGCGGCGGCCCCTCGAGGAGCGTGTCGCCGAAGAACACCCACGCCGACAGGGTGGGCGCCGTGGCGGGGACGTTTCCCGGGCTCTCGGAAAAGGCGAGGACCACCGCGCTCCGCTCCGCCCCGGCCGCGAGGCGCGCGCGCCAACGGGCCGCCCCGGCCGCGTCGGGCGCACGGCCGAGCCCAGTGGCGTCGAGCGCGGCGACGAGATCTGCGCCCTCCGCGCCGAAGCGGGCCTCGACCTCCGGCGCCTCGGCGAAGGCGCGGGACACCTCTCGGCTCTGCCCGGAGAGCCGCGCCTCCTGCCAGAAGAGGGCGCCCGCATCCGCCTCGCGACCGAGAGCCGAAGCTTAGAGCCGGAGGACGAAGCCGAGCTCGGAGCCCGGCAGATCGAGAGCGAGGAGCCCGTCGTCGAACCGGATGCGCTCGACGCCCGTCAGGCGGTCCGTCGCCCCGCCCTCGGCCACGGCGATCTCGGCGCCAAACACGATACGGTCCGCCGCATAGGCGCCGGCCATCACCGCGGTGTCGTCCGCGCCGCCGCCCGTGAGCGTCGCGTCGCCCGACCCGCCCGAGATCCGGTTGGCGCCGTCATGCCCGGCGACCGTGAGCGCCTCGGCCGTGTAGAGGACGTCGATGTCCGGCCTCCTGGCGTCGAGCGCGAGGGTCACCGGGGCAAAGTCCTGCACGCCGGAGAGCCGGCGCGCGCCGCCGATGTCGTCCGCGTGCCGCGTCGGCCAGTTGCCCGTGTCGGGGCCGATCTCGTGCAGCACGGTGGTGGTGTCGGTCTCGAGGCCGAGGCTCGGCTCGCGGAGCGCCTTGTTGAACCGGTCCTCCCACCAAGGGTTGTCGCTGTCCATGATGATCTCGCCGCCCGGCGGTTGGCGGCCGAAGCCGAGCGCCAAGACATCGGCGTGGTCGACGCGGTGTCCACCGCCGGGCTCCGCCAGGGCGTGCCCGGATCCGGCACCTGCACGAACTGGATGTTCGACGCGGCGGACCACTGGTCGAAGGCGTCGCGAAAGATCTCCTCGATGGGAAAGTCCCGCACCACGGGCTCGCGGGAGATGCCGAAATGCTCCACCCGGATGCCGGCGCCCGCCAGGCTCCCGGTGAGCACGATGTCGCCCGAGGGCCCCGTCCCCCAACACCCGCCGCCGAGGACGCCCCCGGTGAGGGGGCCCTCCACCTCCACGGGCTCGCGCGCGGCGTCGGCGCAACCGTCGAGATCTCCGCAGATCGTGCAGATGGGCCGCCTCCCTGGATCGCCTCAGGAGCTGAGCGCGGACGGCACCACCTCGTCCTTGTTGTTGACGCCGCGGGCGTGCCGGCTCTCCGCCGCGGCGAGCTCCTCCGGGGTCGCGTGCTCGCGGATCAGCGCCATGGTCCCCGTCTCGATTCGCCGTTCCGCCTCGGCCAGGAAGGCGTCGAACGCCAGGCCCGGCGGGATCGGCTCCAGAAACTCGATGGCGCCCACCCGGCCCACGCGCTTCGTCCAGCGCCGCTGGGGCCAGACGACGCCGAGAGACGCGGCCACGGGCACGGCTGGCACGTCGAGCGCGGTGTAGATATGCGCGGCCCCCTTCCGGTAGCGCTCCCGCGCGCCGAGGGCCATGAGCTCGCCCTCCGGAAAGATGTACATCGCCCGTCCTTCGCCGATCACCCGGCGCGCGCCCTCGATCACCTGCTGGGTCCGGCCCTGGGGTCCGGCCTCCACCGCCACCAGCACCACGCCGAGCTTCTCGAGAATGGGCCCGAAGAACGGGTAGCGCCGAAGCTCCGCCATCGCCACCGCCGAGGCGTCCGGGAAGAGGCTCGCGATCACCACGATGTCGAGCTCGGACTGGTGCTTGGAGACCACAAGGCGCGGGCCATCTGGCGGCAGGCGCGCGAGCCCGCGCACCTCGATGCGGCTGCCGAGGATGAGCCGGAGCGCCCCCAAGGTGCCGCGGCCCCAGGCGCGGATCACCCGCTGCATCGCCGCCCGGGTGGAGAGCTTGGCCAGCGCGTAGAGCGTGACCGCCACCACGAAAGTGTAGACATAGAAGAAGATGTTGAAGGCCAGCACGCGGACATGGGTCATGGGGCGTCGCTCCGTTCGTCGGCCCAAGGGGCGGGCACGGCCGCGAGGCGTGCGCGCGCCTCGGCGCTGTCCCGGTCCATCTGGGCGATGAGGGCCTCAACGCTGGCGAACCGCTCCTCCCCCCTGAGAAAGGCCACGAGGGCCACCGAGATCTCGGCGCCGTAGAGGTCGCCCCGAAAGTCGAAGAGATGGACCTCGAAATTGGGCGCATTGACCCCGAAGGTCGGCCGCTCGCCGATGCTCGCCACTGCGTCGTAAGCGCCGGCCTGGGGGCCCTCATGCACCCGCACCCGAGCCGCATAGACGCCGTAGCGCGGCACCAGCTGGTCGCCGAAGGCGAGATTGGCCGTGGGATAGCCGAGATCACGGCCGCGCTGGTCGCCCCGTTCCACCGCGCCGGCGACCGTGGGCCAGCGCCCGAGCGCGGCGGCGGCGTCCGCCACGCGCCCCTCGGTCAGCGCCTTGCGGATGGCGGTGGAGGAGTAGGCGCCGCCGGGCCCGCCGCGCATGGGCTCGATACGAACGGCGTATCCCGCCTCCGGCCCCAACCGCGCGAGGAGCGCGGCGTCGCCCCGACGCGCCCGGCCGAAGCGGAAATCCGCGCCCACGACGAGATGGGAGAGGCCGAGCCCGGCGCCCAGAACCTCGGCGGCGAAGGTCTCCGGCTCCATCGCCGCGAGATCGGCGTCGAATGGAAGCTCCACGAGGAGGTCGATCCCGAGGGCCGCCAGCACCCGTCGCCGCTCCGCGGGCGCGGTGAGGCGGAAGGGCGGCGCCGCAGGCTGGAAATGCCGCCGAGGGTGGGGCTCGAAGGTGACGAGCGCGGTGGGCGCCGCCGGCCGCGCGGCGCGGGCCTCGGCGATCAGCGCCTGGTGCCCACGATGCACGCCATCGAAGTTGCCGAGGGTCGCGCTCGCGCCCCGGGCCCCTTCACCGATCCCCTGCCAGCCGCGGATGACCTGCATCCCGCCCTCTCGGCCACGGCCGGGGCGCCCGCGCCTGGCCTCGTCTCAGTGGGCCGCCCGCGACGGGGCGAGCACCAGGGCCGATCCCTGGAGCACCGTCTTGTCGCGCACGGTGGCGCGGCAATCAAGCGTGGCGCGCCGGTGGCGGAGGTCGATGCCGGTCACCGTGACGGTGGCGGTCACGCTGTCGCCGGGCCGCACGGGCCGGACGAAGCGGAGCGACTGCTCGAGATAGATCGTGCCGTGCCCCGGAAGCTGCTCTCCGATGACGGCGGAGAAGAGCGCCGCAGTCAGCATCCCATGCGCGATCCGGCCATGGAAGATGGTGTCGGCCGCGTAGTCGTCGCAGAGATGCACGGGGTTCCGGTCGTCCGACACCTCCGCAAACAGCTCGATGTCGCGATCCGTGATCGTCTTGGTGACCGACCGGGTCATCCCGATCTCCAGATCCTCGATGGGAATGGTCCCGCGCTGGATGGTGTCGAGCATCGCCGCCCTCCTCAGATTGCGCGTCCGTTGTATCGCTGCACTGCCGAAATGGCAAGAAGGTTGCGCAACTTCGTTTCGCCCAAGGCCCCCCGCAATTCGGATCGTTGCTATGGCGCCACGGGATGGCTGTCAGCGAAGGCGACTCACCCAGTGGGTGGGCGTCTGGCCCTGGGCGGAGAGAAAGGCCGCGAGGCGCTCGGGGTCCGGGGAGAGCGGGTCGGGGCCGAGCTCCGGCGCCGCGATCCCGCCGGTCACGAACACCGTGGCCATGCCCGCCTCCGCGGCCCCCGCGACGTCGGTGAGGATGCCGTCGCCCACCCCGACCACCTCCTCGGGCGCGAGGGGCTCCCCGGCGATCTCGGCAAGGGCCTCGAGCGCGGCCGCATAGACCGGCGCGTGCGGCTTGCCGAAATAGGCCACCTCGCCGCCGATCTCCGCATAGGCCTGAGCCAGCGCCCCCGCGCAGTAGAGCCGCTCCTCGCCGCGATCCACGACGATGTCCGGGTTCGCGCAGAGCATGGGGAGGCCGCGCGCCCGCCAGTCCGCCATCTCCTCCGCGTAGGTCTCGGGCGTCTCCGTCCGGTCGTCGCGGAGGCCGGTGCAGAGGATCGCCTCCGCCCGGCCGACATCCACCGCCTCCGCCTCGCTCGCCTCGAGCATCCCGGTGTCCCGGTCCGGCCCGAGATAGAGAAGGCGCCGACCGTGGCGCCCCGCGCGGATCGCCCGGGCGCAGACCTCGCCCGAAGACAGCACCCCGTCATGCGTGTCCTCCGGCGCGCCGATGCCCGCGAGGAACCGGCGCACGCCCTCCACCGGCCGCGGCGCGTTGGTGAGGAGAAGCACGATCCCTCCCGCGGCGCGGTAGGCGCGGAGCGCGGCCACCGCCTCCGCATAGGGCGTCAGCCCGTTGTGGTAGCAGCCCCAGAGATCGCAGAGCATCGCGCGGTAGCGGGGCGCGATCTCGGCAAAGCTGCGGATCTCGGTGGTCATCGGCTCCCCCCAGTGGACTCGCCGAGGGCCTAGCCCTTCGCCACCATGGAATCCAGCCCCTCAGGCGGCGGAGAGGGGCTCGGCCGGGCGCGAAATCCGGTAGCGCGTGACCCAGAGGAGCCGGGTCTCCGCCCGGGTGGCGGCCACATAGGCAAGGCGCGTCCAGAGGGGCGCGCCCGCCTCCACCTGGCCCGAGCGCGCCGCGGCAAAGAGATCGGGGGCGAAGACCTGCACGACGGGCCACTGGCTGCCCTGCGCCTTGTGGATCGTGCAGGCCGCGCCGTGGACGAAGACCGCTCCCATCCGCGCGGCGGAAAGAAGCCGCGGCTCGGGCGTGTCCGGCTGCTCGATCTGGATGATGGCCGCGACCGAGATCCCTCCCTCCTCGGTGCCCGCCACATCGACGCGGGCAAAGCCGGGCTTCGACCCCGGGCCCAGATACCGGGCCTGGGCGCCCTTGATGAGCCCGCGGCTCTCGAGCTCCACCCGGCGCTTGCGCTGTTTGAGCGGCAGCTCCAACCCATCGCAAATCAGCGGCTCGCCGGGCAGCAGCGCCTCCTCCGGGCAGCCATGGGCCTGGCGGAACGCGCCGATCAGCCTTATGCGCGTCTTGTTGCGCCAGACCAGCACCGGGCTCTCGCGCATGAGATCGGCATTCGCGCGCTCGGCGACGGCCACACGGTCGTCCTCGCCCGCCACCCGCTCCACCGCGCGCTCGAAGGCCTCGAAGGTGAGGTCGGGCGCCCCCAGCCGATGGGCGAGATCGAGGATCGGGCTGTCCTCGGCCTGGCGGTGCACCCGCTCGAGCCGCATCACCGCGGGCGCCGGCAAGCTCTCGAAGACCAGCCCGCCCTTGGCCTGGATGGGCGGGAGCTGCGCCGGGTCGCCGAACAGCACGATGAGCGAGAAGAGCGCCTTCAGGTCCTCGAGTTGGCGCGCCTCCAGCATCGAGGCCTCGTCGACCAGCGCGATGTCGAGAGGGTCCTGGCGCCGGGTCCAGCCGGTGATGAAATCCGAGCCCCGGAGCCCGGCGGCCGCGAGCGCGCCCGGCACGCTCCCATGCTCGGAGAAGGCGGCGCGGGCTTTGTCGAGCGCGTCCGAGCCCAGGATGTCGGTCTCGGGCCGGGCCTTCGCCGCGTCCTCCAGCCACTCGGCCACCTTCTCGAATTCGGGGTCGTAGACCGGGGTGTAGAGGATGCGGTGGAGCGTGGTGGCGAGCACGCCCTTGGCGCGGAGCACCGAGGCGGCCTTATTCGTGGGGGCGAGGATCGCACAGGAGCGACGCTTGCGGTAGCGCCGGCTCTCCCAGTCGGGCGTCACGGGGGCGAGGCCCGCGCGGGCGAGCGCGGCGGCCAGGCCGGCGAGGAGCACCGTCTTGCCAGACCCTGCTTTGCCGGTGATCGCCATCACCTCCGCGTCGCGCCCGCCTTCCGGGCGCTCCGCCGCGGTGCCGGCGGAGAGATCCACACCTTGCCCGGCCAGCCGCGCGGCCACCGCCTCCCAGGCGCGCGCCTGCTCGGGCGCGAGCGGCGGCAGATCCGGCGCGGCCGCCGACGCAAAGAGTTCCCCGCTGCCCGGCGCGCCTTCGGCGGCGGAGCTCCGGAGGGCCTGGGGGGCAGGTGCGGGAGGACAGCGCATCGCCCACGAGTCTGCCACGCGGCCGAGCCCAGCGCCAGAGCGAGGGTCGCGTGACATTTCTGTTTACATTCCATGATGTTTTTGTGACGCTCAGACTATGACACAGCCCCTTCTCCCGATCACCCTCATCGCCGGCCTCCTCGCAAGCGCCCTCGCTCCTGCGGAGGCCCGAGCTCGGCCCCTCGGTCTCGACCCCGATCCGGGCGCGCTTTGCGACCGGCTCGCCGCCACCAACGACGGCACGGCGAAGGTGCCGCCGGTCAAGCTCAAGGAGATGAACGCGCCCGCGGCGGAAGCCGCCTGCCGCGCCGCGATCGAGGCCCCTGGACGCGCGCCGCGGCACCATCTTCAGCTCGCCCGCGCGCTTCTGAAGCTCGGGGAGATCGACCGCGCCCGCGGCCATCTCACCACCGCCGCCGCGGGGGGCAACGCCGCGGCCCTCTACATCCTCGGCCAGCTGCACCACACCGGAACCGGGGTGGACCAGGACAAAGGCCGGGCTTACGAACTCTACCGCAAGGCGCTCCGCCAGGGGTATCGTGAGGCTGCGATCGGGCTTCTCGTGCTGTTCGAGGACCCGGGCAGCCCGCATTTCGACCCCGTCGGGGCCGAGGCCGCGCGCATGATCCTCATGAAGGACGGCCGCCTCTAGGGCGGCCGCGTCGCGCGCGCGGGGCCGGTGTCAGCGGGGCCCGGCCTCCCGCGCGTCCTCCACAGTGCGCAGGCCCGTGACCGGCGCCGAGACGAGCACCGACATGTTGCCGGGCTTGTGCTCGTTCCGCAGCATCTTCATATGCGCGGTCGGGATGTCCGACCAGGAGAAGACCTCGGACATGCAGGGGTCCAGCCGCCGCTCGATCATGAGCTGGTTGGCCTGGCTGGCCTGATAGAGATTCGCGAAGTGGCTGCCCTGCACGCGCTTCTGGTGCATCCAGACATAACGGGCGTCCATGGTGAGGTTGAAGCCGGTCGTGCCGGC
>CAYXPI010000112.1:10643-12097 GCA_964467005.1 uncultured Limibaculum sp. | reverse complement strand
CAGACCCGCCACCGCATCCCTGAGGAGGCGCTCCACGAAGGGCAGATCCTCGTCTTCCAGGTGCCGATCCCGGAACCGTTGCGCTTTCTCGAGCCGCGGGAGAGCGAGACCCGCAAGATGCATGCCCTCGAGGAGTACGGGCTGATGCATGTGAAGCTCTACGAGGACATCGCGCGGCACGGGCACATCGCGACCACCTACGCCTATCCCGTGAAGGTCGAGGACCGCTATGTGATGGATCCCTCGCCGATCCCGAAGTTCGACAATCCCAAGCTCTCGGAGAACCCCGCCCTCATGCTCTTCGGCGCCGGCCGCGAGCAGCGGATCTACGCGCTGCCGCCCCACACCGCGGTGGCGAGCCTCGATTTCGAGGACCACCCCTTCGATCCCGGCCATTGGGAGGAGAGCTGCGCCCTTTGCGGCGACAGCGCGAGTTATCTCGACGAGGTGATCGTGGACGATGCGGGCCGGCGGATGTTCGTCTGCTCGGACAGCGCGCATTGCCGGGCGCGCCGGCGCGCTGGGTTTCTGGGGCCGATGGCCGCGCCTTTCGAGAAGGGCGCCGCATGATCCCGGCCACGGCCCGTACCCCCGCCGCGGCGCTCGCCACGGAGGCCGCGCCGCTTCTCCGGGTCGAGGGCCTCACCAAGCGCTACGGCGCGCGGACCGGCTGCGAGGATGTGTCCTTCGCGCTCTGGCCCGGTGAGGTGCTTGGGATCGTCGGCGAGTCCGGCTCGGGCAAGACGACGACGCTGAAGGCGATCGCCCGGCTGGCGACGCCGGATGCGGGCCGGGTGCTCTACGGGCCGGCCGCCCTCGAGGTGACCGCGCTCTCCGAGCCCGCGCTCCGCCAGCTTCTCCGCACCGACTGGGCCTTCGTGCATCAGAACCCGCGGGACGGTTTGCGCATGGGCGTCTCGGCCGGCGCCAATGTGGGCGAGCGGCTGATGGCGCAAGGCGTGCGCCATTACGGGCGCATTCGTGGGGCGGCGGAGGCGTGGCTCGACCGGGTGGAGATCTCCGCGGATCGGCTCGACGACCGGCCCACGGCGTTCTCGGGCGGCATGCAGCAGCGGCTCCAGATCGCGCGGAACCTCGTCTCGGCGCCCAAGCTCGTCTTCATGGACGAGCCGACCGGCGGCCTCGATGTGAGCGTGCAGGCGCGCCTCCTCGATCTCATCCGGCGGCTGGTGCGCGAGCTCGGGCTCTCGGCCATCGTCGTCACCCACGATCTGGCGGTGGTGCGTCTGCTGGCCGACCGGCTGATGGTGATGAAGGACGGCCGGGTGGTGGAGCAGGGGCTGACCGATCAGGTGCTCGACGACCCGGCCCACCCCTACACCCAGCTCCTCGTGAGCTCGATCCTGCAGGTGTGACGCGCGCGGGCCGCGCGGGGGGGGGCCCCCCCCCCCCCCCCCCCCCCCCCCCCCCCCCCCCAACGCGCGCGGCGAGCG
>CAYXPI010000112.1:0-10633 GCA_964467005.1 uncultured Limibaculum sp. | reverse complement strand
GCCCCCCCCGCCCGCGCCAAGCTAGGGGGCCTCCGATGGAGCCCATGATCGCCGTCTCCGGGGTCGCGAAGACCTTCACGCTCCACACCCAGGGGGGTGTGCGTCTCTCCGTGCTGCGGGAGGCCGCGCTCGAGGTGCAGCCGGGCGAGTGCGTGGCGCTCACGGGACCCTCGGGCACGGGCAAGTCCACGCTTCTGCGCATCGTCTACGGCAATTACCGGGCGGATGCGGGCTCGGTGCGGGTGGCGGGCGTGGAGATCGTGGGCGCGGAACCCCGCGCCGTCCTTTCGCTTCGGCGCGACCGGTTGGGCTATGTGAGCCAGTTCCTCCGCGTGGTGCCGCGGGTGCCGGCGCTCGAGGTGGTGGCCGAGCCCTGCCGCGCCGTGGGCCTCGCCCCCGAGGCGGCGGAGGCGCGGGCGCGGGGGCTTCTCGCCCGGCTCAACATCCCCGAGCGTCTCTGGAGCCTCTCGCCCCTCACCTTCTCGGGCGGCGAGCAGCAGCGGGTGAACATCGCGCGCGGCTTCGCCCATCCCTACCCGGCGCTCCTTCTCGACGAGCCGACCGCGAGCCTCGACGCCGCCAACGCCGCCGAGGTGCTGGCCCTTATCCGCGAGGCCAAGGCGGCGGGCGCGGCGATCCTCGGCATCTTCCACGATCCCGTGGCGCGGGAGGCGGTGACCGATCGGCAGGTGGATGTGGGCGCCTTCGTTCCGGCGGCGGAGGAGGCCTGATGCGCGGCACGCTCTTCCTGGTGGTCGGCCCCTCGGGGGCGGGCAAGGACACCCTCATCGCCCGGGCGGCGGCGGCGCGGCCGGATCTCCTGGTGCCCCGGCGGGTGGTGACCCGGCCCGAGGAGGCCGGCGGCGAGCCGATCCGGTCCGTCGACCCCGCCGGCTTCGCGGCATGGCGGGAGGCCGGAGGGTTCCTGCTGGCTTGGGAGGCGCATGGGCTCGGCTACGGCATTCCCGCGGAGGCGGGCGAGGCGCTCTCGCGGGGGCAGAGCGTGCTCGTCAACGTTTCCCGCGGGGTGGTGGCGGAGGCCCGGCGGCGGTTCCCGCCCGTGCGCGTCCTGTCGGTCGAGGCCCCCGTCGCGGTCCTCGCCGGCCGGCTCGCGGCCCGTGGGCGTGAGGACGCGGCCGACATTGCCGAGCGGCTCGCCCGGGCCTCGGCGCCCCGGCCGGAGGGGCCGGACGTGTCGGTCATCTGGAACGACGGGCCGATCGAGGCGGCGGAGGCGGCGTTTCTCGCGGCCCTTCAGCCGGTGAGCGCATGACGGCTGAGGAGATGGAACGCCCGCCCGCCCCCCGGATCTCCGAAGAGCGCGAGCTCCCGGATCTCCAGCGCGGACGCCAGCGCGCCGGCGAAGTGGCGCCGGGCGGCCGCGGCGACGCTCTCCGCCTCGCCCGCGTCCAGCCGGCCCGAGAGGGTGAGGTGGAACCGGAACTCCGGCCCGAGATAGGGGTAGCCCCAGCGCGCGAGCTGCGCCTCCTGATCAGCGGTGAGGCCAGGGGCGCGCCGCTTGGCGAGCTCCGCGGCCGTCGGAGGGGCCCGGAAGCCGTCCAGCGCCACCACCGCCGTTTGGGCCAGGGCGTCCAGGTCGGGGCATTGCGCGCTCGTGCGAAGCGCGCAGAAGCCGAGCCCCGTGCTCACCTCCAGGCCCGGTGCGACGACCGGTGCCGCGCCCGCCGCGAGATTTGCCAGCGCCGCCTCCAGCTCCCCTGCCTCGAGGCCCTCGGCCAGGCGAAAGGGCGGCTTGACCGTCGCATGAAAGCCGTAGCGCCGAGGGGTGGCCGTCAGATCCTCGGGCAGAGCCGCGCGCTCCGGCCCCGGCGCCACCTCGGCCCGCGCCTCCGCGTCCCAGCCGAGCCAGCGCGCGCCGCAGGCGCCCAGCTTGTCTCCCGACGGCGGCGCCCAATAGATCGCATAGCGCTCGTACCCGCCCACGCCCATCACAGCCCTTTCCGTCCGCCGCCCTGGCCGACCCGATGACGAGGACGTTCGCATGTCAAGCCTCGAGACCCACGACCTGACCGCGCCCGACCCGGCGGCTGCGGAGCTCATCTTGGCCAATGCCCGCCTCGTCCTGCCCGAGGAGGCGCTGACGGGCCAGGTCGTCCTCCGCGGCGGCCGCATCGCCGAGATCGCCGAGGGCCGCGCGGTGCCGCGGGGCGCGCTCGATTGCGGCGGCGCGACCGTCATGCCCGGGCTCGTCGAGCTGCACACGGACAATCTGGAGAAGCATCTCCGCCCCCGCCCGGGCGTCGACTGGCCCCGCGACGCCGCCGTGATCGCGCATGACGGGGAGGTGGCCGCCGCAGGGATCACCACGGTGTTCGACGCGCTCCGGGCGGGCACCTTGCGCGCGCCCGACACCGCGCATGAGAGCCTGCGCTACGCCCGCGAGACCGCCGGGCACATCGCCCGCCTCCGTGCGGCGCAGGCGCTCAGGATCGAACATTTCCTTCACATCCGGGCGGAGCTCTGCTCGCACACCGTGCTGGAGGAGCTCGACGAGTTTCGCGACGAGGCGATGGTGCGCATCGTCTCGATCATGGACCACACGCCGGGCCAGCGGCAGTTTGCCGACGAGGCCAAGTACCGCCAATACTACCAGGGCAAGCACAAGCTCTCGGATGCCGAGATGGACGATTTCGTGCGCTACACCAAGGACCTCTGGGGCACCGTTGGCGCGGAGCACGAGGCCGGGGTGGTCGCGCGGGCCCGGGCCCTCGGCGCGGTGCTGGCGAGCCATGACGACACGACGGAGGCGCATGTCGCCCGCTCGATCGAGATCGGCGTGACCTTCGCCGAGTTTCCCACCACGCTCGAGGCCGCCCGGGCCTACCGCGCAGCCGGCGTGCCTGTGATGATGGGGGCGCCAAACATCCTCCGCGGCGGCAGCCATTCGGGCAATGTGGCGGCGGCGGATTTGGTGGGGGAGGGGCTCCTCGACATCTTGTCGTCGGACTACGCGCCCTCGGCCCTTCTCATGGGGGCGATGAAGGTGGCGGAGATGACCGGAGACGTGCCCGGAGCGGTCGCCACCGTCACCCGCGCTCCCGCCCGGGCGGCGGGGCTGACCGACCGCGGCGACATCGCCCTCGGCCAGAGGGGCGACCTCATCGAGGTGCGGGATGTGGATGGGCTCGCGGTGGTCTCCGGCGTGTGGTGCGGGGGGCGCAAGGTGGGCTGAGCCTCAGCCCTCCGCGCCCTCCCACCGCCGGGCGTTCTCGCGGATGGCCGCGGCGCGCTTCGGCACGGGCGGGTGGCTCGCGAGCCAGCTCGCCGGGCCCTCGAGCGCCGAGCTGCCGGGCACGAGTTCGTGCAGCTTCTCCAGCATCCGCGCCTGGGGCTCGGCGCCGAGGCCTGCACGGATCATTAGGGCCGTCGCGTAGCGGTCGGCCTCGAACTCGTCCGAGCGCGACAGGGTCGAGACGAAGAAGGTGCTGATCAGCCGGGCGATGTACCAGCCGACGATCGGCACGAGCCGCGCGAGCAGCCCGCCCACAATCGTGTGCGCCGCCTGGGCGATCGCCACATCCACGGTCCGCCGCTTGGTGTGGCCGAGGGCCAGATGCCCGAGTTCGTGCGCGACAACGGAGCCGAATTCCGGGCCGGTCACCCGGCCGCGACGCACCTCCTGCACGAGGCCGCTGGTCACGTAGATATCGCCCGCCGGGGTGACGAGCCCGTTGATCATCGGCTCCTCCAGAACGCGGACGGCGATGCGGTCGATCCCCGCGGTCGTGGCGAGGCGGCGGATCACCCCCTCAAGCTGATCGTTCGCCAGGGGCCGGGAGCGCGCCTTCAGCCGCTGCCCGGTCATCCTGGCTTGGATGGTCGCCCAGAAGAGCACCGCCGCAATCGGCGCGATGAGGAGGAGGATCTTGATCATGATCGGGATTTAGGGCGCCGGGGGCCCCGCGTCATCGGGGCGGAGGTCACGCATCCGCGCAATCTCCGGGTGCTGCGTCGCCATATCCGCGTAGAGCCAGGCCATTCGGTCGAGAAACCACAGCTTGCTTCCGAGGATGATCGCGAGCCCGAGGAGGAGCGGCCAGATTTCGAAGGCCCAGAGCCCCCAAACGAGGGGCGGCACCCCGAGGCCCGCGAGCGCGCTGAGGCCCGTGGCCCAGGCGGCGTGGTGCTGAGGGATCGGCCGCGCTCCGCGCGCCAGCCACACCTGCTCGCCCAGCACCGCCGCGCCCATCCAGCCCTCCGCCCGCCGAGGGGCGGGAAAGGCTCGCGGGTTGAGCCACACCCAGGCGAGAAGCGCGGCCAGCGGCACGAGGCACCACCAACCGATCCACGCCCGGCTCCAGATCGCGAGGGCGATGAGCGGCAGGATCGGCAACCGGGTCCAGAACGACCAGGGGTTGGCGTGGCGCGCCCAGCTCCGCCCGTCCATGAGGAGGGCGTCCGCGATGCGGGTGCTCCAATCGCTGGGGCGGGTCTCGGCCATGCGGCGCAATCTACCCGCCTTGCGCGGGGAAGAAGAGGCTTTTCCGACTGCGGGCCTCGGCCCGTGCGCGTTGCCGCCCCATGTTGCGCGAGGAAGCCACAGGAGCCGCCCCATGACCCCTCACAGCGTCGCCCCACGCCCCATTTCGCCCGCCGCGCGCATCGGGCATGTGCATCTGCGTGTTTCGGATCTCGACGCCTCCATCGCGTTTTACTCGGGCGTGCTGGGCTTTCACGTGATGCAGCGTTTCCCCTCGGGTGCGGCCTTCCTCGCGAGCGGGGACTATCACCACCATCTCGGCCTCAACACCTGGGAGAGCCTGGGCGCCGCGCCGCCGCCCGCCGGGCACACGGGGCTCTATCACACCGCGATCCGCTACCCCACCCGCGCGGACCTGGCCGACGCCGTGCGCCGGGTGCGCGCCGCGGGTGTGCCGATCGAGGGCAAGGCCGACCATGGCGTCTCCGAGGCCGTCTACCTCTCCGATCCGGATCGCAACGGGGTGGAGCTCTGTTGGGACAAGCCCCGCGCGGCCTGGCCGGTCGACGGAGACGGCCGCCTCGCCATGGTGAACGCGCCCCTCGACCTCGACGCGCTCCTTGCGGAGGGCGCGTCGGCGCACGCCCCTCCGCCCTGTTAGGCCGCTCGAGCCGCTGCTAGGCTCCTCAGCCGAACGGGGTCTGCGCGTGAGGAGGTCGGGCGGATGGGCAAGCACGAAGAGCTGGGGCGTGGGCTGAGGGCCGGGATCCGGGTCGTCGTCTGGCTCCTCTTGCCCCTCATTCTCGGCCTTGTGCTGGTGCTCGCGCTGCTTCTCGCCTCGTTCTACAGCGCGCTGATCGGGGGGGTGATGGGCTTGAGCCCGGACGAGCGCTACGGGGTGATCCTCCTGGTCCTCGACCTGCTCGACACTTTGTTCGTCGCGCATCTGGTGGTGATGACCGCGGTCGGCTTCTACAACAGCTATTTCCGGCCGAGCGGGCGCTCGGGCGAACTCGAGGATGCGGGCATCGGCTTTGCCGGCGGGCTCGAGGCGATGAAATCCCACTTTGCGGTCGTGCTCGTCATCATCTCCGGCATCCATCTTCTCCACGAGGTGTTGCAGGGTGAGGTGGGCGACCCGTGGCGACTCTTGGGGCTCGCCGCGGTCCATCTCGTCCTTTTGGTGACGGCGGTTGCGCTTGTCTGGATCGCGCGCGACACCCGCTGAGGCGGGTCAGCGGCTGAGGGCGCGCGTGGCGGTCTCGAGGCCCGAAAGGGTCATGGGATACATCCGGCCCTCGAAGATGTCGCGGATCATGCCGATGGACTGGGTGTAGCCCCAATGCCGCTCGGGCACCGGGTTGATCCAGGCGGCAGAGGGGAAGCGCTCGAGCAGGCGGCGGAGCCAAACCTCGCCGGCCTCCGCGTTCCAATGCTCGTTGGCCCCGCCGGGCACGGCAATCTCGTAGGGCGACATCGAGGCGTCGCCCACGATCACCAGCTTCCAGTCCGACCCATAGGTGTGGAGGACGTCCGTGGTCGGGGTCTGCGCATCCCAGCGCCGGGCGTTGTCGCGCCAGAGCCCCTCATACACGCAATTGTGGAAGTAGTAGTACTCCAGATATTTAAACTCGGAGCGTGCGGCGGAGAAAAGCTCCTCAGCCACCTGCACATGGTCGTCCATCGAGCCGCCCACATCGAAGAGCATCAGCACCTTCACCGCGTTTCGTCGCTCGGGCCGGGTCTGCACGTCGAGATAGCCGGCGCGGGCGGTGGCCGTGATGGTGCCGTCGAGATCGAACTCCTCGGCCGCCCCCTCGCGGGCCCAGCGGCGGAGGCGCTTGAGCGCGACCTTGATGGTGCGCGTGCCGATCTCCCGGTCGCCGTCGAGATCGCGGAAGCGTCGCTTGTCCCACACCTTCGCCGCGCGGCGGTGGCGCGAGCGGTCCTGCCCGATGCGCACGCCTTCGGGGTTGTAGCCATAGGCGCCGAAGGGCGAGGTGCCGGCGGTGCCGATCCATTTGTTGCCACCCTGGTGGCGGCCCGTCTGCTCCTCGAGCCGCTTTTTGAGCGTCTCCATCAGCGCCTCGAACCCGCCGAGGCTCTCGACCATCGCCTTCTCCTCGGGCGTCAGGTGCTTCTCGGCGAGCTTGCGGAGCCACGCCTCCGGCAGCGCGGTCTCGGCCACGCCCTCGGGCGCCGCACCCGCCTCGAGGCCCTGAAACACCTGGGCGAACACCCGATCGAACCGGTCGAAGAAGCGCTCGTCCTTCACCAGCGCCGTGCGGGCGAGGTGGTAGAAATCCTCCACATCGTAGACCGCGAGGCCCGCCTGCATGGCCTCGAGAAACCCCAGATGCTCGCGGAGCGAGACCGGAACGCCGGCGGATTTGAGCCCGAAGAAGAGCGTGAGGAACATCGTCGTCGCTACCCCAAGAGCCCCAGATTGACCGCAAGGATCTGGAGCGCGAGGATCGCCAGCGTGGCCGGGATCGCGTGGGCGAGGGCGTATTGCACGCAGTCGGCCGTCCGCCCTCCGGCGCGTTTGGCCCGCATCCAGCCGAGCGCCCCGGCCGCAAGAAATGTCACCACGAGCAGCATGCCCTCTCCTGTCTCCTCAGCGTCGCCGCGCCGCGCTCACGCGGGCCCGGCCGGTCGCGTAGGCGCCCCAATCGGCCGCGAGCCGCGCCGCGCTACGGCTCTGGCCGTCACGTCCCAGGCTCTCGAGCGCCCGGGCCCGCACGGCGTAATAGGCGGCCAGCGCTTCGTCCAGCCCGTGGCCCGCCAGGATGGGGGCGAGCCCCTCGCTCTCCGCGAGCGCCTCGTCCGGCCGCGCCAGTGCGAGCGCCAGGCCCGCCCGGGTGAGCCGCACCTGCGCGATCCTCGGGCCCTCCGCCCCGTGCACCTGGGCGCAGACCTCCTCCGCCTTGGCGAGCAGCCGCGCTGCGAGCTCGGGCTCCGCGCGCTTCTCCACCTGGGCGCGGAGAACGAGGCTGTGGCAGTGCCAGGCCGTGCCGGGCAGCGCACGCTCCGCGAAGGCGAGGGCGTCGCGCGCCGCGCCCCGGCGGCTCCGGGCGGGCCGATCGCTGCGGAGGACGTCGCCCACCAGCGCCCGCCAGGTCTCCTCGCTGCGGTGGCTGGGCGCGGGCAGCGGCCTCGCGCGGCGGCCGGCCGGGTTGATCCGGTCGAGCACGGCCTTGGCGCGCCGCTCGGTCTCCCGCCGGCCGAGGCCGCTCTCGAGCTCGGGCGCGTACAAGACGCGCAGCATGAGGAGGTCGAGCCGCGTGGGCCAGAGATGCCCGAAATCGTCGTTGAAGATGCTCGGGCCGAGGCCGTAGAGGTCGTTGAGCGGCCCGAGCCCCTGGGCGATCTCCTCGAGGAGGCAGCGGCGGATGTCCGCCGGGATCGCGTCGTCGGGCACGAAGATCGTCACGGCGTCGAGCCGCCGGGCCTCGGCCATCGCGACCCCGCCCATCGTGTCCGGCGCCTCGCGGAAATCGCCCCATTGCGTGGCGTTCGGAACCAGCACGCAGGAGGCCGAGGGCAGGAGGCGGGAAAAATCGCCGCCCGAGACCAGGCGGATCGTCATGTTCGCCGGCGCGCCGGTGCGCCCCGCGGCGGGCCCGATGTCGATGCCGGTGTGGCGGCGCAGATAGCCGAGATAGCGGGCAACGAAGGGCCGGTGACGCTCGGCGCCCGGCCCCTCCAGCGCCACCCGCACCGGCGCCTCGAAGCGCACCAGATGCGGCCGCGCGCCGCCCCATTCGGTCTCGTGCGTGAGGGTGACCAGGAGCTCTGCGAGAGATGCGTTGCCATACTGCGTGTGGCCCGCGGGCAGCGCGCGGTAGAGGACGGGCTCCGCGGGCTCGTGCGCCGGCAGGGCGGGGCCGAGGGGCGCGAGCCCGGGTGCGAGGCAGCCCGAAAGCGCGAGGGCCAAGGCAAGGAGAGGGCCGCGCATCACCGGACGTATTTGACGAAGGGCGTGACGCGGCCGATCCGGTCGTAGAGCTGGCGCGCCGGTGCATTGAATTCCTGGGTCAGCCAGTAGACTGAGGGGCAGCCGGCCTCGTCGGCGGCGGCGTAGACCGCTTCGATCAATGCGCGCCCCGCCCCGGTGCCGCGGGCGCTCGCGTCCACGTAGAGGTCCTGAAGATACGTCACGCGCTCGATCCGCCAGCCATGCCGGTGGTAGATGTAGTGAACGAGGCCGAGGAGGCGCCCCGCGCCCCCGGCACGGTGATCTTCCGCGACGAAGCCGTGATAGTCGCCCTCCGCCTCCGAGAGGAGCCGGGCGAAGGAGGTGGCGTAGACCTCCTCAGCCACCGTGGCCTCGTAGAAGGCGAGGTACCCGGTCCAGAGCCGGCGCCATTCCGCCTCGTCCGCCGCCGTTGGCCGTCTGACGATCATCCCCACGCCCCCGTGTCACCCGTGGGCAGAGATGCCACGGCGCGGCCTGTCCGGCAATGGGGGCGGCCGGATCAGAGGGCGCCGCGCAGCAACCCGGCGAGATCCAAAGGCAAGGTACGCTCGGTGTTGAGCGAGTGCCCGGCCCTAGGAACCGAGACGAAGGGCTGGTCGAGCGTCGAGTTGATGGCCCCGAGCGCGTCGAACCGGCCGAGAAACTGCTGCGCCCGGACATGGCCGCGGGGCAGGGTGACGACGGCGCCCGCGGTGATCACGGTCGTCTCGGCCAGGCGGCGCGGGGCTTGCGCGTGCTCGTCGTCCACCAGCCGGTTGAGCGCGAAGGCGATGGAGAGGCAACCCTTGGAATGGCCGAGGAGGACATCGATTTGGCGGTCCGCCTCGCCGAGAAGGGCGAGGAGCGTGCGGGTGTCGCCGGGCAGGGAGCCACCGGCCGGCGGGTAGGTGGGACGGGTCTCGCGCGCGAGTTCGGTGGTGAGCTCAGGCTCCGGCTCGGCGCGCGCCATGAGACCGCGCATCTGGTCAGCCACGCGGAAAAAGGCCCAACCGCCGAGCGCTTCGCTCATAAGGTCAGCCACGCCATAGCCGGCGACGATGGCGCCGACGGGCGCCTCCACCCGGTTGGCGAGGGTGCGCGCGAGGGAGGCTGCGCCGAGATCGGAGCTGCCGACGCCCGCCACGGTGAAATGGCGGAGGAGATCGCCCGGGGCGTGGCGGAACGACCGGAAATCCTCGAATTTCTGGATCCTGTCGCTCTCTGCCCCGCCCCAGGGGTGGACCACGAGGATCGCGCCCTCCAGCGTCGTCTCCGCGACCATCCGCGCCCGCTCGCGCTCGGTGAGGTTGCCGACGTCGTAGTAGTGGGTGTCCGCGGCGATGTTGCGGGTGCGAAGGCCGCTGGAGACGATGGAGAGGCCGGGCAGGAACGGGACCGGCGGCTCGGGCAAGGTGAGGGTCATCGGGCAATCTCCGTCAAATATGCTGCATTGCACACTAACCGATGGCGGCCGCCCGGTCCATCGCTCAGCGCTCGCGGCGGGCCATGAAGGCGAGACGCTCGAAGAGATGCACGTCCTGCTCGTTTTTGAGGAGCGCGCCGTGGAGGGGCGGGATCGCCTTGCGCGGGTCGGCGCGGAGCGTGGCCGGGTCCACATCGTCGGCCAACAAAAGCTTCAGCCAGTCCAGCACCTCCGAGGTGGAGGGCTTTTTCTTCAGCCCCGGCGTGTCGCGGATCTCGTAGAATTGGGTGAGTGCCGCACGCACGAGCTCCTGCTTGATGCCGGGAAAATGCACCTCGATGATGCGCGTCATCGTCTCGGTGTCGGGAAACGCGATGAAGTGGAAGAAGCAGCGACGGAGAAAGGCGTCCGGCAGCTCTTTCTCGTTGTTCGAGGTGATGATCACGATGGGTCGGTGGCGCGCGGCGACGGTCTCGCCGGTCTCGTAGACATGGAACTCCATGCGATCGAGCTCCTGGAGGAGGTCGTTCGGGAACTCGATGTCGGCCTTGTCGATCTCGTCGATGAGGAGGACGACCCGCTCCGGCGCCGAGAACGCCTCCCACAGCTTGCCGGGCTTGATGTAGTTGCGCACCTCGCGCACCCGGTCGTCGCCGATCTGGCTGTCCCGCAGGCGCGAGACCGCATCGTATTCGTACAGCCCCTGGACCGCGCGCGTGGTCGATTTTATGTGCCACTCGAGGAGTTTCAGGCCGAGACTTGAGGCGACCTGCCGGGCCAGCTCGGTCTTGCCGGTGCCGGGCTCGCCCTT
>CAYXPI010000111.1:0-12143 GCA_964467005.1 uncultured Limibaculum sp. | reverse complement strand
CGTCCCGCTCCCGGCCATTCCCTACAGCGCTGTGCTGACTGTCGAGCGGCGGATCGGGAACTCTGCGTTCATCATCAAGCGCTTTGACCGCCTTGAGGACGGGGCACGCGTCCATATCGAGGATTTCGCGCAAGTCTTCGGGGTTTACTCGGACGACAAATACAAGAGCGGCAGCATGCGCAACGTGGCGCAGGTCGTGGCCGCTGAAGGCAATGACGCTGATATCAAAGAGTTTATCCGGCGGGTCGTCTTCAACATCATCATCGGCAACGCCGACATGCACTTAAAGAACTGGTCGGTCATCTATCCGGACCGCCGTCATGTATCACTCGCACCAGCCTATGATTTTGTCTCCACCATCCCATACCTGCCGGGTGATACCACGAACGTGAAGGTGAGCCGGATCAAGGCGTTCTCGGCCTTCGATACGGACGAACTTGTCCATCTGGCCGTGAAGGCGGCAATCCCGAAGAAGCTAGCGATTGAGACCGCGAGGGAGACCGTGGCGCGCTTTCAGGAAGGCTGGCAGGCAGAAAGCAAGAGCCTGCCTATGGGCAAGGACGTGCGCTCTGCCATTGAGGCCCACATCAAAACGGTGCCGATCATTGCCGAGCTTTCGTAGAAAAAGGGCTCTGGTCCCCACCGGAAAAGGAGAGGTGGAAGGCGCTTTTTCCATCATTTTCGGTGAATTGGCCGGTTTCAGTTTTTTGGGCACAGGCGATTTCACGTCTTGCTGTCCGTTGTCCACGGACAGAGGACATACTGGTTGATCTCGTCGACCCCGATGATCTGCATTGTCCGATGGGGGAGAGGACTACACGGTCTTGACGTCCGTCAGGTCGAGGCTGCGGACCCGAGCAAGAACAGCATCGCGGACGGTTTCGTGGATCGCCACGGGGAAATCACGCGGCAGCGCGGCCTCCGTGGCCTCAAGTGCAGCCGGGGCGCGTTCGGCAACCTCTTCGATGAGGGCGTGAACGCGCTTTTTCGACAGGCCGGCCTTCATGCCCGTCTGCACGAAGTGCCGACCATGGATTCCGTCGACGCGGTAGTGGCGGCGGTCGCCAACGGCCATGGCGAGCTTCATCTGCTTCCGTTCGATCTGGCGGGCAATCAGGCTCGGTTGGGCCGTCAGGATGTCATAGAGCGGGGTCAGCCGATAGCTGCCACCGGGACCAATGAACACACTGAAATTCTTAGCATGCCCGTCCGTAGCGCCCATCAGCCAGAAGATGATCTGTGCTTTCAGGAAGGTATCCTGGTCCGCGGTCGGTGTGTCGCTACCAGTCAGAAACTCAAGGATGGCGATCATCCCCGGGCCGCCGTCGCCTTGGTATTTGAGCGTGGGCGGGTAGGACAGCGCTTGGCAGCAATCCTCCTGCGGCAGCCGGATCAGGCGTCCGTCCTTCGTCCAGCGCCGATCGAAGCGCTCGATCACAAGCGCTTTCGTGTCGCCGAATGTGGTGATCTTAGCGGCATTGACCGGAAGACCGAACGCTTCGGTCAGCTTGAGACCGTAGAATTCGTTCTCGACGC
Source organism: uncultured Limibaculum sp. (assembly GCA_964467005.1). GTDB lineage: Bacteria > Pseudomonadota > Alphaproteobacteria > Rhodobacterales > Rhodobacteraceae > Thermohalobaculum. The sequence goes on along the minus strand of CAYXPI010000111.1, from coordinate 10,607 downwards.
TGTTCGACAGGTCGATGCCGTTCGGCAGCGTGCCGATCTGCGTCTTGAGCAGATGCGTCGTCGGCGTGGTGCCATGCGGCTTGAGCCAGCGTCCGTCATGCCGGAGCAGGGAGGTCTTCTCCTGCGCTCCGGCCACCGAAATCCGGAACGGATCATCACGGGCAAGGCCGAGCGGTGCCTGGGTCAGACCCTTGAGGAGCCTTTCGATCGCGGCGTCATCGACAGGCTCGCCCTCGATACGGTTGGCGGCGGGCTCGGGGCCATCTCCCGCCATGAATTGAAGAGCGCCGACGCAGTCGCGCCCGATGACCGAAAGCAGGCTATAGGCGTCTGTGCCACGGGCACCGACTTTCTCGGCCACGCGGCGGCGCAGAGCATCGGAGTCCGGTAGCAGGTTCTCGAAGAAGGTAGCGACAGGCTCGCCGCGATAGGGCGTTTCGCGCAGGGGCAGGGACAGGGAGACAGGCAGCGCATGCTCCCAGCCTAGCCAGTCCTCATGATAGGCAAAGCCGATCGCGCCGCTGGCCTCACGGGTCAGCGTCCCGACACGCCGGTTGTTCAGATAGACGCAGAGCGGCGCATAAGCAGGCCGGCGTCCCATTAGAACAACTCCTCGATGTCCGAGGCGCTGCCCTTGGCGCGGGGCTCGACTCTGAATTCAAGGTCAAGGGCAGCGAGGACCGAAAGGATCGAGTCCAGCTTGGCCGGCTTCGTGCCACTCTCGATGATCGAGATTGTGGCCTGGCGCAGTCCTGCTCGTTCAGCCAGATCAGTCTGGGTCCAGTCACGTTTCTTCCGTGCGCGCTGGATGATGGTGCCGATTTGCTTTGATGTGCGGGCAAGGTCATTCATTACTCTAATATACGCTATAGCGGATAAAGTGTCAATATACGATATAGCGTATAAACGAACTATATTCGGTATGGCGTATAAATATGATTTATCTGTTAGAGCGTATAGAGGGTGAGGAGAAAGGCTCTGGACCTCACCAGCAAAGCAGGGGGCGGGGAGGAGTGCCCTGCCTTCTTGTCGCCGCCGTCACCCTCTATCGGGGTGAAGGGTGACGGACGGCTCCGGCGAAGCAGGGCGATAACACCCGAAAAATAAATGACAATTTCGCTACACAAATGTGTATCCATCGGCTACACTTTCGCCCGATGAAAGATTCTGGGCTCCGCATCCGCGTGCAGCGTGAGCTGCGCCAGAAATTCCTCGAAGCCTGCCAGGCGGACGACAAGCCCGCCGCACAGGTTCTCAGGGAATTCATGCGGGAGTATGTCCGGCAGCGCGGCGATGGCAGGGGCGGGGCCGCATCATCAGGGAAAGAACAAAAAGAGCAGGACTAAAGACGTGAACGCAGTTGAGATTGAGGAGGCAATATCCGCTCTGGCCGAGATGCCATTCGATCCTGACGAGTTTCCCTATGCCTTCCTCGAAGCCTTCGGGAACAAGGCCACGACCATCAAGCGCCTGCGCAGCGGTACATCAAACAAGTCCGACATTGGCGGTGTCCTCCAGACAGGACACATCCATCTGAAGGTCTGTGGACAAGGGCAGGTCTCCAACACCATCCGTGAACTCCGCGAGAGCCCGGCGACCAACAATGCCCGCAACCGCGTCAAGTTCATCCTCGCCACAGATGGCGCAACGCTCGAAGCGGAAGACCTCGTGTCCGACGTGCCGCCGATCGTAACGCCTTACCAAGACTTCTCAGAGCACTTCGGTTTCTTCCTGCCGCTTGCAGGGATATCAACAGTCAAGCAAATTCGCGAAAGCGCCTTTGACATCAAGGCGACCGGGCGGCTCAACCGCCTCTATATTGAGCTGCTGAAGGACAATCCTGAATGGGGCACCGCCGATCGCCGCCACGACATGAACCACTTCATGGCGCGGCTGATCTTCTGCTTCTTCGCCGAAGATACAGACATCTTCGAGAGGGCGGACCAGTTTACCGCGACGATCGAGCAGATGAGCGCGCCGGACAGCTCGAACACCCATGAGGTGATCAGCACGCTCTTTCTGGCCATGAACACGAAGGTCAAAGATCGCGCCGCTGCCGGGCTGCCCCGATGGGCAAGCGGCTTTCCTTACGTGAACGGGGGGCTCTTCTCCGAGAGCGTGGACGTGCCGCGCTTCTCCAAGATCGCGCGCTCCTACCTCCTGCATATCGGCAATCTCGACTGGAAGAAGATCAACCCGGATATCTTCGGCTCGATGATCCAGGCCGTCGCCGATGACGAGGAGCGCGGTGCCCTAGGGATGCACTACACCAGCGTTCCGAACATCCTGAAGGTGCTCAACCCGCTCTTCCTCGACGATCTGCGCGAGCAGCTAGAGGAGGCAGGCGACAATGCACGCAAGCTCCTCAACCTTCGCAACCGCATGGCCAAGATCAGGGTCTTCGACCCCGCCTGCGGCTCCGGCAACTTCCTGGTGATCGCCTACAAGGAAATGCGAGCGATCGAGGCCGAGATCAATAAGCGCCGGGGCGAAGTCGATATCCGTTCGGCCATTCCGCTAACGAACTTCCGCGGGATCGAGCTGCGCGACTTCTCGGCAGAGGTCGCGCGTCTCGCCCTGATCATCGCGGAGTATCAGTGCGATGTGCTTTATCGGGGGCAAAAGGAAGCCTTGCGGGACTTCCTGCCGCTCGACGCAATGAACTGGATCACCTGTGGTAATGCCCTGCGGCTCGACTGGCTCAGTATCTGCCGGCCCACGGGAACGGGCGTGAAGATGCACGGGGACGACCTGTTCAACACGCCGCTCGACCAAGCGGAAATCGACTTCGAGAACGAGGGTGGCGAGACGTATATCTGCGGGAATCCGCCATACCTAGGATCGACCTGGCAGTCGTTGGACCAAAAATCAGATATGCAAGCGATCTTTGAGGGCAGGACAAAGACATGGAAAGCTCTCGATTACGTCGCTGGTTGGTTCATGAAGGCCGCTCAATTCGGACAACATACGAATGCTGTTAGCGCGCTTGTTGCCACGAATTCCATTTGCCAAGGTCAACAGGTGCCTTTCCTGTGGCCGTTAATTTTCCAAACGGGTCATCAAGTCGAGTTCGCACATACCTCCTTTAAGTGGGCGAACCTTGCCAGCCATAATGCCGGTGTAACTGTAGTGATAGTCGGAATATCGCGATCTCCGCGAAGGCCACGCCGCCTCTTTTCAGTATCCGACGGAGGGGCCTCGATTTCTAAGGAGGCCGATTTTATCAATGCGTACTTGGTTGCGGGTCCCGATGTTATCGTCGAAAAATCAATGAAGCCTATGACGGAAGTATCGGTAATGGACTTTGGAAACAAGGCAGATGACGGCGGCCATCTCACCTTAACTCCCGCCGAACTTGAGAAAATGAATTTGCAGGATCATACGCAAAAGAAATTTATCAAGAGATTTTATGGCTCTAAGGAGTTCATCAATGGCGAGACGAGGTACTGCATCTGGATCGAAGATGCTGACCTAGATTCTGCTAAAGCTGATCCATCAATAAACAAGCAAATAAATCTGGTAAAAGAGGCCCGAGAGTCCAGCAAGGATGCTTATGCGAGGAGCTTGGCGAAACGACCACACCAGTTCAAGACTCCTAGGGTTGCAGAGAGTTCTGTAATTGTGACGCCACGTGTGAGCTCAGAAAATCGTGCCTATCTGCCTGTTGGAGCAATGACTAATTTTGCCGTGATCGGAGATAGAAATTTTGTTCTTTACGACGCGCCGCTCTGGAACATGGCGCTTATCGCCTCCCGACTTCATTGGGTTTGGATCGGCACCGTTTGCGTCCGCATGAGAACAGACTTCAGTTACTCCAACACGCTTGGCTGGAATACTTTCCCTGTCCCTAAGCTTACTGAGAAGAATAAGGAAGACCTGACCACCTGCGCCGAGGACATCCTTTTGGCGCGCGAGGCGCATTTTCCCGCAACCATCGCCGATCTCTACGATCCTGAGAAGATGCCCGATGACCTGCGCGCTGCCCATGACCGCAATGACGAAGTGCTGGAGCGCATCTATATCGGCCGCCGCTTCAAGAACGACACCGAGCGCCTAGAAAAGCTCTTCGAGCTGTACACGAAGATGACGAAGAAGGTGGCGGCGTGATTGAAGCGATTATTGGTTTGCTCGGTGTCATTGTGGGTAGCGCAATTACGATAACGAAAGACTCCGGGACATCCTGGCGTGCGGATCGCCGCGAGGGCTCCTACTCAGCGATCCGGCTAATCGGGATGCTGGAAGAGTATGCCGATAGATGCCTCGATGTAGTTTACGACGATGGCACAGCTGAAGGTCGCCCTGCGGTTCGCACCAAAGACGGCCAAGAGTACCACGAAGCGCAGGTTAAGACGCCCGATCCTCTGAAATATCCAGACGATATCGGGTGGAGGAGTCTTCCTGAGGCGCTGATGCATCGAACTATTGCTTTGCCTAACAAGGCGAGAAGCACAAACAGGCATATTCAAGCCTCCAACGAATGGGCCACCCCCCCTGACTTCAGAGAGTTCTTTGGGCCGCGACAAATGGGCTACGCTCGATTGGGGCTTGACGCTTTAGAAATTGCGGGCGATTTGCGCGCTCACTTCGGTATATCCGCTGAAAGCCGGGACAATTTGAACCCCGATTGGAATCCGATGAATGCCCTGCGAGAGAGGATTTCTAGATGACAAAGCCCGTGCCCTCTGTTTCCGTCACCTACGCCCAAACCGGCAGCTCCACCAAGTCGAACGAACTGGGAATGCGCCCGATGCAGGAGCGCGCCTTTGAGAAGCGGGGTGAGCAGTATCTCCTGATCAAGTCGCCGCCCGCCTCGGGCAAGAGCCGCGCGCTCATGTTCATCGCGCTCGACAAGCTGCACAATCAGGGGCTTCGCAAGGCCATCATCACCGTGCCGGAGAAGTCCATCGGATCGAGCTTTGCCGACGAACCGCTGTCCAAGTTCGGCTTCTGGGCCGACTGGCATGTCGAGCCGAAGTGGAACCTCTGCAACGCGCCGGGCTCCGAGGGCAGCAAGGCAGATTCCGTGGGCACCTTTCTGAAAGGCTCCGACCAGGTGCTGGTCTGCCCGCACGCCACCTTCCGCAACGCCGTCGAGAAGTTCGGCGTGGAGGCATTCGACAACTGCCTGGTGGCCGTGGACGAGTTCCACCACGTCTCCGCCAATCCCGACAATAAGCTGGGCGCGCAGCTCGCCGAGCTGATCGCCCGTGACAAGGTGCATGTCGTGGCCATGACGGGATCGTATTTTCGGGGCGATGCCGAGCCAGTGCTCATGCCCCATGACGAGGCCCGCTTCGAGACCGTGACCTATACCTACTACGAGCAGCTCAACGGCTATAAGTACCTGAAGACGCTCGATATCGGATACTACTTCTACACCGGCGCCTATGCCGATCACATCCTGAAGGTGCTCGATCCGGACGAGAAGACGATCATTCACATCCCCTCCGTCAATTCTCGTGAGAGCACGAAGGACAAGATCAGGGAGGTCGACCACATCCTCGAGGAGCTGGGAGAATGGCAGCACACTGATCCCGCCACCGGCTTCCAGCTTGTGAAACGGCCCGATGGCCGCGTGCTGCGCATTGCCGATCTTGTCGATGATGATGCCAAGCGCGACAAGGTTGCGGCCGCGCTGAAAGACCCGACCCAGAAGAACAACCGGGACTATGTGGATATCATCATCGCCCTCGGTATGGCCAAGGAGGGCTTCGATTGGGTGTGGTGCGAGCACGCTCTGACGGTTGGCTATCGCGCCAGCCTGACCGAAATCGTGCAGATCATCGGCCGCGCCACCCGTGACGCCGATGGGAAGACGCGCGCCCGCTTTACTAACCTGATCGCCGAACCCGACGCCTCCGAAGAGGCCGTCACCGAGGCGGTGAACGACACACTGAAAGCGATCGCCGCGAGCTTGCTCATGGAGCAGGTGCTCGCGCCCCGCTTCAACTTTACCCCGAAAACCGCTGCCAGCGGTCCGAAAGAGGGCTTCGACTACGGCGAAGGCGGCTACGATCCCGAGAAGTGCAATGTCGGCTTCAACGAGGAGTCAGGTCAGTTCCAGATCGAGATCAAGGGTCTGGCCGAGCCCAAGAGCAAAGAGGCCGAGCGCATCTGCCAGCAAGACCTAAACGAGGTCATCGCCGCCTTTGCCCAGGACAAAACCGCCGTCGAGCGCGGCCTCTTCGACGAGGAGCTGGTGCCCGAGGAGCTGACACAGGTTCGCATGGGGAAGATCATCAAAGACAAATACCCCGAACTCGATGAGGACGACCAAGAGGCCGTTCGACAGCACGCCATCGCGGCACTCAACCTGACCCAGAAGGCTAAGGAGGTGGCCCTCGGGAGTGATGAGGAGGCAGAGCAGGTCGCCAATACCGCCCTAATCGATGGCGTGCGGAAATTCGCCATGGACGTGCGCGAGCTGGACATCGACCTGATCGACCGGATCAACCCGTTCAGCGAAGCCTATGCGATCCTGGCCAAGACTATGAGCGAGGAGAGCCTCAAACAGGTCGCCGCGGTCATCTCTGCCAAGAAGTTGCAACTCACGCCCGAGGAAGCGCGCGACCTCGCGAAGCGCGCCCTGAAGTTTAAGCAGGAGCGCGGGCGTTTACCGTCGATCACCTCCCCGGATGCCTGGGAAAAGCGCATGGCTGAAGGCGTCGCCTATCTCGCCCGTATGAAGGCGGAGGCCGCCAATGGCTAAGCAGCAGTTTACCGACGAAGATGACGCGCTTCTCACCGAGCTTGGCGTTGAGGTTGAAGGGAAATCCGGCTCCAGCCGGACGCCACGAGAGGAGCGGATCATTGCGGGCTTCGAGGAAATACAGCGATTCGTTGAAGAGCATGGCCGTGCCCCGCAGCACGGGGAAGACAAAGAGATCTTTGAGCGCCTCTACGTTGTTCGGTTAGACCGCATACGGGAGCAGGAAGAGTGCCGTGCGCTGGTCGAGCCTCTAGACCATCAGGGTCTGCTTTCCGGTACCGCCGTCACGGTAGCGATTGATGATGAAGAACTGGATGATGATGCTCTTCTTGCTGAGCTTGGCGTTGAGGCTGAGACCGCTCCCATTACTGAGCTGACCCATGTCCGATCCAGTGCGGAGAAGCGTGCCGCCGAAGAGATTGCTAATCGCGAGCGATGTGCTGACTTCGAGAAGTTCAAGCCACTCTTCGAGCAGGTCCAGAATGAGCTCAATACCGGCGTGAGGGTCACCCGCCCATTCGAGCGAAAGGCAGAAATCGCCCCGGGTCGCTTCTTCATTGTCGGCGGACAAAAGGCTTATGTCGCGTCCATGGACGAGGAGTTTCTTACGCCACAGGGCATGACTGATGCTCGGCTGCGCGTGATCTTTGATAATGGTACCGAGAGTAATCTGTTGATGCGGTCGCTCCAGCGCGCTCTGCATAAGGACGAGGCTGGACGGCGGATTACCGATCCGACAGCGGGACCGCTCTTCGCCGATCACACCATTGATGGCGATGAGGCGAGCGGCACGATCTATGTGCTCCGCAGTAAGTCAGACCTGCCGATTGTCGCTGGTAACAGAGAGGTTCTGCACAAGATCGGCGTGACAAGCGGGAAGGTCGAGCGCCGGATCGCAAATGCCAAGATCGATGCGACGTTCCTCCTGGCTGATGTTGAAGTCGTAGCGACTTACGAGCTCTACAACATCAACCGCACCAAGCTGGAGAACCTGATCCACCGCATCTTCGACCGGGCGCGCTTGGATATCGAGATCAAAGACCGCTTCGGCAATCCGGTTGTCCCACGGGAATGGTTTCTTGTTCCCTTGGCGGTGGTGGATGAGGCGGTGGAACGGATCACCAAAGGTACGATCACCGATTTTGTTTACGATCCTCAGGAGGCGCGTCTTGTGCGACGCGCTACGGCTTGAAGAGCGATCAATCAAATGAAGTTGTCAGCGCTAAATGAAATTGACGAAAGGATTGGGTCAAATGAGTATTGATTTCTCGGATATGCTTGACGAAGAGGGTGAAGACGTTCTCCATCCACGAGATATATTCTTTACTCTGAGTCGAGAGCCGCAATTCTCATTCCCGCGTGATATCCAAACTGAAGTAATGAACCAGTGGTTTGATAGGCGCGACGAGAAGGACAGCGTGATTAAGCTTAATGTTGGGAGCGGCAAGACGCTTGTTGGATTGTTGCTTCTGCAAAGCTCTCTCAATGAAGGTAAGGGGCCAGCGCTTTATGTTGCGCCAGATATTCAACTTGCTCAGCAAGTTGTGAATGAGGCGGCGGCTCTGGGTATGGATGTAACCGAAGATCCACGCGATCCAGCTTACACAGCAGGTGAGCGTATATGTGTAGTGAATGTATATAAGCTCTTTAATGGGAGGTCTGTATTCGGCGTTAGGGCGAGTGATGTCAACATTGGAACAGTGATTGTTGATGATGCGCATGCCTGTGTATCAACAATCACCAAGCAATTCAGAATTTTTCTGAAAAATAATCATGAAGCATATTCAAGCATTTTATCCAAATTGTCTGAGGACCTGAAGGGTTATAGTGAAGCTCGTTATCTTGAGATCGAAGCCGGTGACCCCCGTGCGCACTTGGAGGTACCCTTCTGGTCATGGAGCGAACATCAGTCGGAAATCTTGCGTGCCCTTCACGAACATCGATCCGGTGATGACCTGAAGTTCGTATATCCACTGCTGAAAGAATTACTACCATTTTGCCGCTGTGTGATAGGTGGGCAGCATCTTGAGATTGAGCCATATTATCCGGCAACTGATCTCATACAATCTTTCCGCCGAGCGCAGCGGCGCATTTACATGACAGCAACGCTCTCGGACGACAGCGTGATTACAACTCATTTTGGAGCCGACCCTAACAGCCTGGGAAAGCCAATCGTTCCTGCCTCTTCGCAGTCTATGGGAGAGCGGATGATCCTCATGCCGCAGGAGCTAAACCCGGAGCTGACGACGCCTGACATCCGGAAGATGCTGACCGAACTTGCACAGACGGTGAATGTCGTCGTGATCGTGCCATCTGAGGTCGCCGCAAAAGACTGGGAGGCCGCTGCCAACCAGGTGCTTGTGGGCGACAAGGTGCCGCTTGGTATTGAGAAGCTGCGCTCCGGGCATGTCGGATTGACTGTCCTGATAAACCGTTATGACGGAATCGACTTGCCGGGCGATGCTTGTCGCGTGCTCGCCATCGCCGACCTTCCGGAGATCAGTTCCTACGCAGACCTCGTGGACAGCGAGATTTTAAGCGGTTCAACCGTAAATCTCAGACGCCATGTTGAGCGCATAGAACAGGGTATGGGCCGCGGCGTTCGCTCCAACGACGACTATTGTGCTGTGCTGCTCTTAGGGGCGAAGCTCACCAATCGTCTGCGCTCGCCTGACGGGCAGGCGATGCTGACCGCCGCTACAGTTGCCCAGCTTAATCTCTCCAGGAAGATTGCAAAGAAGCTGAACACTCCGTCTGTTGACGATATCAAGGGCGTCATTCTTCAATGTCTTGCGCGCGATCCGGATTGGGTGAAGGTAAGCAAGAAGGCTTTGGTGAGCCTCAAAGCTGATGATGAGCTCAGGTTCGATCCTGCTAAGCTCGCGCTGCGCGCGGCCTTCGACTCTGCGCGCGGTAATCAACACTCAGACGCCCTCACATTTCTTGATAAGGCAATCGACAAAGCCGAAGACGACCAGGTGAAGGCTTGGTTGCTTGCGCGAAAAGCGGCTTTTCAGCATCCCTTGGATGCCGCCACGGCGCAAAAAACCCTTGCTGCCGCCCACAAGCTTGAGCCCGCAGTCACGAAGCCGATGCATGGCACTTCCTACAAGAAGCTCGCGCCGACCGCGGGTCAGCAAGCCGCGTCTCTCATGGCAAACCACCAAGCGAGATTCATGGATGCTACAACCATGAAACTATTCGCAGATGGTCTGTGCAGTGACCTTCAATTTAAGCCAGGCACCTCAGATGTTTTCGAGGCAGCTATTAATGATCTGGCTTCATTTATAGGGATCAGCGGTCAGCGGCCTGAGAAACAGTTCAAGGAAGGGCCTGACAATCTTTGGGCGCTTCAAAACGGCTCTTTCCTTGTTGTTGAGTGCAAGAACGGTGTCACAGCAGATAGTCGCATTTCAAAGAGAGACGCTGGTCAGCTTGGTCAGTCGGTGGAGTGGTTCAAGAGCCGATACCCCGCATCGACATGCGTGCCGATCATGATCCATCCAGAACGCACCCTCGGTGCCGGAGCGAGCGGTGTTGAGGGCATGCGTGTCATTGATCCCGAAGCTCTTGAAAAGCTACGACAGAACGTACGAGAGTTTTCGAAGCAACTCGTCGATCCGGACGTTTCAAGTAGCACCACTGAGATTGCCAAGCGTTTGGAGCAGTTCGAACTCAGCGCTGGCACATTCGTTAACGCCTTCTGCAAACCGCTTAAGTAAGGCTCACGAGTCCCTGCGCACCAAACGGCCAACGAAGTCCAGTTCCCCCTCCCGCAACCAGTTTCGTTTGCTCGGCAGTGTCCTCATCGCCGGGCAAATCAAGTCCAAATCCTGCCCCCGCAACCAAATTCTGCTGCGCTATCAAAGGCTTGAACGCCGCCCTCCGTGGCGGCGTT
>CAYXPI010000110.1:0-12198 GCA_964467005.1 uncultured Limibaculum sp. | reverse complement strand
CACGGCTCACGGGGTGGTGGCGGGGGAGGGACTCGAACCCTCGACCTCAGGATTATGAGTCCTGCGCTCTAACCAGCTGAGCTACCCAGCCGCCGCGCCTGCCGGATACGCCCCGGCGCCCGGTCCGTCAAGCCTTGGCGCGGGCCGCGCCTCAGCGCCCCCAGTCGCGCACTGGGCCGCTGTCGAGATGCACGAACTCGGCCCGGCTGTAGGTGCCCACGCCGCCCGCCGAGAGCGACTTGGCCGCCCCCGCGATCTGGCGCATCGAGCGGGAGCTGAGCGTGAGGTCCACCGCCATGGCGCGCACATGGTAGGAGTTGCGCGCGACCCCGCGGGAGCGGCGGCGGAGCATGGCGTTGGTCTTGGGCGTCCGGTAGCCGGAGATCACCTCGAACGGCTCCGTGCAGTCGAGCAGCCGATGGGTGGCCGCGATGATGTCGACAGTGGCGCGGGCGATGGGCACGGCGGCGTCCTCCCGCCAGTCGCGCAAGAGATGGTCGACCGCGGCGAGCGCTTCTGGGATGTAGGCCCCGTCGACCCAGTAGACCGTGTTGAGCCATTCGCCGGTGCGCGCGCTCGCGAGATGCACCGCGCGAAACTCGCCCTGGCCGCGGGCGATGGCGGGGGCGGCAACCAGCCCGGCGGCGGCCCCGGCGGCGGCGGCGATGCCGCCGAGGAAGCCCCGGCGCGAGACGGAATCGGCCTGTCGTGCGGAAGTGCTCACTGCGTGCCCCATGCTCTCGTCTCTGTGGCCCGCCACTATGCTTTGGCGGTGCTGCTCGCTTATGCCACATCCCTCCGCTGAGACCAAGTTGCAACAGTGCAACGGAAAATTCGAGAGCAGCGCGGCGCGCGGGTCCCTGTGGCGCGGGCGCGGCGCGGTGCCTCAGTGAAGGACTGACGCAGGACTGACACCGCAACGCCGCGCTCCCAGAATTTCGACCGCGCTCCGCGGATCATGACGGTGGCGATCTGCGATCCGCATAAGGTACACTCCGTCCACGGCGATTGTCGCCGGCGGGCAACACAGGCGGTGGCGCGATGGCAAGGTTCGGATTGGGCACGGGCGTGGCGATGGCTTTGGCGGTGGCGTGCGTGGCCGGCGTCGCGGCGGCGGAGCCCGTCTTGCGCGCCGTCTCCCAGGGCCTGCCGGTGGAGCGGCTGGCGAGCGCCGCGCCTCTCACGCGGACTGCGCCCAAGCCGTCGGCGCCGCACGATCCCATGGCCGCGGCCCTCTCGGCTGCCGTGGCGCGCGCGGGCGCGCCCGCCCTGGCCGAGGCGTATGCGGCGGGCGGGCATGCGCTTCTCTGGCTCGCCGAGACCGACGCGGCCACGGATCGGCTCCGCGCGCTCATGGCGGCGCTGGCGGCGGCCCCGGCCCACGCGCTGCCCGCCGCGCGCTACGACCGGGAGGGGATTGCCGACCAGATCCGCGCGCTCGACGGGGCGGGCCCCGAGGCCGTGGCGGCGCTCGACATCGCGCTCACCGAGACCTTCCTCGCCTATGCGCGGGACGTGGCCTCCGGTGTCCTCGAGCCCAAGCGCGCCGACCCGGAGATCCACCACCGGCCCGAGCGGCCGGACCCCGCCGCCCTTGTCGAGGGCCTCCGCGCCGCGCCCGACCCCGCCGCGATGATCGCGGCCCTCGCCCCGCGGCACCCGGATTATGCGCGCCTCCAGGCCCGGCTGGCGGAGTACCGGCGGCTCGCGCAGTCGGGCGCCTGGGCCGAGCCCTTGCCCTCCGGCGCCTCGATCCGCCTCGGCGCGCGCGGGCCCCGGGTGGAGGCGCTCCGCCGCCGGCTCATCGCCATGGGCGACATGCCGCCCGTCTTCGCCGCCGAGGATCCGGATGGCACCGTTATCGCGTCGAACGAGGTGATGACGGACGCGCCGCTCCGCCAGAGCGTCGACCCCGCCTATTTCGATCCCGGCCTCGAAGGCGCGGTGAAGCGCTTCCAGGCCCGGCACGGGCTCAACCAGGACGGGGTGGTGGGCCCGGCCACCCGCGCTGCGCTCAACGAGAACCCGGCCGAGCGGATGCGCCAGATCGCGGTCAATCTCGAGCGCCTGCGCTGGATGAACAAGGATCTCGGCCGGCGCCATGTGATGGTAAACCTGGCGGGCTTCGAGATGGCGCTGATGGAGGACGGGGCGGCGCTCTACACCTCGCGCGTCGTCGTCGGCAAGCGCCGGCACGAGACCCCGGAGTTCTCGGACGAGATGGAGTATCTCGTCGTCAACCCCACCTGGCACGTGCCCTATTCCATCGCCTCGAAGGAGATCCTGCCGAAGCTGAAGGAGGACCCGACCTACCTCGCGCGCAACAACATGCGCCTCGAAGGGGCGGGCGCGCCGGCGGAGGCGATCGACTGGAGCTTCGTCACCCAGTCGAGCTTTCCCGGGCGGGTCAAGCAGGCCCCGGGGCCGGGCAACGCGCTCGGCCGGGTAAAGTTCATGTTCCCCAACAAGTGGTCGATCTACCTTCACGACACGCCGCACAAGTCGCTCTTTCGGCGGGACCGTCGGGCCTACAGCCACGGCTGCGTGCGGGTGCAGGACCCGTTCGCCTTCGCCCACGCCCTCCTCGCGCCGCAGACCGACGACCCCGAGGGCTTCGTGAACCGGCATCTCCGCCGGGGCCGCGAGGTCTATGTGCATCTCGACACCCATGTGCCGGTGCATCTCACCTACCGCACGGCCTGGGTCGACCCGGGCGGGGTGGACCAGTTCCGCGGCGACATCTACGGGCGCGACGCCAAGGTGTTCGCCGCCCTCGAGGCGGCGGGGCTCGACATCACGGCGGAGTAGCGGGCGCGGCCATTCAGGGCCCGGGAGCATCTTGCATCCCGACGCGCCCCTTGGCTACAAGGGCCGCCGACGAACCCGGCCGGATCAGCGCCATGCCCCACACCATCGCGGAGATCGCCCGCCTCACCGGCCTCACGGCCGAGGGAGACCTCGAGATCGAGATCGCCCGCCCGGCCGAGCCCGGCGCCGCGGGCCCAAAGGACCTCGCGCTGGCCATGAGCCCGCGCTACGCCGCCGCGCTGGCGGAGGGACGGGCCCGGGCCGCGGTGCTCTGGGACGGGGCGGATTGGCGGGCCCTCGGCCTCGAGGCCGCCCTCTTCGCCCCCCGGGCGCGGGTGGCCCTGGCCGCGGTGGCGGAGGTGTTTCGGCCGCCACTCGATCTCGAGCCCGGGATCCATCCGCGGGCCTTCGTGCATCCCTCGGCCCGGCTGGCGGCGGATGTGTGGGTCGGGCCCTTTGCCGTGATCGGGGCGGAGGCGGAGATCGGCCCCGGCGGGCGCATCGGCCCGCAGGCGAGCCTTGGGCGCGGGGCGCGGCTCGGCGCCGGCGTGCGGCTCGACGCCGGCGTGCGGGTGGGCCCAGGCGTCACGCTCGGCGACCGGGTGATCGTCCAGGCCAACGCGGTGATCGGGGCGGAGGGCTTCTCCTACGTAACCCCGGAGCGCGGATCGGTGGAGAGCGCGAAGGCAATCGGCGCGGTCGAGGCCGGCGCGCGGACGACGAGCCTCCGGCGCATCGGCTCCCTCGGCGGGGTGGAGGTGGGCGCGGATGTGGAGATCGGCGCCGGCAGCTGCATCGACGCGGGCACCATCGCGCCCACCCGCATCGGCGCCGGCACCAAAATCGACAATCTGGTGCAGGTGGGCCACAACTGTCAGATCGGCCGGATGTGCCTCATTTGCGGCCATGTGGGCCTCGCCGGCTCCGTCACGGTGGGAGACCGGGCGGTGCTGGGCGGCAAGGTGGGGGTGGGCGACAATCTCACGATCGGCGCCGACGCGGTGGTGGCCGGCGGCAGCCTCGTGGGCACGGCGATTCCGCCCGCCACGGTGGCCATTGGCGTGCCGGCGATGCCGCGGGACCAGTTTTACGAGCAGGTGAAGGCGCTCCGCCGCCTGCCGCGGGCGCTCGAGCAGCTCCGTGCGCTGGGGGCCAAGCTGGGGCTGTCGCAGCCGCGCGCGTCTGATAGGAACGGGACCTGAGGCGGCGACGCCCGGGCGGACAGGAGACAGGCATGAGCGACGAGGTGGCCACGCGCATCGCTGAGATCATCGCGGAACAGGCGTTGGTCGAGCCGGACAGCATCACGCCGGAGACCACGCCCGAGGATCTCGGCCTCGACAGCCTGGCGCTCGTCGAGGTGGTGTTCGGCATCGAGGAGGCGTTCGACATCTCGGTGCCCTACAACGCCAACGACCCGACGGCGGCGGAGTTCGACATCTCGAATTTCGCGGCGATCGTGGATGGCGTGAAGAGGCTGATCGCGGAAAAGACGGCGTGAGCGGCCAACGTCGGGTGGTCGTCACCGGGCTCGGAGTGGTCTCCGCGCTCGGCACGGGCGTCGCGGCCCATTTCGACGGGCTGCGGGAGGGGCGCTCGGAGATCAAGCCGATCGCGCGCATCCCGTCGGACCGGTTGATGATCAAGATCGCGGCCGAGGCCACCCAGTTCGAGGGCACGGACTATTTCGACCGGAGCCAGATCGCCCTCTTCGACCGGGTGACGCAGATGGCGCTGGTGGCCGCCGAGGAGGCGATGGCGCAATCCGGCCTCGAGGTGACCGAGGAGCTGGCGCTCAAAAGCGCGACGATCATCGCCACCGCCATGGGCGGGCTCCACACCCAGGACGAGAACTATTTCGCCGTCTACCACGAGATGAAGAACCGGGTGCATCCGTTCATCATCCCGCGGTTGATGGCGAACGCGCCGGTCTCCCAGGTCTCGATGAAGTACGGGCTCAAGGGCCCCGCCTATTCGGTGGCGACGGCCTGCTCCTCGTCGAACCATGCGATCGGCCAGGCCTTTCAGCTCGTGCGCTCGGGCGCCTGCGACGCGGCGCTGACGGGGGGCACGGAGAGCGTGCTCTGCTTCGGCGGGATCAAGGCCTGGGAGGGCCTGCGGGTGATGTCGAAGGACGGGTGCCGGCCCTTCTCGAAGACGCGGAACGGGATGGTGCTGGGCGAGGGCGCGGCGATCCTGGTGCTCGAGGAGCGGGAGCGCGCGCTGGCGCGGGGCGCGCCGATCCTGGCCGAGATCGTGGGGCAGGGGATGACGGCGGACGCGACCGACATCGTGGCCCCGGCGCTCGAAGGCGCGGCCCGGGCGATCCGGCTCGCGCTCGCCGATGCGGGGATGGCGCCGGAGGAGGTGGGCTATGTGAACGCCCACGGGACCGCGACGGCGATCAACGACCGGACCGAGGCCGCGGCGATCCGCGATGTGTTCGGGCCGGCGGCGGAGGGGCTTCTGGTGTCCTCGACCAAGTCGATGCACGGGCACGCGATCGGGGCGGCCGGCGCGCTCGAGGCGGCGGCGGTGATCCTGGCGCTCACCGAGGGCGTGGTGCCGCCGACCGCGGGCCATGAGGAGGTGGATCCGGAGATCGGGCTCGACATCGTGCCGAACACGGCCCGGGAGGCGCGGGTGAGCGCCGCGCTCTCCAACGCCTTCGCGTTCGGGGGCCTGAACGCGGTGCTGGCCTTTCGCGCGGCCTGACGGCCCCCGCGCCGGCGGAGGCCCCGCCCACCCGGTCCGACGGGAGCGCGTGGGGCTTGGGCCGTCGCCACCCATCGGCCTCCGCCGGCGCGGGGGCGCGGCGTCGGGGTCAGAGCTCGTTGAAGGCCCGGGTGAAGCCGCGGAGCGAGATGTCCACCCGCACCTCCCGCGCCTCGCCCTGCTGGGTGGCGCCGAAGGCCATCGCCGCGGTGTTGCCGCGCTTGTACTCGTTGAGGAGCGTGTCGAGCAGCCCGCGGGTGGCGATGCAGCGGTCGGGCAGGCAGACCTCGAAGGAGATCTTGCGGGACTCCCCGCCATCCACCTTCACCACGATGCCGGGGCGGAGGAGGACGCCGATCGTGGTCGTGACCGTCATGAGCGCGGGGATCGACCGGCCCTGGCGGTCGTTCAGCCCCTCGACCTTCTGCACCTCCACCGCGAGGATGGCGTTGCCCTGGTCGTCGCGGCCCACCTGCTGCATGGCGCACACATCCCGGCCCTCGAGGCAGATGATGTCCCAGTCGCCATGGGTGGCTTTCTTCACCTCGGCCGGCGCGTCGGCCTCCTGGGCCATGGCGGGTGCCGGCGCGAGGGGCGCGAGGCCGAGAAGGGCGGCGAGCCCCAGGCGCGACAGATGCCGGCGGAGGGCGGACGGGGCGGGGCGGTCGAGCGAGCTCACGGTGGTGGCCTCCAGCGTCTCTTGGGGGGTGGGGACGGGACCGTCGCGCGCACCCTGCCAATCCCTGCGGGCGAAATCAACCGGGGCCCCCGCGTCATCGGCGCGGTGTGGCCAGCCGAGGGAAGGCGGGGCGGTGCCGGCGCCCACCGAGGGGAAGAAGGGCGCCCGGAGGCGCCCCTCGGTGCGGTGACCCGCGCGGTGTGATCGTCCCTGTCGAACTGGCCTTTGCGACCTTGCTCGAACCGTTGACGACTGGATTTTCCGCGTCAACGGAAAAATTGGGCTGCGGGCCGGTTCTCAGCGCAAAACCTGGAAAAAGGGCCGCGCGAGGGGTGTCGCGCGGCCAGTTCAACAGGGAGGGATGCCGCGAGCGCCCGGTGGGGGGCGCCTGCCCCCCGGCCGAACCCCGGCGACGCAGCCAGTCTCGCCCAAGATGGTTAACGAATTGCCCTATGCCCGCAGGCGGCCGGCCCTTGACGGGCGCGGGCAAACGCGGGACGAGACGGTCAAGGCGCTGGACCAGGGAGGAGACGCGGCCATGGCGGAGGAGCTCACGCATTTCATCGGGGGCACGCATGTGCCGGGCCGCTCGGGCCGCTTTGCCGATGTCTTCAACCCGGCGACCGGCGAGGTGCAGGCCAAGGCGCCGCTCGCCTCGGCCGAGGAGGTGGCGGCGGCCGTGGCCAACGCCCGCGAGGCGCAGCCCGCCTGGGCGGCCACCAATCCGCAGAAGCGCGCGCGGGTGATGATGCGCTTCGTCAGCCTCCTCCAGCGCGACATGGACAAGCTCGCCGAGGCGCTCTCGCGCGAGCACGGCAAGACGCTGCCGGATGCGCGGGGCGATGTGCAGCGCGGGCTCGAGGTGGCGGAGTTCTGCATCGGCGCGCCGCATCTTCTCAAGGGCGAGTACACCGAGGGCGCGGGGCCGGGGATCGACATGTTCTCGATCCGCCAGCCGGTGGGCGTGGCGGCGGGCATCACGCCCTTCAACTTCCCGGCCATGATCCCGATGTGGAAGTTCTGCCCGGCCATCGCCTGCGGCAATTCCTTCGTGCTGAAACCCTCGGAGCGGGACCCCTCGGTGCCGCTCATGCTCGCCGAGCTCATGATCGAGGCCGGGCTGCCCGCGGGTGTTCTCAACGTGGTGAACGGTGACAAGGTGGCGGTGGACGCGCTCCTCGATCATGAGGATGTGGGCGCCATCGGCTTCGTGGGCTCCACCGCGATCGCGCAGTATGTCTATGCGCGGGGCTGCGCGGCGGGCAAGCGCGTGCAGTGCTTCGGCGGTGCCAAGAACCACATGATCGTGATGCCGGACGCGGATCTCGACCAGGCGGTGGATGCGCTCATCGGCGCGGGGTACGGCGCGGCGGGCGAGCGCTGCATGGCCGTCTCGGTCGCGGTGCCGGTGGGCGAGGAGACGGCGGACCGGCTGGTCTCCAAGCTCGCGCCCCGGGTGGAGAGCCTCAAGATCGGGCCCTACACCGCGGGCGAGGACGTGGATTTCGGCCCCCTCGTCACCGCGGAGGCTTACACCCGCGTCAAAGGGCTCGTGGATCAGGGCGTGTCCGAGGGCGCGGAGCTCGTCGTCGACGGCCGCGGCTTTCGGCTCCAGGGCTACGAGGAGGGCAATTTCCTCGGCGGGTGCCTCTTCGACCGGGTGACCCGCGACATGGAGATCTACAAGACCGAGATCTTCGGCCCCGTCCTCTCCACCGTGCGGGCTGAGAGTTATGAGGAGGCGCTCGGCCTCGCCATGGACCACGACTACGGCAACGGCGTCGCGATCTTCACGCGCGACGGCGACACGGCGCGCGATTTCCTCAGCCGGGTGAATGTGGGCATGGTGGGGGTGAATGTGCCCATCCCGGTGCCGCTCGCCTACCACACCTTCGGCGGCTGGAAGAAGTCGGTCTTCGGCGACTTGAACCAGCACGGGCCGGACGCGTTCCGCTTCTACACCCGGACGAAGACGGTGACGGCGCGCTGGCCCTCGGGCGTGAAAGAAGGCGCCGAGTTCTCGATCCCCACCATGGGCTGACGGAGGGGGCGGAGGCGGGCCCGCCACCTCCCCCGCCCTGGCGCGGCCTGTGCCCGGAGCGGGCTTTGGGCGCCGCCCACCCGGGAGGTGGCGGGCCCGTGGCGGCGCGATCACTCCGGCGGGAGGGGGAGCGCGGGCTCGGGCAACGGCGCGGGGCCCGGGCTTGCGCCCGGCAGCGCCGGGGCGGCGGCTGGGCTGGGGGTCGCGGGGCCGGTCGTGTCCTCCTCCTCCTCGGCCTCCTCGGCCTCCTCGGCGGCGAGGGTCGCCGGATCGGGCCGCGGCCGGGGGAGCGGTGCGGTCTCGGGCGCGAAGCTCTCCTCCTCCGGACGGTCCGGCAGCGCGAGGGCGGCGGTGGCGCCGGGTGCGGCGCCGAAGCCGCCGCCGAGGGAGAGGCCCGCCACGGCGTCGCTGCCGCCGAGGGAGAGGCCGCTGCCGCCGAGACCGCCGGGGGCGGCGAGGGCCGGCGGGGCGAGGCTCGGCGGGCTGGGTTCCGTCTCCGCGGTGAAGGCGAGCTCCGGCGGCGGCGCGGTGTTGGTGGTGATCTTGGCGGCGAAGATCGGGCGCTCGGGCTTCGTGCCGGGCCCCGTGCTCTCGCCGAGGTCGCTCGCATCGCCGGCTTCGACGCCGGTCTCCGCCGCCTCGGCCGCGGCGGTGTCGGGGCGCGAGGTCGCCTCGGCCGGGGTGTCGAGGGCCGAGGCCGGGCCGATCTTGGGCGGGGTGTTCCAGAGCTCGACGAGGGCCGCGATCTCGGCCGAGGCCGCGCGCACGGGGGCCGCTCCCGCGCTCTCCCCGGCGAGTGGCGGCTGCCAGATCGCCGGCGCGAGGAGGACGAGCCCCGCGGCGTGGAGGAGCGCCGTGACGGCGAGGAAGGGGGCGAGGGCCGGGGCTGCGCGGGGCTCGGCCGGGGCGCTCATCGCGGGCCCACCACGAGGTCGATCTCCGCCACCCCGCGCTCGCCGAGTTGGCGGAGGATGCGCGCGATCTCGGGCCCCGGCAGCGCGCGGTCGGCCCGCACCTCGAGCCGGGCGAGTCCCGCCTCCGCCACCGCCCGGCCGAGCCCTGCGAGCGCGGCCTCCCCCTCCTCCCCCTGCCAGGCCAGCCGGCCATCGGCCCGGACATAGAGCGCAGGCTCGCCGCCGATCTCCTCCATCGCCCGGCTTTCGGGCAAGCGCACCTCCAGCGGCGCGCGCTCGGCCAGGGTCGCCGTGAGCACGAAGAAGATGAGGAGGAGGAACACGACGTTGATCATCGGCACCGCGCTGTCGCGGATCGGGCGGCGGGGAGGCGGGGAGAAGTCCACGGCGCTCACTCCGCGATCGCCACGGTGCCGAGGCCCTCGGCGCGCAGCGTGTCGAGCACCAGCACGAGGTCCTGGAGCGTGGCGTCCGGCGCGCTTTGGACGACGACGATCGCGTCCGGCGCGGGCATGAGGGGGGCGAGGGCGGCGGCGAGGCCCGAGAGCGTGACCGGCGCGCCGTTGAGCGCGAGCCCGGATTTGGCGACGGTCACGATGCGCGGCACGCCCTCATAGCCCGCCTCCGCCCCCGAGGGGGGCAGAAGCGGCAGGGCCCGGTCCGCGGCGAAGCGCGCCGCCAGCATGAAGAAGACGAGGAGGAGGAAGACCACGTCGATGAGGGGCGTGAGGCTCGGGCGCCGGCTCTTCCGCAGGGTGCCGAACTCGAGCGCGGGCATCGGCGTCACTCGGCCGCGCGCTCGACGACCCGCTCCACGGGCCGGTTGAGGAGGCGGCCCGCGAGGTCCTCCATGTCGCGGCGGAGGCGGTCGATCACCCCCTCGAAATAGGTGAGGGCCGCGGCCACTGGGATGGCGACGGCCATGCCGGCCGCTGTGGTGAGGAGCGCCTCCCAGATCCCGCCGGCGAGGGCGGCGGCGTCGGCGTTGGCGCCGTCGGTCTCCAGCCCCTGGAAGGCCGCGATCATGCCGAGCACCGTGCCGAAGAGCCCGAGGAGGGGGGCGAGCGTGGCGATGAGCTCCATGCCGCGGAGGCCCGATTGCGCCTCGCCGAGCTGGCGCTTGGCCACGCGGGTCACCTCCGCCGCCGCGGCCTCGCGGCTGAGCGCGGGGTCCTCCAGCGCGTCGAAGGCCGCGCCCACCATTTCGGTGCAGGTGCCGCGACCGCTCGCGGCCCGCCTCCGCGCCTCCGCCCGCTGGCCCTTCAGCCAGAGATCGACGGCGGCCTCGGCCTCGGCGCGCCGCCAGGCCCCGGTCTCGACAAGGCACCAGAACTTCCAGAGGATGAGGGCGAGGCCGAGGATCGAGAGGCCGAGGATCGCCCAGATCGCCGGGCCCCCCTTGTCCAGGAGGTCGAGCGCCAGGGCCAGCCCGGCCTCGGCGACCGTCCCCCCGCCCTCCGGCACCCCGTTGTCCGTCTCCATGCGCGACCTCTCCAGCCCCGTGCCGCAGGCCCCCACCCGGCACACCTTGCACCCCTAGCGCCAGCGGGCGGGCCTGTGCAATGGGAAAGAGCCCCACAGCGCCGGGCGCGGCGCCCTGGCGGGGGCGGCGTGCGCTTGTCCGCCCGCGGCGCCGGCGCTACGCTTACTTTGCGAAAACAGGAGCCCGATCATGAACATCACGACACCGATCGCCGCGCCCAAGGACATTGCGGAGTTCGACTGGGGGGATCCGTTCCGGCTCGAGGATCAGCTCTCGGACGAGGAGCGCATGATCCGCGACAGCGCCCGGGCCTATGCCGAGGAGAGGCTCGCGCCCCGGGTGCGCGACGCCTATGCCCGCGAGGAGACGGACCCCGAGATTTTCCGGGAGATGGGCGGGCTCGGCATGTTGGGGATCACCATCCCCGAAGAACACGGCGGGCTCGGCGCGGGGTACGTGGCCTATGGGTTGGTGGCGCGGGAGATCGAGCGGGTGGACTCGGGCTACCGCTCGATGATGTCGGTGCAGTCCTCCCTCGTGATGCACCCGATCCACGCCTATGGGACGCAGGCGCAGCGGGAAAAGTACCTCCCCGGGCTCGCCTCGGGCGCGCTCATCGGCTGCTTCGGCCTCACGGAGGCGGATGCGGGCTCGGACCCGGCGGGGATGATCACGCGCGCCGAGAAGATCGAGGGCGGCTATCGCCTGACCGGCGCCAAGATGTGGATCTCGAACGCGCCGATCGCGGATGTGTTCGTGGTCTGGGCCAAATCCGACGCCCATGAGGGCAAGATCAAGGGGTTCGTTCTCGAGGCGGGCATGGCCGGGCTCTCCGCGCCCAAGATCGCGAACAAGCTCTCGCTCCGCGCCTCGGTGACGGGCGAGATCGTGATGGACGGGGTCGAGGTTGGGGAGGATGCGCTCCTGCCCGGGGTCTCGGGGCTCAAAGGGCCCTTCGGTTGCCTCAAACGGGCGCGCTACGGCATCGCCAGGGGCCCGATGGCGGCGGCGGAGGCCAGCTGGCACGCGGCCGGGCACTACACGCTCGACCGGCGGCAGTTCGGCCGGCCGCTGGCGCAAACCCAACTCGTGCAGAAGAAGCTCGCGGATATGCAGACCGAGATCGCGCTCGGGCTTCAGGGGGCGCTCCGGCTCGGGCGGATGATCGAGGCGGGGGAAATGGCGCCCGAGACGATCTCCCTCATGAAGCGGAACAATTGCGGCAAGGCGCTCGAGATCGCGCGCACGGCCCGGGACATGCTGGGGGGCAACGGGATCTCCGGCGACTTCCCGGTGATGCGGCACATGATCAACCTCGAGACGGTGAACACCTATGAGGGCACGCACGACATCCACGCCCTCATCCTCGGCCGGGCGCAGACCGGGCTGCAGGCGTTTTTCTGAGGGGGGCGCGGGGGGGGGGGGGGGGGCCCCCCCCGCCCGGGGGGCGGGGGGGGGCGGGCGCGCCCGGGGGGGGGGGGGGGGGGGGGCGCCCGGCCGCCCCGGGCCGAGGTCGAGCCCGGCACCAGGCACTACCGCGTGATCGACGCGGGGCAGG
>CAYXPI010000109.1:0-12254 GCA_964467005.1 uncultured Limibaculum sp. | reverse complement strand
CGCCGCGGTGCTCGGCTCCTGCACGGCCGGCGGGGCCTATGTGCCGGCGATGTCGGACGAGACCATCATCGTGCGCCAGCAGGGCACGATCTTCCTCTCAGGCCCCCCGCTCGTGAAGGCCGCGACGGGGGAGGAGATCACGGCCGAGGCGCTCGGCGGGGGCGATGTGCACACCCGGCTTTCCGGCGTGGCGGATCATCTGGCCGAGGACGAGGCCCATGCGCTGGCGCTCGCCCGCCGGGCCGTCGCCACGCTGCCCGGCACGGCGCCCGCGCCGCTCGCGGGAGAGGCGCCCCGCTACCCGGCCGAGGAGATCCTCGGCATCCTGCCGCCCGACACCCGGGTGCCCTACGACATCCGCGAGGTGATCGCCCGGCTGGTGGACGGCTCCCGGCTCGACCCCTTCAAGCCCCGCTTCGGCGAGAGCCTCGTTACCGGGTTTGCCGAGATCTGCGGCCGCCAGGTGGGCGTGCTCGCCAACAACGGCATCCTCCAGTCCGACAGCGCGGCGAAGGGGGCGCATTTCGTCGAGCTCGCCTGCCAGCGGGGCCTGCCGCTCCTCTTTCTGCAAAACATCACCGGCTTCATGGTGGGGGCAAAGGCCGAGCATGGCGGCATCGCGCGGCATGGGGCCAAGCTCGTGGCCACCGTCTCCTGCGCCGCGGTGCCGAAGATCACGCTCCTCGTCGGCGGGTCCTTCGGGGCGGGCAATTACGGGATGTGCGGGCGCGCCTACCAGCCGCGGTTTCTCTGGTCCTGGCCGTCGGCGCGGATCTCGGTGATGGGCGGGTTCCAGGCGGCCGGGGTGCTGGCGACGCTCCGCCGCGAGGGCGTGGAGCGCAAGGGCGGCACCTGGACCGAGGCGGAGGAGGCGGCGGTGAAGGCCCCCATCCTGGCCCAGTTCGCCGAGCAGTCGCACCCTCTGTACGCCTCGGCCCGGCTCTGGGACGATGGGATCCTCGACCCCACCGAGACGCGCACGGCCCTGGCCCTTTCCCTCGCCGCGACGGAGGGCGCGCCGGCCGAGCCCACGCGCTTCCCCGTCTTCCGGATGTGAGCCCGATGGCCCGGGCCCGATCACTCCACCTGAAGGGTGCGCAGATGCTCGATGAGGGCGAGGATCGTGTCGGTCACCTGGCGCTCGGCCTCGGTGCCCGCGCCCTCACGCTCGGCCATGCGGCGGAACTCGTAGCCCCAGATCGGCATCTCGCGCGGGCCATGGGCGCGGAGCTCGGTCCGCCCGTCGATGATCCGGTAGACATCCTCGAAGGGGAAGCGCCCGCCGTTCTCCTGCGCGAGCACGGTGAGGTTGGAGGGCGCCTGGGTGAGGAACATCTCGTAGGGCCCGCGGCCCTTGCCGTCGATCCCGTGGCAGACGGCGCAGCGCGCGGCGTAGGTGCGCTCGCCCAGTGTCTCCGCCGCGGCGGCACCGGTGGCGGCGGCAATGGCGGCGGCGAGCGTGAGGGCCGTCGCAGATGCAGCGGCGCGGGCGGTGAGGGATCGCAAGGGTCGCATGGGTATCTCCGGCAGGGCCTCTGGTGCGGCGCGGCCCGGCGGGGCCGCCCGATCTCGAGCGTCGTTGGCGTGCCGGTTGGCCGCCTTGATATGGGTCATGGCACGCGCGCCATACCAGGAGTTGCGCTCAGATCACTTCTGGATCGTTTGCAAATAGGTGATGACCGCGAGGATGCGGTCCTGGGTGAAGGCTTCCTCGTCGGTCGAGCCGGGGAAGGGGTTGTACTCCTCCGCCGCCGCGTCGGCGAACACTTGCCCCCAGACCGGCATCTCGCGCCCGCCATGCGCGGCGACATCGGCACGGCCGTCGACGACGTTGTAGACCCGCGCGAAGGGGAACATCCCGTCATTGGAGGCTTTCAGCTGGGTCAGATCCGGCAGCGCCACCGTCAGCAACTCGGCGAGCGGGCCGGTGCCGGTGCCGTCCTGCCCGTGGCACGACGCGCAGTTGTCGGCGAAGAGGCGGCTGCCGACAGTGTCCGCGCTGGCCGGGCCCGCCGCCCAAACCGCAGCCGCCGCCAAAATTGCCGATTGAAACCAAATATTCATTCTCGTCTCCTGCGTTTTCTTCTTGGATCTTCCAGCATCGGATCGTGCCGATCTTCAATTTATGACTTAAAAGAAGCGTCGAATCCTTGCGCCCTGTCAAAGCCGAGAAAGAACAAGGCCGGCAATCGGCGAAGTGTGAGGACCCGATGATCGAGCGGCTCCTGATCGCGAACCGCGGCGAGATCGCCGCCCGCATCGCGCGCACGGCGCGGCGGATGGGCATCTCCACGGTCGCCGTCCACTCCGCCGCCGATGCCGGGGCGTTCCATCTGCGCGCCGCCGATCTGGCGGTGCCGCTGGCGGGCGCGCGGCCGGCCGATGGCTATCTCGACCCCGAGCGCCTTGTCGCCGCGGCGCTGGAGACAGGGGCCGATGCGGTGCACCCCGGCTACGGCTTTCTTTCCGAGAACGCGGGCTTTGCCGAGGCGGTCACGGCCGCGGGGCTCACCTGGGTGGGGCCGCCGCCGGGCGCGATCCGCGCCATGGGCCTCAAGGACGCGGCCAAGCGGCGGATGGAGGAGGTCGGCGTTCCCGTGGTGCCGGGCTATCACGGGGCGGATCAGGACCCCGAGCGCCTAAGCGCAGAGGCGGCGCGCATCGGCTACCCCGTTCTCATCAAGGCCGCGGCGGGCGGTGGGGGCAAGGGCATGCGCCGGGTCGACCGGGCGGAGGACTTCGACGAAGCGCTGGCCCGCGCGCGCTCCGAGGCCGAGGCCGCCTTCGCCAATCCGGCGGTGCTGGTCGAGCGCTGCCTGGAGGCGCCCCGGCACATCGAGGTGCAGGTGTTCGCCGACAGCCTGGGCGGCGTAGTGCATCTCTACGAGCGGGACTGCTCGCTCCAACGCCGGCATCAGAAGGTCGTCGAGGAGGCGCCGGCCCCGGGGATGACGCCCGCCCTCCGCGGCGCGATGACCGACGCCGCCCTGAGGGCCGCCCGCGCGGTCGGCTATGTCGGGGCGGGCACGGTGGAGTTCATCGTCGACGGCAAACGAATGACGCCGGACGCCTTCTACTTTCTCGAGATGAACACCCGCCTCCAGGTGGAGCACCCGGTGACGGAGGCGGTGACCGGCGTGGATCTCGTGGCCTGGCAGCTTCGGGTGGCGGCGGGCGAGCCCCTGCCGCTCCGCCAAGAGGAGATCCCGCTCCGCGGCCACGCGGTGGAGGCGCGGCTCTACGCGGAGGATCCGGCGGCGGGCTTCGCGCCCCGCACGGGGCGGATCGCAGCGCTCCGCTGGCCCGAGGCGCTGCGGGTGGATGCCGGGGTGGCGGAGGGCTGGCAGGTGCGCGCGCATTACGACCCGATGGTGGCCAAGCTCGTCGCCCACGGGCCGAGCCGCGCGGCCGCGCTCGACCGGCTGGCGGACGGGCTCGCCCAGACCGACATCGCCGGCCTCACCACCAATCTCGGATTTCTCCAGCGGCTCCTGCAGGCGCCGGCCTTTCGCGCCGGGCGGCCGGACACGGGGCTCATCGGGCAGGGGCTCGGCCCGCTCACGGATGCAGACATGCCGGTGCCCATGGAGCTGGCGGTGGCCGCGGCGGCGCTGTCGGGGCTAATCGAGCCAGATCGGGCCGCGTTCTGGCGGCCCTGGGGTCCAGCACGGGCGCATCTCACGCTCGCCTCCGAGGTGGGACAGCACCCCGTTTCCCTCCGCACGGACCGCCGGGAAGGCGCCACGGCGATCGAGGCGGAGACCGCAGCGGGCCCGGTCGCGCTCCGGCTCTCCCATCTCCGCGGGGCGCTTTGGCGGGTCGGCATCGGCGCCGGGCCGGAGGCCGATCTCGCGCTCCATCGCGACGAGGGGGGCGTGACCCTCGCCCGGCGGGGCCGGCGGCTCCGGCTCTCCCTCGTCGACCCGGCAGCCCGCGGGGCGGAGGAGGCAGCCGCGGGCGGCGACAGCGTGCGCGCGCCGCTCCCAGGTCTGGTGAAATCCGTCGCCGTCCAGCCGGGCGAGGCGGTGCGGGCCGGGGCGCCGCTCGCCGTTCTCGAGGCGATGAAGATGGAGCACAGCCTCGCCGCCCCGCGCGACGGGCGCGTGGCCGCCGTCCACGCCCGGGCGGGCGAGCCGGTGGAGGACGGGACGGTCCTCGTCACCCTGGAGCCGGAGGAAAGCCCGTGAGCGCTGCGGTCGTCGTGGAGGTCGGGCCGCGGGACGGGCTCCAGAACGAGCCGCGGGCGATCCCCACGGCCGAGAAGATCGCGCTCGTCGACGCGCTCTCCGAAGCGGGGCTCACCCGGATCGAGGTGGCGAGCTTCGTCTCCGCCCGCTGGGTGCCGCAGATGGCCGACGGCGCGGCGGTGATGGCCGGGATCCGTCGCCGGCCTGGGGTGCGTTACGCCGCGCTCGCGCCGAACCTCAAGGGCTACGGCGCGGCGCGGGCGGCGGGAGCGGACGAAGTCGCCATCTTCGCCTCCGCCTCGGAGAGCTTCTCCGCGCGCAACCTCAACGCCGGGATCGACGAAAGCCTCGCGCGCTACGCCGAGGTCGCCGAGGCCGCGGCGGCGGACGGGCTGCCCCTTCGCGCCTATGTCTCGTGCGTGGTGCATTGCCCCTATGAGGGGCCCGTCGCCCCGGAGGCGGTGGTGCGCGTCGCCGCACGGCTCCTCGAGATGGGGGCCGGTGAGATCGCCCTCGGCGACACCACGGGCCAAGGGGTGCCGGAGACCGTGGGCCCCATGCTCGCGGCGGTCACGGGCGCCCTCCCCCCGGATCGCCTCGCCGGGCATTTTCACGACACCAACGGCCGCGCGCTCGAAAGCGTGGGGCTCGCGCTGGAGGCGGGGATCCGGGTGTTCGACGCGGCGGTCGCGGGCCTCGGCGGATGCCCCTTCGCGCCCGGGGCAAAGGGCAATCTGGCCACCGAGGCGCTGGTGGCGGCGCTCGCGGCGAAGGGCTACGACACCGGTGTCGACCCCGAGGCGCTGTCTCGGGCCGCGGCGATCGCACGCCGGATGGTGGACACGGCATGAGTGCGGCCGCGACGATCCGGCTCACGACCGACGCGCGCGGAGTGGCGACGCTCACCCTCGCCCGGCCGGAGAAGCACAACGCCCTCGACGCCGCAATGATCGGCGAGATTCGCGCGGCGTGCGACGCGCTGGCGGCCGCTCCGCCCCGTGCCATGGTGCTCGCCGCCGAGGGCGAGAGCTTTTGCGCGGGCGGGGATCTCGGCTGGATGCGCGCGCAGATGCGGGCGAGCCGGGAGGCGCGGATGGCCGAGGCCCGCGCGCTGGCCGAGATGCTGGAGGCGCTCGACACCCTTCCGCTTCCGGTCGTCGCCCGGGTGCAGGGTCAGGCCTATGGCGGTGGGCTGGGGCTCCTCGCGGTGGCCGATATCGCGATCGCCGCCGAGGGCGCGCGGTTCGGCCTGACCGAGACGCGGCTCGGGCTGATCCCGGCCACCATCGCGCCCTATGTGCTGGCCCGCACCGGAGCCCGCGCGCGCGGGGCCTTCCTCACCGCCTCCCGCTTCGGCGCCGGCGAGGCGATGGCGCTCGGGCTCCTGGCGAAGGCCGTGCCGCCTGAGGAGCTCGACGCGGCGGTGGAGGCCGAGATCGCGCCGTGCCTCAAGGCCGCGCCGGGTGCGGTGGCGGCGGCCAAGGCGCTGGCCCGCGGGCTCGTGCCGCGGCCCGATCGCGCAGCCCTCGAGGCAAGCGTCGTGGCGCTGGCCGACCGGTGGGAGACCGCGGAGGCCGCCGAGGGTATCGCCGCCTTCTTCGAGAAGCGCCCGCCAAGCTGGGCCCGCTGAGGCCGCTCAATAGGTCGCGTCGTAGCCCTCGAAGCCCTGCACCACCCACAGGCTGTAGGCGTAGCTCCGGTCCGCATGGGTGGCGAAGCGCCCCGCATCCACCTCCTCGGCCTCGGCGAAGCGCCCGGCGATGGCGGCCGCGGCCTCCGGCGCGCCAAGGAGAGCGAGGAGAAAACGACGGTCGTCGCCCGGTTGCAGGGTGGCGACGAGCTCGTGATGGGTGTTTGGGATGAGGTCGGGGTTCCAGACCGCGATCCGGTCCCAGCCGAGGGTGCCGAGCACCATGCATTCCGAAAGACGCCGCCGGTCGGTCGCGAGGAGGGCGTCGGCCGCGGCTTCGTCCATCGCCGCGAGCGCGCGGGCGCAGAAAGGCGGGCCGATGCGCATCTTCTTGAAGGGGTCGCCGGCGCGGGGCAGGTCCTCCCCCATCGCCTGGTAGAGGACCCCGAGCCCGACCACCACACCGGCGGCGAGGACGCCGAGCGCGAGCTGGCCCCAGAGGAGAAGCGCCGTCCGCCCGGTCGAGACGAGCCACTGTGCGGCGAGGATCGTGCCCGCCACATAGGCCGGGGCCGCCCAGTTGGGCTGGGCCCGGGTGAGGAAGGCGAGGAGCGTGATGGGGACGAGGAGGCCCACCGTCTGCCACGCCATCAGGCGCATGCCCGGGTCCCCCAACCAGTCCCGCCTATGCCAGAGGGCGGCGAGGATTCCGCCGAAGACCACAGGGCCGATGACACCGAACTGCGCGCCCAGGAACTCGAGCAGGTTGCCGGGATTGAAGTAGCCGCGGCCCGGATCGGCGTCCTCCGCCACATGGGTGACGGTGGCGAAATCATGCGCCGCGTTCCAGAGGAGGTTGGGCGCCATCACGAGGAGGGCGAGGGCGGTGGCGAGGCCGGCGCCCGCCCAGTCCCGCTCCCGCGCGGAGACGAGCCCATAGCCCACCCCGCCGAGCGCGAAGGCGAGCGCGGTGTATTTCGCGAGCCCGCCGAGGCCGAGCGCGATGCCTACCACGGCCCACCAGGCGAGCGAGGCGCCCGGCTCCGCCGCGCGCACCATGGCGTAGAGCGCCGCGGCCCAGCCCACCATCATCACCGGGTCGGTCGAGACGATGAGCGCCGAGACCGAGACGCCCGGGGCCGCTGTGTAGGCCGCCGCGGCCCAGAACCCCGTGGCGCCGCCGAAGAGCCGCCGCGCGGTGGCGAAGATCAGCCAAGCGATGGCCGCGTGGGAGAGCGGCGAGGCGAGGCGGAGACCAATCCCCCCCTCGCCGAAGATCTCCGTGGTCAGCCGGATCGCAGCGCCGACGCCCGGCGGCTTCGAGTAGTAGCCCCAGGCGAGCTCCTGGCCGTAGGCCCAATACTGGCCCTCGTCGAAATGCGGCGGCACGAGATCGAGCGCCAGGAGCCCGATCCGCAGCGCCATCACGCCGAGCACGAGCGCCAGCGCCGCCCAGCCCCAGCGCCGCGCCTCCCGCGCCGCGGCTTCCGCCTTGGCCTTCGCCCCCCGGGGCGCGGCCTTCCGTCGGGCGGGTGCCGCCCCCTTGGTCGCACTCTTGGCCACCCTGCCCTCCGCCGGTCCCGCCGCGGCCCCTTTGCAGTCCGCGCGCCCCGGTGATACGTGATCGGGGCCGGCCGAGGAAGGCCCGAGGCCACCCGCGAGAGAGGGAGGGCACCCATGCGCCCAGACACCGCGCCGTCGACGCCCGCCGCCACCCGCCTGGCGGACTATGCGCCCCCGGCCTGGCTGGTCGACACCGTGCGGCTGACGGTCGATCTCGCGCCGGAGGCAACCCGGGTGCACGCGGTCCTCGAGATCCGGAAGAACCCCGCGCGCCCAGGCCCGGCGGATCTTCGCCTTGACGGGCGGGCCCTCACCTTCCTCGGCGCCCATCTCGACGGCTCCCCGCTCGCGCCCGAGGATGTGACGCTCGACACCGAGGGTCTCACCGTTCCGGCCGCGCGCCTGCCGGGCGAAGCCTTCACCTGGACCTGCGAGACGGAGATCGACCCCGCGGCCAACACTGCGCTCGAGGGGCTCTTCCTCTCCCAGGGCATGTACTGCACCCAGTGCGAGGCGGAGGGGTTCCGCAAGATCACCTACTACCCGGACCGGCCGGATGTGATGGCCCGCTTCTCCGTGCGCATCGAGGCGCCCGCGGACATCCCGGTCCTCCTCTCCAACGGCAATCCGGGGGCGTCAGGGCCCCTGCCCGAGGGCCGGCACTTTGCCGAGTGGGACGACCCCTGGCCGAAGCCCGCCTATCTCTTCGCCCTCGTGGCCGGCGATCTCCGCGCGCGCGAGGACCGGTTCACCACCCGCTCCGGCCGCGAGGTGGCGCTCAAGCTCTGGGTCCGCCCGGGCGACGAGGGCAAGACCTCCTATGCGATGGACGCCCTCAAGCGCTCGATGCTGTGGGACGAGCGCACCCACGGCCTCGAATACGACCTCGACCTCTTCCAGATCGTCGCGGTCGACGACTTCAACATGGGCGCAATGGAGAACAAGGGCCTCAACATCTTCAACGCGAAGTATGTGCTCGCCTCGCCCGACACCGCGACCGACACGGATTACGAGCGCATCGAATCGGTGGTCGCGCACGAATACTTTCACAACTGGACCGGCAACCGCATCACCTGCCGCGACTGGTTCCAGCTCTGCCTGAAAGAAGGTCTCACGGTCTATCGCGACCAGCTCTTCTCGGCCGACGAACGCTCGGCACCCGTGCAGCGCATCGCGGATGTGAAGGCGCTGCGGGCCCGGCAGTTTCCGGAGGATGCAGGCCCCCTTGCCCACCCGGTGCGCCCTGAGACCTATATCGAGATCAACAATTTCTACACCGCCACGGTCTACGAAAAGGGCGCGGAGGTGATCCGCATGCTCACGGCCCTCGTGGGGCCGGAGGGGTATCGACGGGCGATCGACCTTTATGTCGCGCGCCATGACGGGACGGCGGCAACCGTCGAAGAGTTCCGCGCCTGCTTCGAGGATGCCTGCGGCGTGGATCTCTCCGGCTTCGCGCTCTGGTGGTCGCAGGCCGGCACCCCGCGGCTCACGGCCGAGGAGGTCTGGGACGGCGCGCGCCTCCGCCTCACCCTCAGCCAGGAGACCCCGCCGACCCCGGGCCAAGACACCAAGGCGCCGCTGGTGATCCCGGTCGAGCTCGGCGCCTTCGGGGCGGAGGGCGCGCCCCTCGGCGACCGCACCACCCTGGTGCTCGACCGCGCACAGCGGAGCTGGGATCTTGCCGAGGGCCCGGATGGCTGGGCCTGGCGGCCGGCGGACGGCACGCCCCTCACGCCCAAGGACGGCGGGCCGGTCCTCTCCCTTCTCGGCGGGTTCTCGGCCCCCGTGATCCTCGAGCGCAGGCTCTCCGACGCGGCCCGCGCGCACCTCCTCGCGCACGACACCGACCCCGTGGCGCGCTGGGAGGTGGGCCACCAATACGCTGTCGCCGTGGCACTCGGCCGGCTCGAGGGCGCCGAGATCCCGGAGGCCTGGACCGGCGCGCTCGCCACGCTGGTGGCCGATCGCGGGCTGGACCCCGCCTTCCGCGCCTACGCCCTCGGCGTGCCGAGCGACGACGAAATCGCGGGCGCCCTGGCCGATCGGGGCCGCCTGGCGGACCCCGAGGCGATCGGTCTCGCGCTGCAAGAGATGGCGGCGGCGCTCGGCGGGCGGCTCGCGCCGCTGCTGGCCGAGCTCAGGACGGAGATGGCGCGGCCGGGCCCCTACCGCCCCGACGCCGAGAGCGCCGGGCGCCGGGCACTGGCGAACCGCTGCCTCGGGCTCCGCGTGGCCGCCGGGCTCGGAGATGCGGAGGCGGAGGCTCAGGCGGACACGGCCGACAACATGACCGACCGGATCGCGGCCTTGGGCGCCCTCGTGCGCCATGCCCGGCCGGGCGCCGCCTCGCGCCTCGCGGCCTTCTACGACCGCTGGCAGGAGGAGCGGCAGGTGATCGACACCTGGTTCGCCCTCCAGGCCACCGCCCCGGTGCCGGACGCGCTCGCCCGGGTGCGCCGCCTGGCCGAGCACCCGGCGTTCTCCTGGAAGACGCCGAACCGTTTCCGCAGCCTCGTGGGCGCCTTCGCCGCCGGCAACCCGCGCGCCTTCCATGCGGCGGACGGCGCGGGCTACCGCTTCGTCGCGGACTGGCTCCTCACCCTCGACCCGGTGAACCCGCAGACCACAGCCCGCCTCGCGGGGGTGTTCGAGACCTGGCGGCGCTACACCGAGGACCGCCAGGCGCTCATGAAGGCCGAGCTCGCGCGCCTTGCCGCCACGGAGACGCTCTCACGAAACACCCGCGAGATCGTGGAGCGGCTCCTCCGCTGACGGGGGCCGCCGCTCAGAGCTTCTTGTAGATGCCGGAGACATAATCCTTCCGCTCGAGGCGGATGTCGTCGTCGAGCCCCAACTGGGCGAAGGCCAAGAGATAGGCGCCCGTCGGCATGGTCGCGACCACCCGGTTCTCGAAGGCGCGTTGCAGCGCCTCGTCCTCGAAGGGGCGGAAGAAGTAGACGACGTCATGGCCGCCGTAGTCGTGCTCCATCGCATCGGCCACGAAGAGATCGCGCTCGGAGAGGCCGTAGCGGGCCCGCCCGCGGGCGATCAGCTGCTCCGACAGATCGAAGCCGCAAACCTCATGGAACCCGAAACGGTCGGTCGCGCGCAACAGCGCCACGATGCGCCCCGTGCCGCAGCCCGCATCGACGAAGCGGGCCGGCCTGTGCGGGTGCGTCGGGTGCTGAAAGTCCGGATCCGCCTTCAGGAACGTCTCCAGCATGAAGAGGCCGGGGAAGAAGTTCCGAAGATCGAGGCGGACGTATTTGTGCAAGCCCGCGGCCACGGCGGGAAGGTCGGCGCCCTGGTTGTCGACCTGGTCGAGGGTGGCCTGGAGCACGAAGATCTGGTCGCGCATGTGCTCCAGCGCTGTGTGGATCGCGGCGGCCCCCAAGAGGGCCTGCTCGATCTCCGGATCGTGCCGAAAGTCCTCCAACCGGATCATATCGACACGCTGCTCCCGATGACCGCAATCCGCCGCTATCCGACCCTTTAGGGCTTCACGGTCACGCTCAATTTATTGCCGTTCACCTTGCCGGTGACTTTGATGTTCGAGGCCCCGGGCATCATCTGCGACATATGGTTCGAGACCATATTGAGCTCCTGGGTGAGCGACTTGTCTTCCTTGCGTATGTTCTTGGCGACCTTGGCGATGCTTGCCTCCATCGACTTCGCCGCCTTCTTGATCGACATCGACAGCGCGCCGAGCTCGATCTCGAGCGCCTTCTTCACGTTGGCGGTCTTCTCATCCTTGATCTTTTTGGAAAGGTCCATGATCTTCGGCATGTCTTTCTGAACGGTCCTTTCGAAGTCGGCAAAGGCCTTGTGAACTGCCTGGATTTCCTGTTGCGTCGCCATATCACTCTCCCACGATTTGAAGAACTGAGCCGTTTCGTTGGCAAAATCATGGCAAACACTGGGCAGATTGCCAAGTATCATGTCTAACTCAAGTGTATCAGTCCGGTATCGTTCCCACCCTTGTCAAAACCCCTCAGAATGTGTATGCGCCCCGCAGCAATCCACAGGCGGGGCACGGGCCGCGGCGGGAGACATCCGCCACGGTCCACCGGTTGGGCGCACGCCCTCTGCCCTGCCGAGGCGAAACCGGAAAGGACCTCGGACCCATGGCGCTGCCAGAGATCAGCTTGCGCCAGCTCCTCGAAGCTGGCGTGCATTTCGGCCACCAAACCCATCGGTGGAACCCCAAGATGAGCGAGTTCATCTATGGGGAGCGGAACGGCATTCACATCATCGACCTCACGCAGACCGTGCCGCTGCTCGACGCGGCCTTGAACGCGATGCGCGAGGTCGTCTCCCGCGGCGGGCGCATCCTCTTCGTCGGCACCAAGCGCCAGGCGCAGCAACCGCTGGCCGACGGCGCGATGCGCTGCGCCCAGTACTTTATGAACCACCGCTGGCTGGGCGGCACGCTCACCAACTGGAAGACGGTGTCGAACTCGATCAACCGCCTCCGCGATCTCGACGAGCAGCTCGATGGCGGGGCCTCGGGCTTCACCAAGAAGGAGCGGCTGAACCTCGAGCGCGAGCGCACCAAGCTGCAGCTCTCCCTCGGCGGCATCCGCGAGATGGGCGGCCTGCCGGACATGCTCTTCGTGATCGACACCAACAAGGAGAGCCTGGCGATCGCCGAGGCGCGCAAGCTCGGCATCCCGGTGGTGGCGATCCTCGATTCGAACAGCGACCCCGACGGCGTCGCCTTCCCGGTGCCGGGCAATGACGACGCGGCGCGGGCGATCCAGCTCTATTGCGATCTGGTGGCGCAGGCGATCATCGACGGCATGGCGAGCCAGATGGACGCGGCCGGCTACGATCTCGGCGAGCTCGAGGACCTGCCGATGGAGGACTACGGC
>CAYXPI010000108.1:0-12283 GCA_964467005.1 uncultured Limibaculum sp. | reverse complement strand
CCGCCACTTGCTCTCGCGAAAGCGTTCTCTGTTCATCCTCCCGGCTGGAATTCTCTCTTGTTTCAGAGAGTTGTACGGGATTAGTATAGCGACCGAGCCCGTCTAAAACACCACCAACAGGGGAGTGCCCCCGCAGAAGTGGTCCACCCACTGGGATAGGATTATCCCTTGAGGAGCCTGCCGACATCCTGGAGATCACGGGCAAGCTCCTCGACGCAGTTCCTGGGTCAGCCGATGTGCTGCGCAACCACGCGCGCGCGATTGCGGAGCGCGACGGCTTCACGGCGGGCCTGGCCTGGTATCGCCGCGCGGTGGTCGTACCGCGGGAGGTGCCGCTGACCAACGCGATCTGGCTCGGAAACGCGCTGCACAATCGCGGCGTCCGCGGCTACGCGGTCGAGGCCTTCGCGCTGGGTGCGATCGTCGATCCCAACCTGTCTCTGCCCTTTGCCAATCTCGCCGACAAAGTGGCGTTCATGATCGAGCCCTCCGGCAGAAAGTGGCGCGAGCATGATGCCCGGTTGCCCGAGGACATCACGACCAAGGAGACTGTCGAATGCCTGATCGTTTGCGCCATCTCGTGCGACGCGATGGGCGGCCGCATAGGCATCGGCGACAGCGAGCAGTACATCGAACGCGCGGCAACCACGCTGGGCCTCGACCTCCAAGCGCTGATGCGGGACGTGCAGCCGGAGATCCGCCAGATCAACGGGGCGGAGCGTCAAAGCTATGCCCGCGAGATGTATGAGCGGATCAAATCGCCGATGACAACGAATCTGGACCCGATCCCGGGGGTCAGCGACATGGCGTCCTAACTCGGGCGCCGCGCCCGCCGCTTGCCAAAGCTCCCCCGGCCGGCTAAGCCCCGGCCGATTTCGGGAGGAGCGCATGGACAGTCCGGCAAGGGGCGTGGCCCTCGGCATCGCCGCCATGGCGGTGGTGGTCACCGCGTCCAATATTCTGGTGCAGTATCCGCTTGGGCCCTGGCTCACCTGGGGCGCGCTGAGCTATCCCGTGGCCTTCCTCGTCACCGATCTCGCGAACCGTTGGATGGGTCCCGCGCGGGCGCGCCAGGTGGTGCTGGCCGGGTTCGCCCTGGCGGTCGCGCTCTCCGTCTGGCTGGCGACGCCGCGGATCGCCATCGCCTCGGGCACGGCCTTCCTGGCTGCGCAGATGCTCGACGTGGCGGTGTTCGACCGGCTGCGCCAGGGCTCCTGGTGGCGGGCGCCGCTCGTCTCCTCGGCGCTCGGCTCGGCGCTCGACACGGCGATCTTCTTCACACTGGCCTTCTCGGCCTCGGCGGCGGTCTTGGGGCCGAACGAGCCCTGGGCGCTCGAGCCCGTGCCGCTTCTGGGCTTGGGCCCGGTCGGACCCCTCTGGGTCAGCCTCGCGCTGGGCGATTTCGCCGTGAAGATCGCGCTCGCGCTCCTTGCGCTCCTGCCCTTCCGCGCGGCCACCCGGCTGGCCCCGGCGCGGGGGTGAGCCCATGCTCCGGATCACCGACCGGGTCGTGATCCAGGACTGGGAGATCACCGAGACCTTCGCCCGCGCCTCCGGGCCCGGTGGGCAAAACGTGAACAAGGTCGAGACCGCGGTGGTGCTCCGCTTCGAGGCGCAGCGCTCGCCTTCCCTCACACCCGAGGTGAAGGCCCGGCTCCGGCGCCTCGCGGGCCGGCGCTGGACCCAGGACGGGGCGGTGATCCTCCAGGCCGACGCCCATCGGAGCCAGGCCCGCAACCGCGAGGAGGCCCGCGCCCGCCTGGCCGACCTCGTCCGCGCTGCCCTCGTCCGCCCCAAGCGCCGGATCGCCACCCGGCCGAGCGCGGGCGTGGTGCGCCGCCGGCTCGAGGCGAAGGCCCAGCGCTCGGGCGTGAAGCGGTTGCGCGGCCGTCCCGCCGAGGAGGACTGATGGCGGCGTCGCTTCGTCGCGACATGTTGGCTGTCAATAAAACTTGACGCCCAGATCGGATTTCCCCACCTTGGCAGGGGACCGACCGGCACCGTCGGCCGGCCAGGCGGAGGCCAGTCATGGCAGCGACGACCATCTCAGTCTTTCGCGTCACCGGTGCCCGCGCGCGGGCCTGGGCCTTCGGGCAGATGCTCTGGGCGCGGCGCCCGCTCGCGCGGGCCGTGGGCCCCGGCTTCTGGAAGCTCTTCGGCACCGGTGGCGGCGAGAGCTTTCGCGCCCGGCCCAATCTCGGCGTCTGGGGCATCCTCGCCACCTGGCCCTCGGAGGCCGCGGCCCGTCGGGGCTTGGCCGAGGTGCCTGTGTTCCAGCGCTACCGTGCCCGGGCGGAGGAGAGCTTCACCGTCTTCCTCCAGGCGACAAGCGCCCGCGGCGCGTGGGACGGGCGGAGGCCCTTTGAGGCCGAGGCGACGCTCGCCTCCGGCGCCCCCGTCGCCATCCTCACCCGGGCGACCGTGAAGCCCGCCAAGGCCTGGGCCTTCTGGCAGGGCGCGCCCGACATCGACGGGCAGACCGCGCGCGAGCCCGCGATCCTCTTCAAGATGGGGATGGGCGAGATGCCCTTCCTCCGCCAGGTCACCTTCTCGATCTGGTCGGATCTCGAGGCGATGACCGCGTTCGCCTATCGCCATCCGTTTCACCGCGAGGCCGCGCGCCTCGCCCGCGAGCGTGCCTGGTTCGCCGAGGAGCTCTTCGCGCGCTTCGCCGTCCTCGGCGCGGAGGGGAACTGGGGCGGGCGCAACCCGCTCGCCGAGATTTCCCCGGCGCCCCGCCCCGAGCCCGCGCGGCTCGCCGAGGCCATCTGAGAAAGGAGGCGCCCATGGGCCGCAAGCTCTACGCCCCATACGACAACGCGACGACGACCCGGAAGGCGGCGCCGGCGATCGCCGGCAGGCGCGCCCATGCCATCGTGATCGGCGCGGGCTTCGGGGGGCTCGCGGCGGCCATCCGCCTCGGCGCCCGCGGCTACCGCGTGAGCGTGCTCGACAAGCTCGAAACCCCCGGCGGGCGGGGCACCGCCTTCCGCCAGGACGGCTTCGTCTTCGACGCGGGGCCAACCATCGTGACCGCGCCCAAGCTCTTCGAGGAGCTCTTCGCCCTCGCCGGGCAGAGGCTTTCGGACCATGTGGATCTCCGCCCGCTCGACCCATTCTACCGCATGCGCTTCGACGACGGGGAGGTCTTCACCGCCCGCGCCGACCGGGATGCCATGCGCGCCGAGGTGGCCCGGATCTCCCCGCGCGATGTCGAGGGCTACGACCGCTTCATGGCTGAGGGGGCGGAGCGCTACCGCATCGGCTTCGAGGGAATGGGCATGGTGCCGTTCCCCAAGATCGCGAGCATGCTCCCCTGGCTGCCGGATCTCGCGCGGCTCCGGGCCGACCGCTCGGTGCACGGCCATGTCGCCACGCGCATGCGCCACCCGCATCTGCGCGCCGCGCTCTCCTTCCACCCGCTCTTCATCGGAGGGGATCCGTTCCGCGTGACCTCGATGTACTGCCTGGTGAGCTTTCTCGAGGCGGCCTTCGGCGTGCACTACACGATGGGCGGGACCAACGCGCTCGCCCGGGCGATGGCCGATGTGGCGCAGGGGCAGGGCAGCCGCATCCATTACGGCCAGGAGGTCGACGAGATCCTGGTGGAAGAGGGCCGCGCCGTGGGCGTGCGGACCGCGGGCGGGGCCGAGCGCCGGGCGGACATCGTGGTCTCCGGTGCCGACGCGGCCTGGACCTACGGCCACCTTCTGCGCAATGCCCCCCGCCGTCGCTGGACCGACGCGAAGCTCCGCCGCCAGCACTACTCCATGAGCCTCTTCGTCTGGTATTTCGGCACCGACCGGCAGTGGCCAGAGCTCGCCCACCACACGATCGTGATGGGCCCGCGCTATGGCGGCCTGGTGCGCGACATCTTCCGGACCGGGCGGCTGGCCGAGGACATGTCGATCTATCTCCACCGGCCGACGGCGACGGACCCTTCCGTGGCGCCCCCGGGGCGGGACGCGTTCTACGCATTGGTCCCAGTGCCCCATCTCGGCCATGGGCAGGAGTGGGGCGCGGCGGCGGTGGAGGCCTATCGCGCCCGGCTCGAGGCGCGGCTCGAGGAGACGGTGATGCCGGGGCTCCGGGGCCGGGTCGTCAGCCAGCATGTGATGGCGCCGCCCGATTTCCGAGACCGCTACCGCTCCCCCCACGGCGCGGGCTTCTCCTTCGAGCCGCGGCTCTTCCAATCCGCCTGGTTCCGCCCGCACAACGCCTCGGAGGACGTGGACGCGCTCTACCTCGTGGGCGCGGGCACCCATCCGGGCGCGGGCCTGCCCGGCGTCGTCACCTCCGCGCAGCTTCTCGATCAGGTGGTTCCCCATGGCGCCGCGCTGGTCTGAGGCCGCGCTCGCGGATTTCGCGGACTGCGCGGAGGCGATCCGCCACGGCTCGCACTCCTTCCACGCGGCGGGGCGGTTCCTGCCGCGCCGGCTCCGGATGCCGGCCCATGCCATCTACGCTTTCTGTCGCTTGGCCGACGACGCGGTGGACGAGACGGACCTGCCCCTCGACGACGCGGTGGCGCGGCTTCGCGCGCGGCTCGAGCGCGCCTATGCCGGCCGGCCGGTGGACCACGCGGCGGACCGGGCCTTTGCCCGCACGGTCGAGGTCTTCGAGATGCCCGCCACCCTGCCGGAGGCGCTCATCGAGGGGCTCGCCTGGGACGCGGAGGGCCGGCGCTACGCCACCATCTCGGATCTCTCGGCCTATGCGGCCCGGGTGGCGGGCGCCGTGGGCGGCATGATGGCTGTCCTCCTCGGCGAGCGGCGGGCGGACATGCTGGCACGGGCCTGCGATCTCGGCGTGGCGATGCAGCTCACCAACATCGCCCGCGATGTGGGCGAGGACGCCGGGCGGGGCCGGGTGTATCTGCCGCTCGACTGGCTGGCCGAGGCCGGGCTCGACCCCGATCGCCTGGTCGCCGAGCCACGGCCGAGCCCCGCGCTCACCGCAGTGCTCCGGCGCCTTCTGACGGATGCCGACGCGCTGTACGAACGGGCCGAAGCGGGGATCGCGCGCCTGCCCTTGGATTGCCGGCCGGCCATCTTCGCCGCGCGGTTCCTCTATGCCGAGATCGGGCGGGAGGTCGCGCGTCGGGGCTTCGACAGCGTCACCCAGCGCGCCATCGTCTCGAGGGGGCGAAAGCGGGCGGTGGTGCTCCGGGCCCTCGCCGCGGCGGCCGCGCCGTTGCCGCGGGCCTGGGCCCTGCCGAAGCCGGCGCTCGACGAGACGCGTTATCTGGTGGACGCAGCGGCACTGTCCCACGCCGCGCCGCCGCCGCCCTCGGCCCTGGCGCGTGCCCCGCAGCCGACGCGGTCGCGCCCGCTCGGGGCCGAGGCGGACGGGCTCGCCGGCATCTTCGCAGCTTTGCGCGCGCGCGACCGGTTGGACCGGGAGCGCCGTCCGACCTAAGTTAGAGGCATCCGGCTTCAGGGAGATGTCCGATGCCCGACTTTCCGCTCTCGCTCTTCGTGTTCATCGCGGCCTGCTTCGCCGCGGCGATGACCGGTGCCTTCTTCGGCCCAGGCAAGTGGTACGAGGCGCTCGAGAAGCCCTCCTGGACCCCGCCGAACTGGGCGTTTC
Source organism: uncultured Limibaculum sp. (assembly GCA_964467005.1). Classification (GTDB taxonomy): domain Bacteria; phylum Pseudomonadota; class Alphaproteobacteria; order Rhodobacterales; family Rhodobacteraceae; genus Thermohalobaculum. The sequence goes on along the minus strand of CAYXPI010000108.1, from coordinate 6,694 downwards.
CCGTGGTGTGGACGCTCCTTTACGGCATGATCGCGGCGGCGGGCTGGATGGTGTGGACCGCGGCCGCGCCCGAGGCGGCCACCTTGGCCATCGGTCTCTGGGTCGCGCAGATCGTGCTCAACGCGCTCTGGTCGCCGGTCTTTTTCGGGCTCCGGCGGATGGATCTCGGCATGGTTGTGGTGTCGGGCATGTGGCTCGCCATAGTGGGGTGCATTCTCGTGTTTTGGCCGATCGACATCACGGCCGCGCTCCTGATGGTGCCCTATCTCGCCTGGGTGAGCGTGGCGGCAGCCCTCAATCTGGCGGTCTGGCGGCGCAACCCGCACGCGGCCGATCTCGCCGCCTGAGACCATGGAGATCGTGCGCCTCGAGCCCTTCATCTCGGACACGCTGTTCATTTTCCTGCAGATGGCGCTGACCTTCGGCGTGATCTTTTGGGTGGCCTGGGGACAGATCCGGGCGACCCGGCGGTCGGGCGACGAGGAGGCCAAGCCCTCGAGCCTCGCGGCGGACGGCAAGCCCAAGCGCGACCGCTGAGGCCCCGCGCGGGCCGGGGCCCCGCCCGCCCGGGCCAGCCGCGCGCCCAGGCCCTGGGGGAGCGCCCCCCATCGGCCCCGGCCCGCGCGGGGGATCGGGCGCGGCCTCAGCCGCCCCACCAACTGGCCCGCGGCATCCGCCACGGCAAGAGCGCCTTCACCCAGCGCCGCGCGAAGCGATCGAGATCCAGCGCCTCGTGCACCACCTCGGCCCGGGTGCCGCCGAGCTCGGCCTCCAGCATCGCGCGGGCGTAGAAGGGGGCGTCCTCCAGCCGCCGGAGCACCCGCACCCCGGCCTCGGAGCGCGTCGTGCGCGCCACGCGCCAGAGCGTGGCGGGCAGCGCCGCAATGGGAGGCGGGGCGCCGAGCTCCGTCACCTGGCCCGTCGCGTCCGCGCCGAGATGGAGGGCGAGGCGCGAGCCGTCCCGCCGCTCCGCCTCGTAGAAGATCCGCGCGGTGTCGCCTGAGCGCGCGCGCGACCAGTTCCAGCGGCGAAAATCGGCTTCGAGCGGCCGGGTGCCGAAATTGGCGTCGAGATACCCGTGGCCGGACCAGGCGAGGCGTGGGCGCTCGAGATCGACCTCGATGCGCGACAGGGGCCCGTAGGGGCGCCAGATGTGCCGGCCCGCGCGGTCGAGCGCCGCTCGGTAGTTGGTCAGCGGCTCGGGCGTGATGCGCACCTGCCCGCGGACAGGGGTGAGATGGGGCACCGCGGTCTCGTCGATCTCAAGTGTCATCGACCTGCCGTCCCAGGCGACCCGGCTCGGGCCCAAGACATACTCCGACGCGCTCCGGCGCACGCTGCCCGCCCCGCGCTCGGTCATCGTCCAGCGGTTGCGCCGCCCGTAGAGGGCGACGTTCAGCGCGCAGTGGTCCTCCGGCCGCTGGCGCCCGCGCCAGGCGTAATACGGGGAGAAGACGCTGCCGACGAAGGCGATGATGGAGATGGCGTCGCGGCCGTCGTTGGAGATGCCGTCGAGATACCACCAGGCGTAGCCGCCGGGCGGGACCTCGACATCGAAGCGCGGGCCCTTGGCGGCTCGAGATCCGCCGTCACCGCCGCCGCGGCCTGGCGTCCGGAGAGCGTCGCCATCGGCACCCCCGCCCCCGGATGCACGCTCCCCCCCGCCAGATAGAGCCCCGGGAGGCGCGACCGCGCCCCCGGCCGCTGAAAGCTCGCGAGGGCCCCGCGGCCCGGACCGTGCGGCGCCCGGCCGTAGATCGCCCCGCCCGACCCGGGGAAGCGGGCCGCCCAGTCCGCCGGGCCGGTCAGCCGGGTGTCCGTGGGCGTCGTCTCGAGGGGGAACCCCGCGCGGGCGAGCAGGCGGTGCGCTCCGGTCAGGCATGTGTCGATCTCCTCGGGGCTGAAGCGGCGGAGGTCCCCGTCCGGGGGCGCGTTGATGATGAGCAGAACAGGCTCTGGCGCGGCGGGCGCGGTGGGCGCGCCGGCGGCGCTGGGCGCGCTGGGGGCGGTGGGCGCGGCGTGGGCCGGCCGATCCTGCGCGCAGACATAGACGGTGGGCTCGATGGGCAGCCTGCGGGCGCGAAGCAGCCGGTCGAACTCCGCCTCGTAGTCGCCCGAGAACACCACAGTGTGGTGGGCGAGTGCGGCGGGCGCGCGGGCGAGCCCGGTGACCGTGAGCGCCGAGAGCGCGCGCTGGGTCCGGGGGACCGACGCGGCGGCGCGGGCGGCGGCTGGGCCGAGGCGCCCCTCGCCGAGGGCGGAGACATCCCCCGCGAAGACCACGGCTCGGGCGGCGAGGCGCTCTCCCGAGGTCAGGCGCACGCCGTGGGCGCGGCCCCCCTCCACCAGGATCTCCGCCACCTCCGCGCCGGTCCGGATCACCGCCCCCCGTTCCTCGGCCAGTCGGGCAAGGAGGGCGGCCAGCGCGGCGATCCCCCCCTCGATCCGCCAGACGCCGGCGGCCTCCACATGCCAGATGAGCATGAGAAGCGCGGGCGCGGCGTAGGGCGAGCCGCCCACATAGGTCGCGTAGCGGCCGAAGAGCTGGCGGAGGCGCGGGTCGCGAAAGCTCTGGGCGAGGAGGCCGGCGAGAGACTGCGCGGGCGCGAGGTCGCGCAACAGCCGAAGATCGGGCCCGATCGCCCGGGCGATGCCGAGGGGGGTGGGCTTGGCCGCCTCGATGAAATGGGGGGCGAGGGCGCGGTAGACCCGGCCCGCCCGCTCGGAGAAGGCGCGGAAGCGGCGGGCTTCCTCGCCGCCGGCGAACTCGGCGATGGCCGCCTCGGAGCGCGCGGGGTCGGCGAAGAGGTCGAGCCGGGACCCGTCGCCCCAGCCGTGGCGGGCCAGAAGCTCCGCCCGCTCGAGCGCGAGGTGATCCTCGAGCCGGGCGCCCACCCGCGCCAGCAGCGCGTCGAGCACCCAGCGCATGGTGAACACCGTCGGCCCCGCATCCACGGCGCGCCCGCCCACAGCCACGCGGCGCGCCTTGCCGCCCACCGCGTCGGCGGTCTCGAGGAGCGTGACCCGGTGCCCCGACGCCGCAAGATCGAGCGCGGCGGCGAGGCCGCCAAATCCGGCGCCCACCACGATGGCGTCTTGCGGGCTCGTCATCTCGCCTCCGCCGTCCGTCGCGGACCCCCGTTCCAAGGCATTGACGCCCGCCCCGGCATGTGTCCACTATAGTTGACGCTAATGCAGACAATGCAGCCTGACAAGTGGCGGATCTGGGGAGGAGCCGGAGGATGGAAACGCAGATGCGGATCGAACGCGCGCTCGAGGCGGCCGTGGCGCGAGCCGAGGCCGGGGAGGCGCCGCCGAGGTTGGGTGCGGCGCTCCGCCACGCGCTCTTTCCCGGGGGCGCGCGGGTCCGCCCGCTCCTCTGCCTCTCGGTGGCGCGAGCCTGCGGCGACGACATGCCGGCCCTGGCCGACGCCGCGGCGATCGCGATCGAGCTCATGCATTGCGCGAGCCTCGTCCACGACGACATGCCCTGCTTCGACGACGCGGATCTGCGCCGCGGCAAGGCGACCGTGCATGTGGCCTTCGACGAGCCCTTGGCGCTTCTCACCGGCGACGGGATGATCGTGATGGCCTTCGAGGCCTTGGCCCATGCCTCGACGCTCGCGGGGGCCGAGGCGCCCTACCGTCTGGCCGGGCTCGTGGGCGCGCTCGCGCGGGCCACCGGCATGCCGCGGGGCATCGTCGCGGGCCAGGCCTGGGAGAGCGAGCCGGAGATCTCCCTCGCCCCCTATCACCGCGCGAAGACCGGCGCGCTCTTCGTGGCGGCCACCCGGATGGGCGCGCTCGCGGCCGGGGCGGACCCCACCCCCTGGCGCACCCTCGGCGACCGGTTGGGCGAGGCCTATCAGGTGGCGGACGATCTCCGCGACGCCATCGCGACCCCCGAGGAGCTCGGCAAGCCCGTGGGGCAGGACGCGGCCCATGGCCGGCCGAACGCGGTGGCCGAGCTCGGTGTGGGTGGCGCGGTGGCCCGGCTCGAGGGGCTCTTGGCCGAGGCGCAGGGCTCCATCCCGTCCTGCGCGGGCGAGGAGGAGCTCCGCGCGCTCGTGCGCGTTCAGGCCAAGCGGCTGACCCCGCGCGCCCTCGCCCACGTCGGCGTGGCCTGACATCATGGACGGCGCGCCGCCCGTCGCGCCCGGGCGCCCGAGCTGGCGTGAGCGCGTCCTGGCCTGGCGCGACCGGCTGATCGCCAACCCGCGGTTTCAGGATTGGGCGGCGGGCTTTCCGCTCACCCGCGGCGTGGCGGAGGCGCGGGCGCTCGCGCTCTTCGATCTCACCGCCGGGTTCGTCTACACCCAAGTGCTGCGGGCGGTGGTGGAGCTCGACCTCCTCGAGCGGCTGGCGGAGGGGCCGAAGCCCGCCGCGGCGATCGCGCGCGAAACGGGGCTCGCGCCCGACCGGGCGGAGCGGCTCATGGCCGCCGCGGCCTCCCTCGGTCTTCTGGCGCAGACGCCCGGCGGCTATCGGCTGGGGCAGGTGGGTGCGGCGCTCCGTGGCCTGCCCGGCGTGGCCGAGATGGTGCGCCACCACGCGCTTCTCTACGAAGATCTGGCGGATCCCGTGGCGCTTTTCCGGGGCGAGACGGAGCCCAAGCTCGCGCGCTATTGGGGCTATGTGGGCGGGGTGCGCACCCATGGCCTCGCGGAAGGGGAGACCGCCCCCTACACTCGGCTCATGGCCGCGACCCAGGCGATGATCTCGGCCGAGGTGCTGGCGAGCTATCCCATGCGCCGGCACCGGCATCTTCTGGATTTGGGCGGCGGCGACGGCAGCTTCCTCCGCGCGGCCGCGGCCCGCGCCCCGCGCCTGCGGCTCACGCTCTTCGACCTGCCGACGGTGGCCGAGGCGGCCCGCCCCCGATTCGCCGCCGAGGGGCTCGCAGGCCGGGCCGAGGCGGTGGGCGGGGATTTCTTCGCCGATCCGCTACCAAAGGGCGCGGACGCGCTGTCACTGGTCCGGGTGCTCTACGACCATGACGACGATGCGGTGTTGCGCCTCCTCCGCCGGGCCCGGGCGGCGCTCGCCCCGGGCGGCACGCTCCTGGTGGCCGAGCCCATGGCCGACACGCCCCGCGCCCGGCGCGTCGGGGACGCCTATTTCAGCCTCTACATCCTCGCCATGACCCACGGCCGCCCCCGCAGCGCCGCGGAGCTTTCGGCGCTCCTCGCCGAGGCCGGCTTCGAGCGCATCCGGCGGCGCCGGACACGGCGGCCGTTCCTCACCGGTCTCCTGACCGCGCGGGTGGCGAGCTGACACGGTTGGCGTCTTTTCGGCTTGACAGTCGTGAGTGTCAATTTAAACTGACAGCACCAGGGCAAGGCGTCGGAACAGGCGCAGCCCCAGCCCCAATCCAGGGGCCGAGAGGGAGCGACGTATGACGGCTGACACGCTGGCAGTGGTGTTCGAGGAACCGGGACGGGTCGCGCTCGACCGCCTGGAGCTCACCCCCCCGGGCCCGGCCGACATCGTGGTGGAGACGCTCTGGTCGGGCATCTCCACGGGCACGGAAAAGCTCCTCTGGTCCGGCCGGATGCCGCCCTTCCCGGGGCTCGGCTACCCGCTCGTTCCGGGCTACGAGGCGGTGGGCGAGGTGCTGGAGGCGGGCCCCGAGGCCGGGCTCGCACCGGGCGACCGCGTCTTCGTCCCGGGCGCCACCTGCTACGCGGAGGCGCGGGGGCTCTTCGGCGGCTCGGCGGCTCGGCTCGTCACCCCGGGCCACCGGGCGCAACGGGTCGACGCGGCCCTCGGGCCGGACGCGGCCCTCCTCGCGCTCGCCGCCACCGCCCATCACGCGATCGATCCCGCCGCGCTGCCCGAGCTCATCGTGGGCCACGGGGTGCTCGGCCGGCTTCTCGCGCGGCTCACGGTGGCCTTGGGCGGGGAGCCCATGGTCTGGGAGGTGGCGGAGGCGCGGCGCTCCGGCGGCCGAGGCTACGCGGTCGTGGCGCCAGAGGACGATCCGCGGCGCGACTACCGGGTCGTGGCCGATGTGTCGGGCGCCACGGGCATCCTCGACACGCTGATCCCCCGCCTCGCCCCCGGCGGCGAGATCGTGCTGGCGGGCTTTTACGCGGAGCCCGTCGCCTTCGCCTTTCCGCCTGCCTTCCTCAAGGAGGCGCGCCTCCGCGTCGCCGCGGAGTGGCGGCCCGAGGACCTCGCCGCCGCCGCGAAGCTCGTCGCGGACGGGCGCCTCGCGCTCGGCGGCCTCGTCACCCACACCCGGCCGGCCAGGGCCGCCGCGGACGCCTATGCGACCGCCTTCGAGGACCCTGGCTGTCTCAAAATGATACTCGACTGGGAGGACCTGCAATGAGCCCCGAAGGCGGCCACCCCCCGATCCTGACCGCGGACGGCTTCGCGCGCCTCAAGGCCGAGGCCGATCTGCCGCTCGACGCCGTGCCGACCGAGGCGACGAAGGACACCCAGATCATCGCCATTTACGGCAAGGGCGGGATCGGCAAATCCTTCACCCTCTCCAATCTCAGCTACATGATGGCGGCCCAGGGCAAGCGCGTGCTCCTCATCGGCTGCGATCCGAAATCGGACACCACCAGCCTCCTCTTCGGCGGCAAGGCCTGCCCGACGATCATCGAGACCTCGACCAAGAAGAAGCTCGCGGGCGAGCCGCTCGCGATCGGCGACGTGTGCTTCAAGCGCGACGGCGTCTTCGCCA